>UQLN01000032.1 GCA_900541965.1 uncultured Parabacteroides sp. | reverse complement strand
CACCTGTCACCTGTCACCTGTCACCTGTCACCTGTCACCTGTCACCTGTCACCTACTATAGTATTTTTTATAGATTTTGTTGTAAAGGCCACTTTCCTTTATCCGGTTCAGCCAACTGTTGAGGCTGTCGAGCAGGATAGGGGAGTCTTTGCGTACGGCCCAAGACTGGAGTTGTGTGAAGCTGATGTCTGTTTCTATATCTATCTCAGGTAACAGTTCTTTCGATTTTCGTGCAATTTGCTGGTCACAGACGGCATAGTCTATATCCTTTTTCGCCACCATAATGGCTAGCTGTTCGCCGGAATATAAATCGTCTTCCTTTACATAGATTGTATCTCCGATTTCATGGCTGAGATTCTGAAGGCGGAGTTGTGCCGGAGAATCTTTAGGAATATAAAGCGTTTTACCAGCCAGGTCAAGTTGGTTTCGTATCGGTTTGATACCGTTGTTTGCCTTTTCAGTACGCTGAATCAATACTTGCTTATTCAGTACGATCGGTTCTGTAAACAGATAATCTTCTTTGATTTCGCTGGTGGTCGGAATATTCCGGGCAATTATATCGCATTTATTATTGGCAAGCATTTCGAAGCTTTCGGCCAGGCTCATTACCAGATGGGTTTGAACTTCCAATCCTGATATTTGTGCTATCGCCTGACTTAACTCATACTGGAAACCTTCGATGGTATCTCCTGCTATATAATAGCCGGATTGATTATATTCGGTTACCATGCGGAGGATTCCTTCTGCTTTGATTTCCGGATAGTCGCGAGGTAGTATTTCTTCCGGGCTGTGCTTCATAATTCGCCATAGCATTACCATAGTAGCAATAGCCACCACCAGTAAGCCGGCATAAAGCATAATCAGTTTTTTTGACCTCATGGTCCAGACTGCTTAATTGTTGAACATTACAGCAATACCTAATTTCAACACCATCGGGTTAAGCGGATAGTGTGCCAGAGAGAAATAGTTCGGATCGACGAACAAGGAACTTAAGTTATACCCCATCACAAAGAAACGAGCTTGTTTCAGGTGAAAGTTGGCATAGGCATTCATAAGCGGATAATTACCTACATCCACTTTATCCTGTAGTTGGAACTGCTGGGTAGCAGGTTCGTAGTAAGGTGCTTTGTATGCTGTGTTATAATATACATTTGCACCAATTTGTATGCTTAGCACTTTGGCTACTTTGAACTGCAGGTACATATTCGAATAAAGGCTGAGGGATGGCAATGGCAATACATCCTTATCACTGCTGAGCTGGTAAGCGATTTCGTTTTCCCATCCGAAAGCCCGGTATTTGAAATCTTGTTTGAGCCGTGCGCTCAGCACTTGCAGGTTTCCATTTTTCTGTTCGGGAACACCCTCTTTATTAATATATACATAATTCTGTATACTTTCTACTCCGGCTGACAGTTGGGTTCGGGTAGACTCTAAGTCCACTTTAGCCCCTGCATAGATATGTTGAATCATCGACAAGTCGTTGTCCCACCAGAAATAACGGGAATGGAAATGGCGTAAATAAAATGCCGGTGTAACGTTCTTTATATAACCTTCCGCCCGAATGATAGCATCTTTTCTGAATAACTTGAACTGTGTCTGTAAATGTCCTGTTGCACGGAATTCTCCAATATCGGGACCTACCAGGCAGAGTTCTCCCCGGGCATCATAAGTCAATAAGGTCCCTTGCCGTTTGGATATTTCTGCGCCGATATAGGTTGAGAACTCATCATATTTATCCACTAACGGGAAATTCAGGGAAGTAGGAGTGGGATTGGTGCCTCTTCCGTTCGGGCCATAATTTAATCCCGGTATGGCTGCCGGTAACTGGAACCTTCTCTTATCGAAGGTAACAAATGCAGTCAATCCGAATTTAGCCCAATTTTGGAAACCTTCACGCAGTGAAAGTCCGAATGTGTTCCTTAAATACCAGGAGGATGCACGATCGTCCAGTTGGTTGTCCAAACCATATATGCGTGGAGTACCATCTGCATTCCGATAACAAGAGTCTATTTGTGTGCCTTCGGATATGAAACGGCGGGTATTGTCATTGTATTCGAAGGTATGGATAATACTCGATACAGGGACAAACTGCATAATGGTATTACCCAAAGAATCTTTTTCGGCAGTTTCCCTTTCGAACCCCAGGTTGTAACGATGCGTGAAAAAATACTGTTTGCCCCGGACACGGTTCCATACACTTGCCGGATAGCGGATGTCGAATGACTTGGGGTCATTGCTCCCTTGCCGTCCGTTTTCAAAATACTGGTCGGGGTGGGTGATGACAGAGTCGTTTGCCAATCCCCCGTTTTCATAGTTTACGAAGTTGAAGTTGCTCAGAAAGGCATGGATTTCATACCGGTCGCTTTCATAACTGCCGAACAGGCGATAACTCAGCAACTTGTTACCATTGTTTTTATAATGCCCTCTACCATAAATATAGTCGATATCACCTCCGATATTAATCTTTTTCCCAAAGTTTAGTGTCAGGGTTCCCTTCAACTGTTCTTCTTTGTTGTCGCTACCACCTGCGGTAGTGTACATGATATTGGTGTAGGGGATTTTTGTATTATAAAAGTACGCATTTTCCGGAGTCGTGATATAGTAGTCGTAGGCATCGGCAAAGATAAAGTCCCGTGCTTCCTTTCGTTCGGAGAACATGCGGGTTTGTGCCGATGAACCCAGATTGGCAAGATAACCTAAAGCCAGAGAATTGGACTCAACCAGTGTCCTGTTTGAAAAATTGAGCCGTTGCGTATCCATGGGGGCAACGTAAACTTCTCCAAGCAAAGGAGTAACGCGGTAGCCAATGATGCGCTTGTTCTGCATCGATGCGCTATCCGGTACTAATAAACTGTCCGGAACCTCTTGGGAAGCAGAGGATAGGTTACTTAGGGAAAAACCACCTTTTCCGCCTTGCGAAGGCCGGCGTTGTGCTTCAGTAACCGCGACAGATGTTATCAATAATATAAGTAATATGTATAAGCAACGCTTCATGGGGTGCAAAGATAGGAATAAAGTGCTAATGTAATAATGCGGCAATATGCCAATATGTCAAAATGCGCTAATAAAATATTACAATTTATATTAATTGGCACATGCTATAATTGACATATCAGCATATTGAAATATAAATGCATTATTGCATTTTCTGTATGATGTCCATACCTTTTTTGATGGCCGCCTCATTCATAGGGATTAATTTATGATGGCGTTCGGGCAGTGACTTCTTCAGTCCTGCAAGTACATTCTCGAGTTTTACCATAGGAACAACTTTCAACAAGCCACCCAGGATAAGCATATTGAATACCTTGTCATTTTTCATTTCGGTAGCTGCATCCATTGCATCCACACGATAAACGTGAATGTCGGTACGTGTTGCCGGAGTATGAATACCATATCCGTCGTAAATCAGGATACCGCCTTTTTTTACCTTTTTCTCGAACTTGTCCATTGAAGGCTGGTTCAGGATGATGGCAACATCATATTCGTTTAAGATGGGCGAGCTGATAGGGTCGTCGCTTAATATAACGGTCACGTTCGCTGTTCCACCGCGCTGTTCAGGTCCGTATGAAGGCATCCAGCTTACTTCTTTTCCTTCCATCAGTCCGGAATAAGCAAGGATTTTACCCATAGACAATACACCTTGTCCGCCGAAACCTGCTATGATTATTTCTTGTTTCATTGTAATAATGTGCAAATGTGCCAATATATCAATGAGCAGATAAATGCTACATTGTCTTTTTGGCTGAATTAATAATGCTATTTATAATTCTCAATTTCACAGTCCTGTGCTTTATTCCTTATTCTTAAGGTCGCCCAGCGGATAGAACGGGAACATGTTTTCTTCCATCCATTTGTTTGCCTTTTCAGGGGTCATCTTCCAACCGGATGAACAGGTAGAGACAAATTCGACAATAGAGGTACCTTTGCCGGCCATTGAGTTTTCAAAAGCCTTGCGTAACATCTTTTTGGCTTTGCGGACAGCAGCAGCAGTCTGGACACTCTGGCGGGTTACCAGGCAAGTTCCTTCCAGCTGAGCCAGCAAATTACCAATTTTCAATGGATAACCATTCAGTGCGATGTCTCGTCCGTAAGGGCAGGTGGCAGTCGGCATGCCTTCCAATGTAGTAGGAGCCATTTGTCCGCCGGTCATACCATAAATGGCATTGTTTACGAATACGATTACGATATTCTCGCCGCGGTTGGCTGCATGGATTGTTTCGGCTGTTCCGATAGCAGCAAGGTCACCATCTCCCTGATATGTGAATACCATCTTTCCGGGATTCAGCCGTTTGATAGCTGTTGCTACGGCAGGTGCACGTCCGTGTGCGGCTTCAATCCAGTCTACATCCAGATAGTTATATGCAAATACGGCACATCCTACGGGGGAAACGCCGATGGTTTTATCTTCCATACCCATTTCGGCTACTACTTCAGCAATCAGCTTATGTATCACACCGTGGCTGCAACCGGGGCAATAGTGCATGGGATTTTCATTCATCAACCTTGGTTTGTCGTATACAAGGTTTTCCGGTTTAATTATTTCGTTGAGTTCCATATTAATAATTTTTCAATTTGCTAATTGGCCGATATGCCATAATCCACAGGCTGGCATATTTTTAATTGGCATACTATTGATTAGCTGATAAATCTCATCAGGTATTGAACCAGGCGGATAAAGATAGCTGCACCTCCGCAGTACAGGAAAGCGGTATGGTCGGTTACTGTAAAATAGCAGATAACTGCTGCAACAGCCAGAACCATGAATATCCAGGTCATTACCGTATCTAATTTGCTTCTCCGGACCATGCGATTAGAATAATTTTTCTTTTAACGCATTCAATACTTCATCCGGAGTGAATACGATACCTCCAAGACGTCCGAAGTGCTCTACTTTAATTTTGCCGTTTACGGCTAAGCGAACATCTTCTACCATTTGTCCGGCATTCAGTTCAACGGAGAGCATGCCTTTTACCTTATTGGCATATTGGGCAATAATATCTTTCGGGAACGGCCAAAGCGTAATTGGCCGGAGCAAGCCGAGTTTGATACCTTCTGCACGTGCTATTTCTACTACTTTCTGGCAGATACGTGCGGATGAACCGAAAGCGATCAGCAAATATTCGGCATCATCGCAATGGAATTCTTCGTAACGGACTTCATTCTCTTCAATCTTGCGGTACTTAGCCTGGAAGCGGATATTGTTTTCTTCCATGATAGCCGGGTCCAGTTCCAGTGAAGTGATGATGTTCGGTTTACGATTGCCTGTTCTGCCTTGTGTAGCCCACGGACATTCGGCAACTACTTCCTCCTCTGTTCTGCGGGGACGGAAAGGAGGCATTACAACCTTTTCCATCATCTGTCCGATGATACCGTCGGCAAGGATGATAGCCGGGTTATTATATTTGAAAGCAAGGTCGAAACCTAAACCTACGAAATCGGCCATTTCCTGTACGGAAGAAGGGGCAAGGGTGATAAGGCGGTAATCGCCGTGTCCGCCACCTTTTACCGTCTGGAAGTAGTCGGCCTGGCTGGGCTGGATGGTTCCCAGTCCGGGGCCTCCGCGCATTACGTTGACAATCAGGCAAGGTAGTTCCGCTCCTGCGATGTAAGAGATACCTTCTTGTTTCAGGCTGATACCGGGACTTGATGAAGACGTCATGACACGCTTGCCTGTTCCGGCACCTCCGTATACCATATTAATAGCTGCAACTTCGCTTTCAGCCTGTAGCACTACCATTCCTGTAGTTTCCCAAGGCATTTCCGCCATCAGGGTTTCCAATATCTCCGACTGGGGAGTAATCGGGTATCCGAAGTATCCGTCCACACCATAGCGGATTGCTGCGTGTGCGATGGCTTCGTTACCTTTCATTAATTTAATTTCTTCTGCCATACTTTTATTGAGTTGACAGTTGACGGGTTACAGTTGACAGGTATGGGCAACTGTTGCTGGTCAACTATTTAGATTTTTACTTTGTAAATTGTTAAACAACCATCCGGACAAACTAATCCGCAGCTTGCACAGCCGATACAATCGTCAGGGTTTTTCATATACACGTAGTGATACCCTTTATTGTTTACTTCACGTGGGTGCAGTTCTAACACGTCCGAGGGGCAGGCTACCACACAAAGGTTACAGCCCTTGCATCGTTCTGTGTTTACAACAACAGCTCCTTTTATTTTCGCCATAATACTATAATGTTTAAAATCTGATATCGTATAAAAAACTTATCTTGGACTGCCAAAGGTAGTAAAAACTTTGTAATGCGTATGTTTTTAAATATAAAATAACCTGTTGCAGCATGAATCTCCCGGACTTGGGGCAGAGAGGGTTATCAAAATGTCAAAAAGACAAAATACCCTGTTCATGTGTTGCTTGTACGAATAATATACGGGAGCGGTTGCGAATATACGATTCTCATGGGAGATGGCTTTATCAGTTTGTTTGCGGAGATGGCATAATGCTTGCTAATGGATAAATATGCGGATATTGTTTATTAGATACTTGTGATGTGTAAAACGACGATTAAGAAGTGAATAGCATGTGTTAGTCCGCATTTTTCATGTCATTGGCGTCTAATCATATTTATACATTATACAGGTAATAATAATCCTTTTAATATTTGTATTTGATCCGATATCAGTACTATTACAGAACCGAATCTCCACCCAAAAGTATCAAAAACAAAGCATATATGATTCGATTTCAAAACATATATGCTTTAAAGTCAAAACATATATGTTTTGTCCGCGCGGATAGTTGTATTTATATGTACGGATAGTTGTTTTTTAGTCGGATGTAACAGGAAATATGTGGTGAATAAAGGTGTTTATATTCCGGATAGTATGTAAAAAACCTCCTTTTAGTGCTAAAAAAGAGGCAGATTCCTTCTGGAATGCCTTATATTTATATATGTACGGTCAGTAAAAAGGGGGTTATTTAATCAAAGTGTCATTTTGGGAGAGGAATGGCTGATATTTTGTAATACAAGAAGGAGTTGTTTCCGGCTTCTTTGTCCCATCTTTATTGAGGAGATGGATTGTATCTGAAAACAGATATACTTTGATTACTTATGATAAGGTCTTTTAATAAATGGCTATTCGTGAAGCTATACGTAGTACCTTTATTTATTGTTCATTGCATATTTATGCTTTACGACATACTTAACGTATTTTTACATACTTTATAATAGGATTCCTGTCTGCCACTTTATATTTGATTCAAATCTGAAACAGTATTTCAAATATGGAAAGTAATATTCCAAATATGGAAAAGACGGAAGAGAATTATAAGGTTCCCAATTTGGAAAAAGGAATTGCGGTTCTCGAGTACTTGTCTTTTCATAATCAGGGGGAAACGTTGCAGAATATCAAGTCCGACCTTGATATTTCGCAGACAACGGCTTATCGTATTCTGAATACTTTGGTCCGTTTGGACTACCTTATATATAATGAAGAGACGAAGCGCTATAAGTTATCCCGCAAATTATTAACATTAGGATTCAGGTCGCTGAATGAGCATAATTTACTGGAAACCGTTTTACCCCGTTTGCGTGATTTGCGTGACCAGGTAAAAGAAACTGCATGTTTCGGGGTGTTGGGAGAGGAAAAAGGAATCTTTATCGAACAGGCACAAGGGCATCATACGTTTCGTTTCATCCTTTCACCCGGCAAGTCGTTCGAGTTACACTGTTCGGCTCCCGGCAAAGCGATTATGGCCTATCTCCCTAATACGGTGCGCGACCGTTATTTATCGTATATGAAGTTTGAACGTTATAATGCCAGGACAATTACAGACCGGGATACTTATCTGGAGGAACTGGAAAAAGTTCGTAAACAGGGATATGCGCTGGATAATGAAGAAGAGATGAGTGGCGTTATCTGTATCGGAGCCCCTATATTCAATTATACCGGGTATCCTTGTGGCGCTATCTGGATTTCCGGTCCGAAAGACCGTCTGGTAAAAGAAGTGATACGAGTTTCCGCAGAATTTATCAGAAAGGTAGCCCTGAATGTTTCGGCCGAGTTAGGATATAGTAAAGCACAAAGAATATAACAAATAATATACCATGAAAATCTACAAATATATGTTGAGGAAGTCTCTGCTGGCATATTTTGCCGGTTGCTGTATTTCTTTTGCATCGGCAAGCAATCCGCCTTTCTTTCCTTCGGATATTGTTCTGAATGAAAAAGGGGAGATGTTGATTGCCGGGAAAGGAATGAAGCGTGTGGATATTTTCTCACCGGATGGCAAGGCCTTGTTGCACTCTTTCCCTATGGATGAACAGCCTACCGGAATTTTGTTGGATGGCGATAAAGCATATGTGACTACTTTCGGTACTACCGGTCATTTACAGGTCCTTTTGTTGGAGTCGGGCAGGATAGAAGCATCTATTCCTACAGGTTCCGGAGCTTGTTATCCGATGTTCGGACCGGATAAGAAACATATTTATGTATGCAACCAGTTTTCCAATACGGTTACCGAAATTAATCCGGAGAGCCGTAAAGTCGAACGTACCGTAAAAGTATTGCGTGAGCCTAAATCTGCCGTGTTCAGCAAGGACGGAAAGTATATGTTCGTATCCAATTTCCTTCCGGCACAGCGGGCGGATATAGATTATGTAGCAGCTTGTGTTTCGGTAATCGATATGGACAGTTTCGAAAAGGTAAAAGATATACAACTGGCTAATGGCAGTAATGCGTTGCGCGGAATCTGTATTACGCCGGATGGCAAATATATCTATGTATCCCATAACCTCGGGCGCTTCGCCGTTCCTACTTCCCAGTTGCAACAGGGCTGGATGAATACAAGTGCGTTCAGTGTGATAGACGTAGCCAAGCAAGCGTTTGTCGGAGCTGTGCTGGTCGACGAGCCCGAGCGTGGTGCTGCCGGAATCTGGAGTATCGCTTGTAATGATGAATCTATCTTTATTACGCATTCGGGAACACATGAAGTAAGTGTGATAGACCATAAGGCGATGCTTAATAAGTTCGAAAATTATCCGGATAAATCCGTGCTGGATTATGATTTGACTTTCCTTTACGGCATCCGCAAACGTATACCTTTACAGGGAAACGGTCCCCGTAATATGGTTTTGACAAATGACAAACTAATCATACCTACTTATTTTGCCGATATACTGAATTTTGTAGACATCAACACCTGTGAAGTCACATCCGAGAACCTGAATCCCGGACGCGAGGAAAGTATCGAGAACAAGGGCGAACGTTTCTTTAATGATGCTTCCCATTGTTTCCAGAACTGGCAAAGTTGTAACGGTTGCCATCCCGGAGATGCCCGTACCGATGGTATGAACTGGGATTTGATGAACGATGGAGTAGGGAATCCGAAGAATTGCAAGAGTTTGTTGTTCAGCCATGTGACGCCTCCCAATATGATATCCGGTATCCGTGCTTCGGCAGAGGTAGCCGTACGCGCCGGATACAATTTCATCCAGTTCTTCGATATTACTGAAGAAGATGCGGAATGTGTGGACGCTTATCTGAAATCCCTTCGCCCGGTTCCCAGCCCTTATCTGGTAAACGGCGAATTATCCGACTTGGCAAAGGAAGGGCGTAAAGTCTTTGAGAAGCTGAAATGTGGTGAATGCCACTCCGGCCCTTATTATACGGATATGAAAATGCACCGGATAGGTGAAGAGATTGAATTTGAAAAAGGATGGGATACTCCTACGCTACGCGAAGTATGGCGTACGGCTCCTTATCTCTTTAAAGGACGTGCTGCAACCATGGAAGAAGTTTTCAGCGTGTATAAGCACGGTATAGATAAAAAAGTATCAAAGAAAGATATAGAAGCATTAACAGAATACGTTAACTCCTTATGAACTATTGCGATAAAATAAGATATAGCATATATATTACCGAAGTGGCAGACTTTGCGGTAATGGTAGATAACCTGCTTGCACAGTTGCCTCAGGATGAACAAATACTACGATTGGCATTTTTCGGTATGCCAAAGGATAATGAACAATATGTATCACGCCGTATCCTGTTGCGTGAGAAGATACGTAAGTTTTACGGGAATCATGAACCTGTGTTGAGTTATGTCTCACAGCCTCCTTTGAATGCAGGCTTGATACTTGAAGTCCATAGTTACAAAGCGGATGAAGGCGACCGGATAACCAATCGTTATCATGCCGGATTTCCTTATGTCCTGTTGGAAAATGCAGAAGGGCGTTTCCTGTTTGCCGGCGGCTTTCATGGGGATGTAATCAATTTCGGTATGGAACAACAATCCGTAGAGGTACTTCGCCTGTTAGGAGAGGTCTTGCGGAAGGAAGGATTCCCCGTCAACAGCATTATCCGTCAGTGGAATTATATCGAACAGATTACGAAGTTTGAAGGTGCCGACCAACACTATCAGATGTTTAATAATGCCCGTAGTGATTTTTATGCTAATGCAGACTGGCGCAACGGATATCCTGCGGCTACAGGCATAGGAACTAACTTGGGAGGAATCCTGGTTGATGTGGATGCAGCTGTTTTTGCCTCACCGGATTGTTATGCTACCCCGATTGATAATAAGTTGCAGGTTGCTGCTCATGCCTACTCAGAGCAGGTTCTGGAAGTGGCGGGCAAACAGAAAACAACTCCGAAATTCGAACGTGCCAAGAGTATGACCTTCAACGGGCGACGTCTGGTTTATATCTCCGGTACGGCTGCCATCCGCGGAGAAGAAACACTGGTAGGTGTCGGACTTGGAAAGCAATTGCATATTACAATGGAAAATATTGCTGAATTGATTGGCGATGCCAAATTGAAGATGCTTCGTGTTTATCTGAAAGAAAAGTCTTTTTATGAAGAAGCACGTCAACTGCTCGAGGGCTATCGGTTGAATATACCTATATCTTATATGTGTGCGGATGTTTGCCGGGATGAATTACTGATTGAGATAGAAGGAATTGCAATTGAATAATTTTTACACAGAACACAAATAATTTAATTACTAATCAAAAGTAAACAAACAAGAGAAAATGAAAAAAGTACTTACTATCAAGTCTGCGGCTTTTGCTCTGCTACTGAGCTCAATGGTTGCATGTTGCGGTAAATCGTCTAATGGTGAAGCTACTTGCTGTGCAGCAGCAGGAAAAGGACAATGCACGGAACAATGCGGTTCCGATTGCAAAAATGAATGCAAGGATAATACTAACTGTAAAATTAATAAAGAGATGGCTTATTCTAAAAAGTTCACGAACGCCGATTTCTATAAAGACGGCGTATTCCAGCAAGAAGTTGCTATGAAGGCAATGAAAGATATGTTTGATTTCTATGGTGTACCTTTCACCGACCTGATGGCTAAGGACATGTGGGTTACCGACTTCGGTTTGGGTGACTTCGAAAACGTAGGTATGGGCGGTATCTTCTGGGTAAATGATGCAGAATACGGATACTTTGCTCACGCTATCTATTTGCTTCCGGGACAGATGATACCTGAACATGCACATGTAAAAACTAAATTCCCAGCTAAACACGAATCATGGATGGTAGAAAAAGGATGGGTTTACAACTTCTCCGAAGTAGGAGACGAGACACCGAATGCTCCGGCTATCCCTGCTATGCACGGTCCGATTAAGAGTAAAAACTTCGTTGTTCAGAAAGTAGGTGATGTATTGCGTCTGAAACAACTGGGAACATTCCACTTCATGATGGCTGGTCCCGAAGGTGCTATCGTTGATGAATGGGCTTGCTATCACGACAATGATGGCTTACGCTTTACAAATAAAAAAGCAGCGCTTTAACTCCAACTCTCCTTTAAATTTAAACGCATGAATAAATACTTATTAATTGCATCATTATTCCTTTCCTCCTCCATGCTGGTATCGGCCGGACCGAAGCAGAAAAAGGTGGAAACATGGATTGATGCATCAGTTAAAGCAAAATCGGAATTGCGCTCCGAGCTTCGGAAATCCGGGATGCCGGTCATCTCCAGATGGGTGAAGCATAAAGAGAAAGCAGCTCCTTTTGTTGTGGATTTGAAGGGAGTGGATAAGCTCGTGCTTATTACTTCCGGAGGTCCGGACGGTTCGGACTACGACCAGGCTGTATGGGGGAATGCCCGTTTGATTGCTGCCGACGGTTCCTCTGTCTGGTTGGACGAAGTTCCTTATGAATATGGTGTAGCCGGGTGGGCTAAACCGAAAATGAACATCAATGCGTACGATAAAGAAATATATATTGCCGGTAAATTGTACCCTCATGGTGTATTCTGCCATGCTAACGGTACATTGGTTTATCCGGTAGGAGGTAAGTATGTCCGCTTTGAAGCAGAAGTCGGAGTAGACGATACCTCTCAGAGCGGCAGCGTATATTTCCAGGCATTGAATGTCTTTCCGAAGACGACTGGAGACAAGTTAATCAGTCAGTATCCTCGCGAAATCGGTATGTTGAGCGCCTTAATGGACGGTTTGGATACCTGGTTGATTACTCCGGATGCCTCTGTTGAAAAGCAGGCGGTAGAGGATATGGTTGCCAAACTGAAAAACGGTTCTTATTATCAGAGTGAAGTAGCCCGCATTGCTTCTGAAAAGGATGTGGATACACAAATCCGTAAATATCTCGAGCTGTTTGAGAAAGTCCAGGGTGTTTATGAAGTGCAAACAGAACTGGCATGGTTGAATGTAGATGCCGTAAAGCTGGCATTTGCCGACCTGAAAAAACAGAAAGGGTATGATGTGGCTAAATACCAGCCGATGTACGATGAACTGCTTACACTTCAACAAAAAGGTTTTGATGGTATTTATAGCGGTAACGAACAGGCATTGGCGGATGCCCGTAAAGCATTGGAATGTAAACGTGCCATACTTTTAGGTAATCCGTTGTTGGATGCCGACAAGATTGTTGCCGCCCGTTATAAATTAGGTTCACGTGCACGTCAGGCGATGGCTCCGGATTTGGGAACACAGGCAAATAACTGGAGTAACCAGGAATCTGCACGCCGTGAAGGCTTCGACGCTGAAATCGTAGAACTTTCAAATCTGCGTGGTAATGTAAAGACTCGTTCCGTATATAAACCGACTAATACCTCCTCTATTGCAGATCTTCGTTTACACTGGAACGGCGACCGTGTCATGTTTACACAGGCTCAGCCGGATAAACGTTGGAATGTTTACGAAGTGAAGATGGACGGTACCGGATGCAAACCGCTTGTGGAAAATGAAGAGCCTGATTTGGAATTTTATGATGGAACTTATCTGCCGGATGGTCGTATCATTGCCAATTCCAATATCGGTTACCAGGGTGTTCCTTGTGTAAGTGGTGATGATCCTGTCGGTAATATGGTTCTTTATACTCCGGAAAACAAGAACCTGCGCCGTCTGACATTCGACCAGGATGCAAACTGGAACCCGGTAATCATGAACAACGGTCGTGTGATGTATACCCGTTGGGAATATACCGACCTTACTCACTATTACTCCCGTATCATCATGCATATGAATCCGGACGGAACAGAGAACAAAGCCCTTTATGGCAGCGGTTCCATGTTCCCGAACAGTACGTTCGATGTTCAGCCTCTTCCGGGACATTCGTCCGCATTCATCGGAGTTATCTCCGGTCACCACGGTATTGCCCGTTCCGGTCGTCTGATTATCTTCGATCCGACAAAAGCACGTAAAGGTACTGCCGGTATGATACAGGAAATACCTTATCGTAACCGTCCGGTAGTCGAGTTGATTAAAGACGAATTGGTAAATGGCGTATGGCCTCAGTTCATCAAACCGATGCCGTTGGATGACAAATATTTCCTGGTAGCTGCTAAGTTAGACCCGCAATCTTTGTGGGGTATCTATCTGGTGGATATCTACGATAACGTAACCTGCCTGATGAAATCGGAAGGCGAAGGCTTTATAAGCCCTGCGCTGGTTCGTAAAACAACTACGCCTCCTGCAATTCCCGACCGTGTAAAGCTGAACGATAAGGAAGCAACAATCTTTATCCAGGATATTTACCAGGGAGAAGGTTTACGTGGCATTCCTCGCGGTACGGTCAAATATCTCCGCTTGCATGCTTACGAATATGCGTATGTTAAAACTACATCCGACCATAACTGGCATGGTATCCAGAGCGGATGGGATATCAAACGTATCCTGGGTACGGTTCCTGTGGAAGAAGACGGTTCCGCTATCTTCAAAGTACCAGCTAACACTCCGATTTCTATCCAGCCAATCGACAAAGACGGTGTGGCTGTACAGTGGATGCGTAGCTGGCTGACCGGACAACCGGGTGAAGTGGTTTCCTGTATCGGTTGCCATGAAGACCAGAACCAGATTCCTATTCCGAAGCGCGTGATAGCTTCACAGAAAGCTCCTCATGCACTCCAAGCTCCGGAAGGTGGTGTCCGTTCATTTACATTCGATCTGGAAATACAACCGATTCTGGACCGCGCATGTATTGCTTGCCATAATGGTGATAAAGCATTCGACCTGCGTGGCGGTAAGAAAGATAAGTTAGGTTATGGCACTTCTTATCTGAACTTCCATCCGTATATTCACCGTCAGGGTGGAGAAGGGGACATGGTTGTACTTCATCCGTACGAATATCATCCGAACACCAGCGAACTGGTCCGTCTGTTGAAGAGAGGCCATCACAATGTGAAGCTGACCGATGCGGAATGGAAGACCCTGTATAACTGGATTGACTACAACTGTCCGGATAAAGGTTATTTCAATGCGAACAAAATCACCGACTTCCCATACAAGGGATTCGACCAGATTGAACGTCGTAAGGAATTGACTGATAAGTATGCCAACGGTGCCGGTGTAGACTGGAAGAAGGAAATCGCCGATTATGCAGACTACCTGAAAGCTAAAGGTCCGATTACTCCGGAAATGCCTGAGAAGGAAGCTCCTGTAAAGGAAAAGAACCTGAAAGTAAAAGGATGGCCTTTTGATGCTTCAGCTATCAAAGAAATGCTGAAAGACGAAAAAGAAACCCGCAAAGTAGTCGAACTGGCTCCGGGAGTGAAAATGACATTTGTCCGTATCCCTGCCGGTGAGTTTGTAATGGGTAGTTACCGTGGCTCGAAAGATGCTTATCCTACCACCAAGGTAAAAATCGGCAAACCGTTCTGGATGGCTGAAATGGAAGTTACCAATCAGCAGTACAACGTAATCTTCCCTGACCATGACAGCCGTTTCGTAGACCAGCAGTGGAAAGACCATGTGATACAGGGCTACCCGGCAAACAAACCGGAACAACCCGTTATCCGTGTAAGCTATAACGATGTAGTAGAGTACTGCCAAAAACTGAGCGAAAAGACCGGACTGAACATTACGCTTCCAACCGAAGCACAATGGGAATGGGCTTGCCGTGCAGGTAGCGATACAGACTTTTGGTATGGTGACCTGAATACCGACTTCGGTAAGTTTGAAAACCTTGCCGATGCTACGACTCTTAAATTGGCTGTTAGCGGTATCGATCCGCAGCCGATGCCTAAAACTTCCTACTGGTATAAGTATTACATCTATTTGCCGAAGGAAGAGAGCGTAAACGATGGTAATCTGGTTCAGACAGGCGCTAAGGATTATCAGGCTAATCCGTTCGGTTTGTACAACATGCATGGTAACGTGGCAGAATGGACAAGCTCTGATTATGTACCTTATCCTTATACAGAGAAAGTAAAGACTCCTTCCGAATATAAAGTTGTCCGTGGCGGTTCATACATCGAACGTCCGAAGTTCTCGACAGCTTATGAACGTAAGGGTTTCTATCCGTACCAGACTGTATTTAATGTAGGCTTCCGTGTTATCATTGAAGACTAACTAAGGACAAAACATAAATGGTATCAATGGGTGTATAGGTCATATCGATAAATAAAATTATAAATTTGTCGGGCCGATACGGGCAATACACCCGTTGATATCAATTTATGTAATCTCTCTTAATTCAAAACGAAGAATGAAAGCGACTCTAATTAAATTTTTCTCTTCTTTCGTAACGACAATCGTCCTGTTACTGATTTATGCCTGTGGATTGGCTGTGGCTACTTTTATAGAAAAGTACCACGGGACAGTTGCAGCCAAGACACTGGTTTATTATTCCCCACTTTTTTTTCTGCTCCAGTTCTTGCTGGTCGTTAATTTTGTAGCCGCTTGTATCAAACACCAATACCTTAAACGGGGCAAATGGGCATTAATGACTGTCCATTTCTCTTTTATTATTATCCTTCTTGGCGCCCTTACATCCTTCCTTACCGGCGAAGAAGGTATTCTGCATCTGCGTGAAGGAGAGACAAGCAACCAGGTCGTTGTCCGTACTTCGCAGAATACAAGCAATCTCACCTTACCCTTTTCCGTCGAACTGGTAAAGTTCACTTTAACCCGTTATCCCGGTTCAGCCAGCCCCTCTTCATATGAAAGTGAAGTTTTGGTACATGTGGATGGCAAAACCCTCCGGGAGCGTATTTTTATGAATAACGTATTAGATGTAAAAGGTTACCGTTTCTTCCAGGCCTCATACGACCAGGATGAACGTGGAACTATTCTTTCCGTCAACCGCGATGTAGCAGGACGGAATATAACGTATACCGGTTACCTGTTGTTGGTCATCGGGCTTGTTTTAAGTTTTATCGGCAAGGATACCCGCTTTATGCGTCTTTCCCGCCGTCTGAAAGAAATGCGTGTGGTAACGCCTCTTGTTGCCTTGTTATTTGCATTCGGTTGTTTCTCCTTTGATGCCGGAGCAAAAGAGAAACCTTCTCCCATGCTGGATGCTATCCAGAAATATCCGGTAAGCCCGGCACATGCCGAACTGTTCGGAGCTTTGCCCATACAGGCAAACAACGGACGTATGATGCCGCTAAATACCTTCTCTTCCGAAATCCTCCGTAAACTCCATAAGGCAGATAAAATCGGACAGTTCAACTCCGACCAGTTTTTGATAAGTTTGTTGACCATGCCCGATATGTGGATGCGTATCCCATTGATAACGCTTTCCAATCCTGAGCTTGCCAATTATTTTGACTTGACGGACGGCGAGTGTGCCTATATCGAAGTTTTCGATTCAAACGGTAACTATAAGCTCCAGCAAAAACTGGAAGAGGCATACAATAAAATGCCTGCCCAGCGTTCCCGTTTCGATAAGGATTTGATGAAACTGGACGAACAGGTAAATATCTTTCACCAGCTTGTCAACCACCAGCTATTGAACCTTTTCCCGAAGGAAGACGACCCGAACCATAAATGGTATGCTCCGGGTGATGATTTGTCTGTTTTCACAGGAAAAGATTCGATGTTCGTATCCCGTATCATGGACTGGTATATCTCCGAGGTACAGGAAGCACTGAAAGGTGGCGACTGGTCGAAAGCCGATGAGGTGCTCGGTATGATTTCCACTTACCAGCAAGCAAAGAACAAGACGCTCGATATAAGCCCGGAAAGAATACAAGCCGAATTGAAATATAATAAACTGGAAGTATTCCGCTATTGTAAAATCGGTTACCTTGTTTTAGGCGGTCTGTTGTTGGTTCTGTCGTTCGCGATGCTGTTTAAACAGGAACGTTGGATGAAAATAGCCTCATGGATATTGATATTCGGGGTATTTGCAGTGTTCTGTTTTCATATGTATGGAATGGGAATGCGCTGGTATATCGGAGGTTATGCTCCATGGAGCAACTCTTACGAAACAATGGTTTATGTGGGATGGGCTACTGTATTGGCAGGCTTGTTGTTTGTGCGTCGCAGTGCGGTTACTTTTGCTTTGGCAACCATGTTTGGGGGAATCATCCTTTTTGTTTCCGGATTGAACTGGATGGACCCGGAGATTAATCCGTTGGTTCCTGTGCTCAAATCCCCGTGGCTGATGTTCCATGTGGCTGTAATTGTAGCCGCTTATGGTTTTTTCGGCATAAGCTGCCTGATAGGATTAACGAATATGGTGATGATGAGCATTACCGGGAAAAAGAATACGGCCCTTTTGTCGCAGCGTATAAAGGAACTGGGCATTATCAACGAGATGGCGCTTTGGATAGGACTGGCATTGATGACGATAGGGACTTTCTTAGGAGCGGTCTGGGCGAATGAATCGTGGGGACGTTACTGGGGATGGGACCCGAAAGAGACTTGGGCATTGATTACAATGGTGGTGTATGCGGTAGTAGCCCATCTTCACTTGGTGAAACGCTGGAATAACCTTTGGTTGTTCAACCTGGCTTCGGTGGTCGCTTTTGCTTCCGTATTGATGACCTTTTTCGGTGTGAATTATTTCCTGAGCGGGATGCATTCATACGGGCAGAATGATAATGTACACGGTATATTTATTTATCTTTATATCGCACTATTTGTAGTAATCGTATTGGCTGTCCTTTCCCGCAGGGGATGGAAGAAAATGGACAGACTTTGATGCTGCTGTCAGGTATATATGTGCTGATTTCAAAACATAGGTGTTTCGTTTTCAAAACATATATGTTCTAAAGTCAAAACACCGGTGTTTTGAAAACAGTGCTCGGAAGTAGAAAATTAAGTAATGAATAAATTAAATTATAAACACTTTAAAATTTAATCATCATGAGAACATTTAATCACGTTGGTATCGTAACTACAGAACAGAAAGAAGGTGCAGTGTTGAACGAAGGTCTGAACGTTTGGTTGACAGACTACAGCAAAAGCCCCAACCGGATTGAGTTTTTAAAGTTTGAACCCGGTAGCTGTCTGCCGGAGCTGGTACAGACACAGGGACATATTGCTTATACCGTGCCTTCCATCGAAGAAGAGCTGAAAGGAAAGAAAGTGATTTTCGGCCCGGCTGTATGTGATGAGCATCTTACCATCGCTTTCATCGAAGAAGAAGGCATTGCAATTGAAATCATGGAAGTAAAATAATAATCACTTAAAAAGAACAGGAGGAAAACACCATGTCAGACATCAAGACTAAATTTATTAATGATCCCGAACAAATTACTCCCGAATTGCTGGAAGGCTATGTATTGGCGTATCCGGACCAGGTAAAGCTGGGTGGCGAAAATATAGTAGTACGTGCCAATCCGAAGAGTGAGGATAAGGTCGCTATCGTTACTTTGGGCGGTTCCGGACATGAGCCGGCTTTAAGTGGCTTTGTAGGCGACGGTATGCTGGACTGTTCCGTGGTAGGCGACATCTTTGCTGCTCCCGGTGCACAACGCCTGTTTCAGGCTTTGCAGTTGATGAAGCGTGAAGCCGGCATCTTGTTGGTTGTGTTGAACCACTCAGGCGATGTGATGAGCGCAAATATGGCATGCCAGCTGGCTGCACGTGTAGGCATCAAGGTAAAGCAAATTCTTACGCACGATGATATCAGTGCCGGTATCGGTGCAAACGATGACGACCGTCGCGGTCTGGCAGGTTGTGTTCCTTTGTATAAGATACTGGGTGCTGCCGCCGAAGAAGGTAAATCGTTGGACGAACTGATTGAAATAGGCGAACGTTACAACAAACAAGTTGCCACACTGGCTGTAGCTATGCGTTCCTGTACGCATCCTCAGAACGGTGGAACCATTACTGATTTGCCCGACGGAGTGATGGAAATCGGTATGGGGCAACACGGCGAAGGCGGTGGCGGACAGAAACCTTTGGTATCTGCCGATGCTACGGCTGCTGAAATGGTTGACTTGCTTTGCCAGCAACTTCAACCGAAGAAAGGCGACAAAATGTTGCTTATCATCAACGGTGTGGGAGCAACCACTCATATGGAGTTGAACATCATTTTCCGTAAAGCCTACAAGGAACTGGAGGCACGTGGTCTGGAAGTTGTAGTGAGCCGTATTCAGGAAATCCTGACCGTGCAGGAACAAGCCGGATTCCAGATGATTATGGCAATCCTGGACGAAGACCATATCGATTATTTGAAGAACAAACGCGCCGATGCTCCTTATTGGACGACTATCGGTAAATAAACAAAGAACATGAAACAACTGACAATTGAGAACTTCAAGGTAATGTTGGATAACGCCTTGAAGAACATTAAAGCACGCGAAGACGAATTTTCAAAACTGGACGCTGTAATCGGTGATGGCGACCACGGTCAGGCAATCGTTACTGCCATGTCTGCTATTGTGGCAACAGCACAGAAGGGAATGGAATTTAAATCCATGCTGAATGATATGGGTTTCGACGTTATGTTACAGGTAAGCGGTTCCACGAGTACACTATTGGGAGCCTTCTTCCTGGGAATGAGCGACGGGGCTGAAGGAACAGAACTGGATGCAGCCGGCGTGAAGAAAATGTTTGCCGGTGGTCTGGATAACGTGAAGAAGCAAACGAAAGCACAGCAAGGTGACAAGACAATGATGGATGCCCTGATTCCTGCTGTCGAAGCTATTCAGGCATGCGAATCGGACGACATCAAGGAAATCCTTCAGGCCGGAGCTGTTGCTGCCCTGAAAGGTGCGGAAGACACCGTACAGATGAAAGCAAATTTCGGACGTGCCCGTAATTATGGCGAACGTTCGATAGGTTATGCCGACAGCGGTGCCACCTCCTGGAGCTGTATGTTCGCTTCTTTTGCAGAAGCATTGTAAAAAAATAAAGGTTTAATCACGGAGGCGGAACAGATGTTCCGTTCTCCGTTAAAAAAGAAATAAACAAATGGCAGATTTAGATGATTTGAGAGAAGGTGCCAACTTCGGTTTAGGCGTAGCTTCCCAACAACAAACATTCCACGTGAAAGGTGCAGAGAATGCTCCCTGGGGCTTGAAAGACCGCCTTTCCCGTATCTTCAATCCGAAAACAGGCAAGTCGGTGATGTTAGCTTGCGACCATGGTTTCATCATGGGGCCTACCTCCGGTCTGGAACGTATCGACCTCACAATTGTTCCCTTGATGGAGTATGCCGACTGCCTGATGTGTACACGCGGTATCCTGCAATCTGTTATCCCGGCAAATACAAAAACTCCAATCTGCTTGCGTTCCGATGCTGGTACCTCTATCCTGACAGAGCTGAACGACAATGTATTGATTGATATCGAAGATGCCATCCGTATGAACGTATCCGCTATGGCTGTCATGCTTGCTATCGGTGACGAAGCGCATGAAGCTAAAACCGTAGCTAACCTGTTCAAGGCTGTAGACAAGGCAAGCCGTTATAATATCCCCGTAATGGGTGTGACTGCTGTCGGTAAACAGATGGCACGCGATGCTCGTTATTTCGGTCTGGCTTCCCGTATCTGTGCCGAGAATGGTGCAAATATCGTAAAGACGTACTATTGCGAAGGCTTTGAAAAAGTGGCTGCCGCATGTTCTGTTCCCGTAGTTATTGCCGGAGGAAAGAAACTTCCGGAGAAAGAAGCCCTCGAACTTTGTTATAAGGCGATAAACGATGGTGCTGCCGGTGTGGATATGGGCCGTAATGTATTCCAGAGCGAATCTCCTGCTGCCATGATTCAGGCTGTACATGCAGTTGTGCATGATGGGCTGACTCCTGAAAAGGGCTATGAAATGTTCCTTGATATTTCAAAATAAATAAGCATGAAGAAGATATTCGCGCTTTTGTGTTCCGCCCTTTTCCTTTTCTCTGCCACATCCTGCCAGAAGAAGGCACAGAAGCTTCTGTTGGGTGGCTCCGGCTGGGATAAAATTGTAATTATAAACAAAAATACAAAGGAGATAGAGTGGGAGCATCCGCTTGAAAAGGGTTGGGAATGTAATTCTGTAGCAGCTACTCCGGATGGCAATATTCTATTCTCGTATGCACGGGGGGCTAAGGTCATCACTCGTGAACATCAGGAAGTGTGGAACATCCCTGCTCCCGATACATGTGAGATGCAGACGGCACGTGTACTGCCTAATGGCAATTACCTGTTGGCATGGGTGGGGCATCCGGCAGTTATCATGGAAGTAAGCCCGAAGGGGGATATTCTTTCCCGTACGGAATATGAGACAGGCATCGAACAGCCTCACGCTCAGTTCCGCCAGGTAAACAAAAATGAGCGTGGCAATTACCTGATTCCTCTCTTTGCCACTTCCGATGTACGTGAGGTGTCTCAGGATGGAAAATTGCTTAAAGCAACGAAGCTGGAAGGTACACCGTTCAGTACATATGCCTTGAGCAATGGTAACTACTGGGTAGCTTGTGGCGACGGCCATTCACTACTTGAAGTAAACCTTGATAATGGCGAGGTAGCCCGCCGGTATGGTGAAAACGATATCAAGGGTGCCCGTTTGTTCTTTGTTGCACAATTGTTGCCAGCCTATGGCGAAGGATTATATATCTGTAACTGGCAGGGGCACGACAAAAATGCGAAGGATGCCAATAGTCCCCAGTTATTAGAGATTGACGGCAATGGCCGCGTTGTCTGGAGTCTTAACGATAACGAAAAGTTCGGTATGATTTCTGCGATTAGCCCGATTTGATATTTCCGTTTCCGAAGCAACCGGATTCATCCGGGAAGCAAGAAATGGAATAATCCGTATAAAAAACCTCTCCAACCTCTATATGGGGTAATGGAGAGGTTTTTCTTTTTAAGGTGTAGTGTGGAAAAAATACACATAATTCCACACTGTGTTCCACAATTCCACACTTCTGTGTCAGGTGAAATTGTTTGACTATTGTTGTGAAAATTGTTGTATATTAGCGTTTTAATCCTGGAGTGCTGTTTCTGTTTTTATCTTTTGGCATACCCTTTGTTCTTTATTGTCTGAATTAGATATTATCCTTCCCAAGATATTGTTTTCTGATTAGATATTTGATTAGAAAAAGCTTATCGATTAAAAAGCCGCTTCGCCTGTGAAGGTAAAGCGGCTTTGTTACGTCATTCCAGTAAAAACTAAGTGAATTTTAAAACCATTTTATCTTCCTGAAGATAAAGAAGGCAAGAGCCGAGAGCATGATGGAGAACATTATGATAATCACGAATCCGTGAGGCATGTTTTCTCCATAGATAGGTACGTTCATGCCGTAGAAACTGGCTATTAGCGTGGGTACCATCAGGATAATGGAGATGGATGTCATACGCTTCATAATGGTGTTCACGTTGTTGGATATAACGGAAGCAAAAGCATCCATTGTACCGGTGAGGATATCACTGTAGATATTTACCGTGAGGTGTGCCTGTTTCAACTCAGTCTCTACGTCTTCCAGCAGTTCTTTATCCATGTACATGGGTTCTTGGAAAATGCTTTGCAGCTTAGTGAGCATCACTTCGTTGCCACGGATGGAAGTGTTGAAGTAAACGAGGCTCTTTTCCAGCTTCATCAGGCGCATCAAATCTTCGTTGCGGATACTTCTTTCCAGTTCCTTTTCGGCACGTGCCACTTCATTGTTGATTTGTTTCAGGTATTTCAGGAACCAGACTGCCGAGGAATGAATCAGGCGCAATATCAAGTCATATTTATGACGGACCACGACTTCCTTTCTACGTGTGTACCGGATGAAGTCTGCTATTAGTTCGGTCTTATGGTAACAGACAGAAATAATAATGTCGTTGTTTGTCATAATCCCCATCGGCACCGTCCCGAAAGGGGTGTCGCTATTGTGTGTGTATAAGGGAATACGGATGATTGTAAGCAGCCAGTTGCCCTCATATTCGATACGTGGGCGTTCGTCTGTATCGGCTATATCATCCAAAAATGATTTGGGTACATCAAAGTGCTCGGTTAAATAATGGAGTTCTTCGGGTGTAGGGCATTCTACATTTACCCAACTGTTGGGAAGCCACTCGTTTTTTTCTACAAAGCCGGCTTCACAATAAAGAAAAGTTTTCATTATTGCCTCCTTTCGTTGTTTGTAACGCGGCAGGAGGCATCTTGCGGACCCCTGCGACGTCAGTTAATACTTGCTGTTTTCGTTTCTCGCGGAATACTGTCGTCCATAATTTAGGTAATTACTTTTTACGGCTGCAAAGGTAGGATTTTTTACGGAAAGTAAAAATATTATTGTAATTTTAGAAGAAAAGCTGACTTAAATAAAAGAAATTTGAGGTAATGACTTTAAAACAACTCTCTTCATTGACCATAAATGTATAAAAACAATGTTAGAGAAAACACACAATTGAAGAGCTATTAAAACATTTCTGATTATTTCTTAGTAACAGGTTTACAACAAAGAATGTGGAATAGGGTATTTTTCTTTTGAATTATACCCTATTCTATTTATTTCTCCAAAGCTTCAATTTCTTCAATTTCTTCTTTTAATATTTTATAGCGCTCTCTAATGGAGTGGTTTCTATAAAATGAGGATACTATACAAACTAAGATTGCGAGTATAACCAATATGATAAACTCTGTATAATATGTACATTGAGGAACAAATATAAGTAACATACCTATTATTAGAAGTGGCATAAGTATGTTACGAATCTTTGTCATCCAAATACAATATCGTTCCAATTCTGCAATTTGTTTTTTTATAAGTATGGTTGGAATGGAAAAGTTTACTTTGCGTATTAGTAGATAATGTTTAATATTCAAACTCCACACAAACAAGAATACTGGTATAAATAATCCTATCCCAATATAGAAGTTTGATGTAAAACTAATCCTAATATTCATAACTTCTATGATTATTGCTATCAAAAACGGCAGTAGCAAAGGAGACCATAATTGATACAAAGCCTTTAAGCGTTCTATTCGCATGTGCTTATTGGGATTATTTCTTAAGATCCTTTTGAGTACATCTCTGTTGAGATCAATACTTTCGTTTATTTTTTTATCATACCCTTTGATGATATTTTCTAATTCTGCTAATTCCATAATTTTATTTTTTTAGTGTGATTTTTTTTAATTCTTCTTTAATACGGCTTATTTTAGTTCCTACATTTGTTTTAGAGATGCCTGTGATCTCAGAGATTTCTTCGTGTGAATTACCGTCTAAATAAAGCAATATGATTGCTTTGTTTATTTTGCTCAGTTTTTCAATACAGTTATACAATATATCTAATTGCGAAAAAGCACCATAGTCTCCAATCCATGAGGTGATTTCGTATTCTTTGAAATCGTCAAGAGATGTAAACATGAAAACATTACTTCTCTTTCGTTTATAGTTCATAGATATATTAAGGGAGATCCTATATATCCATGTGGAGATTTTACAGCTTCCATCAAAGTGTTCAAAAGATTTCCATAGCTCAAGTATAATATCTTGTATTAAATCTTTTCTATCTTCGTGGTTATAAGCATACGCTCCTGATATTTTAATTATAATCCTGATGTGTTTTTCTAACACATCAAGAAATTGTTCTTTGATGTTTTTTATCATACCTACATGTCTTGCAATTTTTAGAATAAAATGAATTCTTTTGTGTCACTTTACTATATTGATAACATAATATACCGAAAAAATCACACTTGAATTCGTTTATCTTCGAATAAAATTATAAAAAGCAGAGGGTGATTCTTCAATGTAAGATGCTTTTTGTTTAATATTCAATGGAATATGACTATATTTTTACTTTTTTGTATCTGAGTTGTGGATATACTGAAGTTTTCCAGTGTATCAATAACAAAATCGACTGCATTCAGTATTTGTCTGGTTGTATCTTAACTGCCTCATATTCAATTTAAGTTACGTTATTCTTCAGATTTCATTCGATTAATCCAGTGTTTTGTTGTAATTTTGGTGTCCGATATTATTAAAAGAAGATGGCAGAAGGAACAAGAAATACAGGAAGAGGAAAGCAGAAGACAGTGGTTGTGCCTGATATGGGTCGCTTGCAACCGCAGGCACGCGAACTGGAAGAAGCTGTGTTGGGGGCATTGATGCTGGAGAAAGATGCTTATTCGATTATCAGTGAAATATTGAAACCGGAATGTTTCTATGAGAAGGCGCATGAGATGATTTATGCGGCTATTGTGGATTTGGCTGTTAGCCAGCGTCCTGTGGATATGCTTACTGTTACGGAGCAGTTGAAGAAGCGGGGAGAACTGGATCAGGTAGGAGGCCCTTTCTATATTTCACAACTTACCAGTAAGGTCGCAAGTAGTGCGCATATCGAATACCATGCCCGTATTATCGCTCAGAAGTATCTGGCACGTGAGCTGATTTCCTTTACTGCCATGATACAAGGTAAAGCCTTTGACGAAACAATCGATGTGGAAGACCTGATGCAGGAAGCTGAGGGGAAACTGTTTGAGATCTCACAGCGGAATGTGAAGAAAGATGTGACGCAAATCAATCCGGTTATCAAAGATGCGATGGAGATGCTCCAGAAGGCTGCAAACCAGAAGGAGGGGCTGAGCGGTATTCGTACCGGTTTTGATGGTTTGGATAAGATTACCTCGGGTTGGCAGAACTCCGACCTTATTATTATAGCGGCCCGTCCTGCGATGGGTAAGACGGCTTTCGTCCTTTCTATGGCTAAGAATATGGCGGTAAACCATAATACGCCAGTAGCTTTGTTTTCACTTGAAATGAGCAATGTGCAGTTGGTAAACCGTTTGATTGTGAATGTATGTGAGATACCGGGCGAGAAAATCAAGAGCGGACGATTGGAAAGCTATGAATGGGAACAACTCGACTTCAAGATAAAAGAACTATATGATGCGCCTATTTTCGTGGATGATACGCCGAGTCTTTCGGTATTCGAACTTCGTACTAAGGCACGTCGTCTGGTTCGGGAGCATGATGTCAAATGTATTATTATCGACTACCTCCAGTTGATGAACGCAAGCGGTATGAATTTCGGTAGCCGTGAGCAGGAGGTGAGTACCATATCCCGTTCGTTGAAAGGGCTGGCAAAGGAATTGAATATCCCGATTATCGCTTTGTCACAGTTGAACCGTGGTGTGGAAAGTCGTCAGGGGGTGGAAGGGAAGCGCCCACAGTTGGCTGACTTACGTGAGTCTGGAGCTATTGAGCAGGATGCAGATATGGTTTGTTTTATCCATCGCCCTGAATATTACAAGATAACGGAAGACGAACGGGGAAACTCATTGATTGGTTTGGCTGAAATCATCATAGCCAAACACCGTAACGGTGCTACTGGCGACGTGCGCCTCCGCTTTAAGAGCGAATTTGCCAAGTTTATGAATATAGATGAAGACATCGCCATCCGGGAATTCTCCTCAAACATGAACAGCGGCAACCCGATGACTGAAATACCTCCCATTCCTCCCGCAGGAGCAGACTTCCTGTCTCAGGGGAGCAATAATGAGGTCCCATTTTAAGCAGTTGTCAATTGTCACAAGTCAGCTCTACCGGGTTTGTATTGGCTGTCCTCCAGCTTTGGAAAGTGACAGTGGCGATTGTGATAGCCAGGACGATGATCAGGGCTATAAGAAATACCCACCAGTATATTGGTGTTTTGTAGGCAAAGCTTTCAAGCCATTTTTTGACACCGAACCAAGCTAGAGGAACAGCAATAACAAAACAGGTTAAGACGATATAGATATATTGCTTGTTCAGCATGCCGAGTATTTCCTTGAGAGTGGCTCCATGTACTTTACGAATACCTATTTCTTTACGGCGGTATTGTGTATCGAATACCACCAATCCGAATACGCCTACCAGCGAGAGGGTGATGGCTAACAGACTGAATAAGGTAATCAGGCTGCGCAGGTTCTCTTCTTTATGGTAAAGCTGGTTGAATATTGTATCATAAAACTCTACGTCGAACGGATAGGAGGGATCGATACCCGCAAGCGTTTCTCTAATATGTTTTACGGCTGCATGTGTATCGGTCCCTTGATTCAGACGGATATAGGAGACAGTTAATGGAATATCTGTTTTCCCTACAACAAAAGCTATATTGTTCTCTCCCTGGCGAAGGGAAGTGAGCTTCACATCTCCGGTAAATCCGATTATGCGTCCGGTAATCCATGAACCGAATTCATCCCCTTCGGCCATCTGATTGTTTATGTGTGCTGTTCGGTTGAAAATCATAGCGGCATTCTCTGTTTCCTCGTCGGCAGGAGTGAAGTTGCATCCTTCTTCTACAGGAATTCCCATTACGTTGAGGAAATTGGAAGATACCAGAATCATAAAATATGAATCTGCTTTTCCTTTATATGTGACGGTATTGGTATTATACATATCCAGCGATCCGACTTTCTCGAATGAAAATGCTACATCATTAATACCTGTAAATTCCTTTAGCCGGTTGGTGTATGTATCCCGATATTTATTATAGATGTCGCCACTCAGGTTTACAATAGCAATCTGGCTTTTGTCGAATCCTAATGAATAGTTTTGCATATAATGGTTCTGGATACGGACGAATCCGGCAGTTACGATTAATACGATGGATACGATAAACTGTATCCCGATAAGAATGGTGCGTAGTTTCCTTCCGGTAGGGGACAGTCCAAAGTTTCCTTTCAGCACCAAAGCGGGAGGGAAGGAGGTTACGTACCAGGAGGGGTAAAGCCCTGCTACGATTCCTGTAACGGCAGCTACGCCGGCAGACAACACTGCCACCTGCCAGTTTTGTAATAAACTGAGATTTGCGTCTACAAATGGCAATGAGGCCGTTTCACTTAGAAACCATACCAGAAACAAACTGCCCAACCATGCTATCATACTGATGCAGACAGCTTCGGCTAGTAAGGCTGAGCGGAGCATGGCATCGAAACTCCCTAAAACCTTTTGGATATTGATGCTCTTGATGCGCATCGGAGTCAATGCGGTACTGAAATTAGTGAAATTGATGACGGCAACGGTCAGAATAAGTAACGCAATGCCGAAAAGCAGGAGTGTTATCTCTTTATTTCCGGAACGGATGATATATTGATCCATATCTGTATCCCTGTAATAAATGTCAGTGAGGGGAACTAGAGTGATTCCTTTCTCGTTGTTACGTCCCAGTTTGGAAAAATCGAAATGTGCGTTGAAATTGGTAGCTATATCTTGGGCGGAAGTGGCATCGTCCAACAGTAAGTAACCGATATAGCTGCTTGATCTGTAGTTTCCTTTGGAATACCCGTCTATTGCCATGTAGATGACGTTGTTTAACTGTGTATTTGTGGGGAAGTCACGGTAGACGCCTCCAACAGTGAAATCTTTTCTGTCTTTGGTCCATACAGATTCTTCCGCATGGATGGATTTTCCTATGGCAGACTGTTCTCCAAATAGCTTGTGCGACAGGCTTTCGGGTATCAATATCTTTTCCGGGTCGGAGAGGCAGTCCGGATTACCTTCAAGTAGAGTGAATCCGAATATTTGGATGAAAGAGGGGTAGCATGTCTGTACTTCTTCACGAAAGCCCCGCTTCTCTCCATTCTCGGTAATGGAGAAATAGAGGGGAGGGAGAATGGTTGTAAGCAATGTGCCTGCTTTGATATGTGGAGAGGAGTTGATGACATCATCAATCAATCCTCTGGGTAACAAAGCTGAGAAAATACCTGTTTCATTTAGGTTTATCCGGAATATTTGTTTTGATGTGGGGTGGAAGCGGTCGAAATTATGTTCATAATTTATTTGTATCAGAATGACAATAAATGCGGCAAATGCGACAGCAAGACCTGCTATATTGAGGAAGGCTACCATCCTAAACCGTCTAAGAATACTTAAGAAGTTACGTAGTATTGTATTCATTCTTTGAAATTTAATATTTGATGACTGTTAGTATTCAAATATTATGCCAAAGTGCGCAATTTGTTGTTATGTAGTTGTTTATGTGATTTTATAGGTGTAGATGTTGTCAAAATATTGGACAGGGGTGTATAATAAATAGACAGTAGAGGTAGGAGGTTCTTATTAGTGTTTATATATGGAGAAGGGCTAATCACGGTCGTCATCTCTCATATCCAGTATATCTTTTACAATGTACCAAATAACGAATAAGAGTATGGCTCCGAGTATCAGCCCTTCTCCGACTTTTATTATAGAGAATATATATTTCTCCATATTGGGTTAAAAAGCAATGTTACCAAGGAGTAATCGTTACGTTACGGAATTGAACTTCCTTGCCTTCGCTCTGCAGACCGATGTAGCCTTCTTTCTGCTTATTGGTTCCTGTGTTTTGGTAAACACCGTTGATATAAACTGTGATTACACCATCTTTTACGAATACATTGGCTTCGTTCCACTCGCCGGCAGGTTTCTCGCTGTCGGGATTGGTTTTCCGTACAACGGGGAAGGCTGGACGGGGCTCGCCTGGTTTGCCCTGGTATTCGGCAAGGTCGGAACCTCCCAGGAGGACGAAATCGCCTGCATTGTCTTTCATCAGGTTACATTCTATACCATTAGGGAAGGGATTCTTCGGATCTGCAATTAACAGGAAGATACCGCTGTTTGCATTCTCCTTGCCGTTAGGCCAACGGTATTCCACATGTAATTTGTAGTTGCTGTACTTGTCTTTTGTGTACATATAACCGAACGGATTGCCGGTGATGTTAATTACTCCGTCTTCAACGGAATATACTTGTTCGGCAGGAACAGCATTCTTATCTACAACGAAATTCCAGTTCGAAAGATCTTTGCCGTTAAACAACTTAATTGTTTTCTGGGCGTTTGCTTCACTTCCAAAACACAAGAAGGCGGTAGCACAAATTGCTAATGATAACATTCTTTTTTTCATGGTCTTCATACTATTATATGTGATTAATCTGTAATTAGCTTACGGTAACGTACGCGTTTCGGCTCTGTATAGCCTTCCTGTTTACGTTTATATTCTTCGTATTCGGAGTAGGTGCCTTCGTAGAATACCACGTTGGAATCTCCTTCAAACGAGAGAATATGGGTACAGATACGGTCGAGGAACCAGCGGTCATGTGATACGACAACGGCGCAACCTGCAAAGTTCTCCAACCCTTCTTCCAAGGCGCGGAGAGTATTTACGTCTATATCGTTGGTCGGTTCGTCTAGTAATAATACGTTAGCTTCAGCCTTCAGGGTAAGCGCCAGATGGAGACGATTACGTTCTCCTCCGGACAGTACACCACAAAGTTTTTCTTGGTCTGCTCCTGCAAAGTTAAATTTGGACAGGTAGGCACGTGCGTTGACTTCTTTTCCTCCCACACGGATAAACTCCTGTCCTCCGGATACTACCTGATAAACGGTTTTCTGCGGGTCAATATCTTTATGTGTCTGGTCTGCATAACCAACCTTCACCGTTTCACCTACCTCGAACGTACCTTTATCGATGCTTTCCATGCCCATAATCATCTTGAATAGGGTAGTCTTTCCTGCACCGTTCGGACCGATAACTCCTACAATGCCGTTAGGTGGAAGCATAAAGTTGAGGTCGTCAAACAATAGCTTGTCTCCGAATGCTTTGGCTACATGCTGGGCTTCTATTACCTTGTTTCCCAGTCGAGGACCGTTTGGGATAAAAATTTCCAGCTTGGCTTCGCGTTCTTTCTGGTCTTCATTCAATAGTGCTTCGTACGAGTTCAAACGGGCTTTACCTTTAGCCTGACGGGCTTTAGGTGCCAAGTTGATCCATTCCAATTCGCGTTCCAGAGTCTTACGACGTTTGCTTACCTGCTTTTCTTCCTGAGCCATTCGTTTGGTTTTCTGGTCTAGCCAGGATGAGTAGTTACCTTTCCATGGAATACCTTCTCCTCGGTCTAGTTCCAGAATCCAACCGGCAACGTGGTCGAGGAAGTAACGGTCGTGTGTGATACAGATTACGGTTCCTGCATATTGTTGCAAGTGTTGTTCCAGCCAGTCGATAGATTCTGCATCTAAATGGTTGGTCGGCTCATCGAGCAATAAAACGTCCGGTTGCTTTAGTAAGAGACGGCAGAGGGCTACGCGGCGGCGTTCACCTCCGGATAGAGTATCTACTATCTGATCTTCTGGTGGACAGCGAAGTGCATCCATTGCGCGTTCTAAGCGACTGTCAAGGTTCCATGCATCTGTAGCATCGATTTTGTCCTGTAGCTCAGCCTGGCGGGCAATGAGGGCATCCATTTTGTCTGGGTCTTCCAGTACCTCAGGATCTCCGAATTTTTCATTTACTTCTTCATATTCTTTTAATATGTCGACAGTATCTTGTACGCCTTCTTGTACGATTTCCTTTACTGTTTTGCCTGCTTCCAGTTTTGGGTCTTGTTCAAGGTATCCCACAGAATAGCCTGGAGAGAAAACGACTTCTCCCTGATATTCTTTTTCTATCCCAGCGATGATTTTAAGCAAGGTAGATTTACCAGATCCGTTTAGACCGATAATACCGATCTTGGCTCCGTAAAAGAAAGACAGATAAATATTCTTTAAAACTTGTTTCTGTGGCGGAAAGGTTTTACTCACGCCAACCATCGAAAAAATGATTTTCTTATCGTCTGCCATATATCTCTAATGTGTATTAAACTGTATATTTAATTTAATTGTATATCTACTGTATATATCAATGTGTGTCTGTATACTGTATTTTTTATATTATAGTATTTAATACTGTATATATCTATTCTTATTTTATTTGTTCGTGTACAAATGTACATGATAAAATTTGAAATAAAAAGGCTGAAATGCTTGCAAGGTTAAAATATATAACATATCTTTGCACCCGCATTACAGAAGTAACGCATCGGATGATTCGCTAGCTCAGCAGGTAGAGCACATCCCTTTTAAGGATGGGGTCCTGGGTTCGAACCCCAGGCGGATCACATAAGAACATAGCCGAACGGCGATAAAAAGAGATAAGTCCTACAATATCAACGTATTGTAGGACTTTTTTTATTGTTTCATACAGAATCTTGTGGCTTATTATTCCAGTGGGGCCGTAAGTCTGGTTTAAAATCAACGAATAATTCAATAATACTTCAAGCCGATACAATAGATGTTCGTAATTTTGGTTTTCCGACTGGTCAGAAGGAGCTTTCTGACATGAGTAAATGGGACCGGTGAGAGTTGCAGCATAAAGCGTTTTCTTGTGGTGCAACCGATCGGGAATAATCCCTTTGTTTGCACCTGGTTCATTGTTTTTGCTTTTTAATCAGGAGACTGCCTTTGACAGCAGCCTCCTTGATTGTTATTTAAATTTTCTTCCCGATGTAGAACACATATCCGTAGTACTCTTTGTATCGGTGGTACAACTCCCTTTCGTGGCGTTGACCGGCAATAAGTTCTTCCACTGTTTTATTACCTTGATGCTTCTGCAGAAATGCCTCTTGTATCTTGCTGCATGGAGCAAAATAATGCTCCGTCCAGCAATTCTCCGGCAGGATGAATGTAGCAACAGGAATGTAGCCTGCCTTCTGCATCTGGGCGACTTTGGCCGGAATCGTATCTATTTCCGTGTAGTGCGCCATCCAGAAGTCGTAAATTTCTGCCGGAGGTACGGGGGTGAACCACGAAGCCTCCGAGACGGCGATATAACCGCCTTTCCTTAGGTATTGCCTCCACTCATTCAATCCTCGTTCAAAGCCAATGTTATAGATTGCTCCTTCCGACCAAATCAGGTCTAAAGATTCTTTCTTGAAAGGAAGTGGTTTCACCATCGAACCTACAATGCCATTTACCCGATCGGATAAACCAAGAGTGTGGGCATTTCTATTGAAGATAGTGATAAAGTCGGGGAAGAGGTCGAGTCCTGTAATATGTCCCAAGGTGTTTTGTGCCAGGGTCATAGTCTGTCCGCCCGTTCCGCAACCGAGGTCGGCAATGCGGGATTGCGGGGTCAAATTATTAATAAACTTCAACGCCATAATGGTTGCTTCGGGACTTCCCGGACCCTGTCGTTCTACATTTGAGAAATATTCACAGATTAAACTGAAATCAAATTCGTGAATGGTTTTATATTCGTTACTCATTGTTTTAATGTATATAGCATATACGCAAAAGCATGAAACACTACTTTCGTCATTGTATGCAAGTTAAAAACTAAAATTATAATAATAGAAAAACACTCCCGAAAAGAATCATCGAGAGTAAACGAAGGAACAATCTGTATCAAAAACACAGATTGTTATTAAACCAAATCCGATTTTAAAGTCTTTGTCATGATGCAAAGATATACAATATGTACGTTTTCACACAAAGGATTTGAAAATAATTTGAAGATGAAATTATTGTAGATACTATAAATGTAGCTATAAAAGAGAATCTATCTAAGCTAAAGTTAGAATTTGAAAAGCCATAATTCTCAAATAAAAGGAGAGAATGGATATAAAAACGGCTGCTCATATGGATTTAATTGTCATGGGGTATTTGTTGCCTTTCTTTTTAATGGCACGAACTTTAACCATGTGCAACTTCTCCATAGCCATTCGAATGGTCCGAAATAATATTGTTTTATCCACCAGTTACTGAATAACACCTGGAAAGCGAAAATTACCAATCCAATCAAGCAGGATTGCAAGTAACTTAATTGCACGGCCAGATTAAAACCATATCCGTAAAAAAGAGGAACGCATATTAGTCCTGCCATTACATAATTTGTGACACTCATTCGTCCGAAAGGTGCAATTTTTTCTATCCAATTTTGATTTTTAGTTGTATGATAAAGGAGCATGAAGACTGAGATATACATCACGCCCATGCTTAAATTAGCATAGGCGCTGAATAACATATCGCCGTAAATAAGCTCCATCCCTTTTATATTTATAAACGGAAGTGAAAGTAATGTAACCTTAAATATTACAGAGCAAGCAATACTGTATGGCAGTACCTTGCGGCTATACAGTATTATTTTTTTCTCGTCCTTGTATATACCAGAACGTCCTATGAGCATTCCAAGAATAAACAGACCTATCATTTGTGGATAACGAGCTTCTCCGAAACTCCAATAAAATGTGACCAATTGCCCTTCTTTCAGATTAAAATGGAGGACATCCCAAAAAGAACCATGGATGAAAACCTCTGCCGACCTGATGTAAATATCATCTATCTGGCTTATAAAGGTCGTAACCCCTTCTATGGTTTCTCCTCTTAAAGAAGATACGAACCAGAAAATCTCAGGGAGTTGCAATAATAATAGAATAGCTATTAAAATAAGCCATTTGGTCGGAGCCTTATATAATGGAATGAGGATTATTCCAGTTATAGCATAGATTCTAAAAAAGTCTCCTGTATAGATAAGAGCGTAAAGAAAACCTAATGTAAACAACAATGCCAGTCTCCAAAGAAAACGTAACCTGAAGTCTGTACCTCTACTCTTTTGGGATTCCATTTGGATGAAAAAACCTAATCCGAATAATAATGAAAATATTGCGTATGATTTTCCTCCAAAAATGAAGTCTATCGAATGAAATGTAAGCTTGTCTATCTTTTCCCAGAAAGGGGAATCTATTACAGGTTGAAAGTCTAAATCAAAACGTTCAATACAATGAATCATTAGAATTCCAAATAAAGCGAATCCTCTTAATGCATCAATAGAAGTGATACGATTTTTGTTAAGGTTGCAATGGTTTAATGTGCTCATAATAGATAAAAACTGCTTATAATTTGAGTTCAAAATTAACTATATCTTTTATATGAAAAATATATATTTGTTTTTGTTAATATTGCTTTGTTCGTTTGATGTCAGTTTATTAGTAAATCAAAAAATGTTGAGACGCTTGATTTTAAACAGTCAAAATTTATCATGTGTTATTTTTATCATGCAATTTATAAAAAAATAAATGCATAAATTAACTATGTGATAATTTGGTAAATAATATATTATTACAGATCGAAAGATGCGCTTGTGTTTGATTATTAATAGATATGGGGTAGTTTATGTGAAATTATTCAAGTTAACAAAAAATATCACCTTTTGTATATGTTCCCGGACTTTTCCATAAAGTTTACTTGCAATTGGAAGTTTAACAAACTCAATTACGAATCTATATGATTGCTTCTGTATATGCCTCGGGGCTTTTTTCATGTAATAAATTTATTCATTTATGAGCATAGAAACATTAAACAACTGGTTACAGGCTCTTTTCTTTGTGATGCTGATACTGGGTATCATGGCTTTAATTTACACCAGTCTATGTCAGATCAACCAAAAGAAAGACAAGGGATGGTAGATAGAATATTAGGGTAGGTTCTAAGTAAAAGTAATAGCTGCAAAATAATCTGTCTCTGGGATAAATGGTAAACAGGTGGCCCTATTTTATTTTTATATGCATATATAATTAAATTTAGACTTAGTTCTCTCTGAACTAATTATAATGTCATAGATATTAAGACAACAAAAATAGTTCTATATTTCAATATATTTTTTTTGTTTTGTTTCGTTAACAAATTGTTTGTCAGAAGAATATTATATCTGTTTAAACAAAATATATCACTTCATGTTTTGTTTTTTATATCTTGACTATTGATTTTGAATTTTTGTTTTAACTATTCTTGCTTTAATTTCAGATACAGTAATTAACATACTGAATGCTTTGTAATACTATGATTTTTAATTCGTACCCAATACATGTATCAAAAGCTTGTATCAATTAAAAATCAATACTTATATATTAGTTCAGAGAGAACTAAGTTGATTATTGTATAACTAAATTATTAAACAGTATTTTTTATGAGACCAATGAAACAAGACCAAGAGGCTAAAGTAGCCTATGAAAAACCCTTTATTGAGGTAGTTGAAATGGAAATAGAAGGAGCTATCCTTGATGGTAGTACTCCTGATTTTGGTGATGGAGGAACGTGGTAAAAATTAAATGGCATTTGATAATCATGAAAAAAATATTATTTCTATTGATAACAACTGCTTTTTTTCTGCCAGGTTGTAGTAAGGATGAGATTAAGAAAGAGAATGGCAATGGAGAGGAGCAAATACATGTTGCAGCAATACTTTCTCAAGGGGAAGTAACAAAAGTCGATATTGAGCCGAATGATAATAGTGCAGATGTTTTTTGGACATCTGATGATGCCATACATGCTTTTGGTATCAATCAACGTGGAGCTAAAGTAAAATTAGGAACTCTTACAACTTCTATTACAGAAAAATCAAAATCGGCAAAGTTTGAAGGGACTGTGACGAAGTCCTCTGACGACAACTATTATGTGCTTTATAATGGGACAAACTATGCTTATGGTACAGGTGAGGCTGTTTCTTTGGATTTGACGACTCAAACAGGAGGTATAATTTCTAACGAATATTCTTATCTGTTTCCATACACTTATATGGTAGGCAAAGAAGCCGGACATTTAGATGATGAAGATAATATGACTTTTAAAATGGAGCATCTTTGTGCTTTGTTACAGTTTAATCTGACGTTAAAGGATGCTAAGGAGGGAGTTACTCTCGGAAATATAGAAGTGTCGGGAAGTAATCTTTACAATAAGAAAAATTTGAATGTGTATACTAAAGAACTTTCTGATATAAGTTCGGCAGGAAACAAACTGACACTTTCTTATATGACAGGACCGGTACTTAGTGCAACCAAAACTATCGTAGCTATGGCTTCTTTTCCCGTTATGAATAGTGATATGAATGTAAGAATATACCTTTATGACAATGGTTCAGAGAAATATATAGATGTGCCTACGTCCAATGCAACTTTTGAAGCAGGAAAACGTTATACAAAAACGTTAGAATTAGACCTCTCAAAAGCTGTGCTTACTGCTAAAAAACCGGATATAATAGATTATGAGGCTAAAACGCTCCAAATTATGTCACGTGAAGAATTAGTCTGGGTGGCTTTGGTAACCAACCTTGGGAATAAAACGTATTCCGATGGGTATAATTATAATGGTTTTTCCAATTGGACTTTGACTCAAGGAGTTGATTTGGATTTGAAGTGTGACGCTGAAAATCAATGGACTCCTATAGGAAAATCATCATCTTTAAGTTTTAAAGGTTCATATAATGGAAATGGATATAAAGTGAAAAATATTTATATAAACTTGACAAGTAATGAATCAGGACTATTTGGATTTGCTTATGGAAGTACATCAAATCCAGTTGTAATTAAAAATGTAATTTTAGATTCAGGAGAGATTACAGGGAACAGAGAATGTGCCGGCATTGTTAGTTATGGAGTATGGACTTATATTATTGGATGCGTGAACAAGGCAAATATTATCAGTAATAGCTCTGACGTAGGTGGAATAATTTATAGAGGTTCTAATGTATATTGTATTGCTTGTGAGAATTATGGAGAAATAAAGCATAATAGCTCAGGTAATACAGGGGGTATTATGGGGACGAGTGAAAATATTATAGCTTGCATCAATCACGGAACAATTGATAGTCAGGGGTATCATGGTGGAATAGCAGGGATGTTGTCTTCTGACAAAACTTACATAAAAGGTTGCTTGAATGAAGGTGAAATAAAAGCTGGTGATAATAGCTCTTATGTAGGTGGGTTAGTTGGGAATATGTCATATTATGATATAGAAAAAACGGAAGACTTGTATTTTGTGGGTAATGCAGACCTGTTTGTTGCGGGTTCAGATAATAAAGGTCAAGGTTGGAATACCAAAGGCCCAAGCCTTATCTCCGATTTGAACAGTGATGAAACGATTGCTTCACTTAATGCAATTATTGAAGAATGGAATACAAATAACCCGGATTATGCAAGCCCTTATAAGTTTGCATCCGGAGGTGATGATAATACGATACCAAAACTTGTTCCGATAGAATAAGTTCACCTTATACCAGAACCTATTTTCATTTAAACACAATAATACCTCTTGGCTAGAGAATAGTCGAGGGGTATTTTTGTAAATTCATTTAGGATATCGCTGAATAGTTCGTCTATTATATTTTTTTCCATTGTAGTATTGTTTTCGTTATTTGAATGATGTATCACGTTTTATCCATGCAAAGCAATAGCTCTTTGTAAAAGTAATGAATTTTATCCCTTTTTGTTTTTTACTGGAGATTTTCTTTTAAATTTGTGTCTACTTCATTTTTTTGTGTTTATGAATATATGAGACAAGAGGAAAGAGACTTTGACCAATGGTATGAGACCTATGTAAATGACATGTTTTCATATGGAATGGCTTTTGGCATCGAAAAAGACATTCTGATGGATGCCATACACGATGTCTTTCTTCATCTCTATGAGGGAGGGGATAAGTTGAATATTACCACCAATGTCAAATTTTATCTTCTGTGTAGCCTGAAAAACCGGATTATCTCTTTGAAACGAAAGGAAATACCCTATAAGAATCTGGAAGAGACAAGCGAATATGACTTTTTAATTAAGGTGGAGACATTGGATTTGCTGGAGGACGAGGAAGAGCGGCAGGAATGTTCTAAGCAGATTGAATATCTAATGAGTTTGCTTACCGGTAAGCAACGGGAAGTGATTTATCTGCATTATATGCAGGATTTGAGTTATGAAGAAATTGCCCGGATACTTCAAATTACGACAAAGAGTGTGCGGAAATTGACTTACCGGGCTATCGAACGGATGCAGGAAGAGAAATTACTGCTTATGTTCATATGGCTGGTTGGCCTGATAAAACCTTAAGTGTTTGTAAAAGTGTTGCTTATTAATATTTATTTAGGTTGTGCATAGGGGCAAATTTGAAATATTTGCGTCTTTATTTAAATATCTATAGGAAGGAGATGGCTCAATACAATTGTAAGAAAACGGAAAAAGAATTAATCCATGAAGATTTGTTTATTTTATGGTGCCTGTGTCCGACAGAAGAGTCGGATGCTTATTGGAATGGCTATTTGGATGCTTTTCCGGAAGAAAAGTTGACAGTACGGCATGCGAAGGAGGTTGTATGTTCTGCCCGGATGAACCGGTACAGCTTATCTCCCGATGAAAAAGAATCTCTTAAATTACGTATTAAGCAAAATGCGGTTAAGCATAAGCAAGCCAAGCGCCGGTATTTATTTTGGCAATATGCAGCCGCTTGCGTTGTTTTGCTTTGTTCTATTGGTATTGGATGGCACGTACAAAAAGGGAGAAGCCTTGATACGGCAAATTCTTCCATTGCCCAGCATATGTGCATAGATAGCACGCAGACTGAAATAACATTGCAATTAACAACAAAGAAGAAGGTCCGGGTCATAGACAAAACTCCTATCAGTGTAAACAAAAAAGGTAAAATAGAGATTTCAGAGAAGAATATAGCTGCTGTTGAAGATGAGCAGGCAGAAGAGATTTCTTTAAACCAGCTGACAGTGCCCAAAGGCCGCCAGTCGTCTATTCTTTTAGCTGATGGAACTAAAGTATGGGTCAATTCAGGCACAGTACTTCGCTTCCCCGACCGCTTTGACGGTGATGACCGTACAATCCATGTGAACGGTGAGATTTATCTGGAAGTAAAAAAGGATTCTTCCCATCCTTTCTATGTGGAGACGTCACGGATGAAGGTGAAAGTATTGGGAACTTCATTTAATGTTACAGCCTATAATGATGACCCGCAGCAAGCAGTGATCCTGAAAGAGGGGAGTGTATCTGTAGATAACTGTTCGGGAGAGGAAAAACGGATCAAGCCCAATGAGATGTTAGTGCTGGATAAAGAGCAGATGTCGGTTTCCCATGTAGATATTTATGATTATATCTCCTGGAAAGATGGATTCTTGCAATTTAATCAGAAGGAATTGAAAGATATTCTTAGCCGCCTGTCCCATTATTATTATCTCCGGTTTGCCTGTTCGTCCGATATTGAGAATTTGAAATGTACCGGAAAACTTATTTTATTTGAAAATGTGGAACAGGTATTGCAAACTTTGCAAAAGAGCTTGCCAATCACCTATGAGATAAAAGGGAATGTTATCGAATTGAAGCGTAGTATCTCCTGAACTATCTCTCTAATTCTTCTCAAAAAGTACCGTTTAATAGGTTCAGGTTGCCTTTTCGATATTTCATAATGTTCCGTTTTTTGTGCTGTTTTTTGACACTTTGATTGAATAAAGCCTTTTGTTTTGACTCAGCATGTATGTATAAAAGTCATTTTAGGAGGAAATTTACTCTTTTTTAGTGCTAAAAACAGGGTTTTGTGTACTATTCGGAACCTATTTTCATCTATTCCGGGTCAATTTCCAGTTATTTTGCCAACAAATTCCAGCAGTCTGTGCACTCAAATACAACTATCCGCGCGGATAAAACATGTATGTTTTGAATTTAAAGCATATATGTTTTGAAATCGAATCATATATGTTTTGTTTTTGATGCTCTTAAGTGAAGACGCGGTTCTGGAATGATACTAATACCAGACTGGATTCAGATGTCAAATAGATTGTTGTCACCTAATAAACGTAACAATATGATTAGACGAGAATGACGCTTAAAACGCGGGTTAATGAGCAAATAGCATGTATTAACCCGCGTTTGTCGCGTCTAATAAATAAACCGTCTCTTTATTCAATTAGTAAGCATTATACTATTTATGTCAACAAACAGACAAAGCTAAACCCTGTGAGATTCGCATATTTACAACTGATACCGGATGTAGCTCCATACAGGTAACGTAGGAATAGCTGTTTTTGTCTTTTTGTCAGAATGACAAAAGAGTTGTCCGGCAGAAATGTATCAATTATGGTTCGAAAACAGTTTGAAAAGCAATTTTGTCAGCGTTTTTTTGTTTTTCGATCGTTAATACAGAGTTAGTACTACCGTTAGAACATGTGAATTCCATCGTTAAATCACCTTTTAAAACAGGTTCGTAAAGTATATCGATTTCTTGAGGCGATATGTTTTTTAATGATGGGGCTGCCAATATTTTGTTTAAGATTTCCTTCTGTTGAGTTGTCTCAACTGATTCTTCTTTCCAAAATTCAGAAAAGCTTAGGCTATAGCTTCCGGTTACAGGTAATGTGGATGCTTCTACCCGGTTACGGATAGGCCTCAAATTATCGGCAATCAAACTTTCAAGGCCTTTAGATAATTTATCATTGGAAAAGACGTAGTAAGTGAAGATTTGATTATTGCTTGCGTCTTTTGATATTAAAAAGTAGACATCACTTTGCCCTTCTAATTTCTGGATGCCAGGTGCATTCCGTTTAGTATCGTTGAGGTTGTCGCCCCAAAAAGAAGTTTTGAAATCACAATTGACAACATCGAATTCTATTGTAGCTTCTTTATTTTCGAAGCCTCCGTCACCCAGTGATGAAACGGTGCAGGCAAGTATGTAGTGTCCTGCACTTGATGGCGTATAGTCTTTTAATATAGCCTTTCCATCCTCTAATTGAACTGGTTCTGAAGATATGCCACTCGGATATTTCCATCTTACTTCATAAGATTTGACATTTTCACCCAGAGATATAGGACAAGTCAGGGTAACAGGCTGTCCGGCGCCAACTTTGGTCCTGTCCATTGTAATTTGTCCGGGTTCGGCAGGTGTCAGTTTGGGAGTCTGGTCCTTTTCGCATGACGCGAATAATGCTGTTGCAATTAAAAATGAGAATGTAAACAGATTTCTTTTCATAATGTGTAATTTGATATTTGTTGCAAAAATATCTATATAGCAAGTTTATAAAGGGTTATTTTGTCACAATTTGAGGATAAAACATCACAATTAAACTTGGCCGTTCACAGGAAGAACTGTTTATTTTATGCTATAAACTATTGATTATTATTGTGATATTATTATTTTTGATGGATATTTGTTTGTGTCTGTTAGTTTAATGTTGATTATTGTATTTTTGTGTTCTGGAAACGACTTGATAAAAGATGAAGAAGCGAGTATTATGTGTATTTTTTTGTTTTTTACTGTTCTCTTACTATGGTAAGTCTGAGGTTCAAGACAGTTTGGATATAATATTTATCCGTTCGTTAGCGAATACAGATCCTCAAAATGCACAGCGGTTGTTGGATAGTGTGTGGGGTAGAAAGGATATACCCGATTATCAATTGTATTGGGTGCAGGCGGATATTTATAAACATACTTCACAATATATGCTTTCTATAAAATATGAGAATTTGCTTTTGGCGGAAGATTCCGTACAAAACAACTATTCTTATTTTATAAATGCGACAAGAAATCTTTGTGATGATTATCTGGCTATTGACGAATACGAGAAAGCCATAGAATGTGCCGGGTTGCAATTGGATAAGATTAAGGAATTGAATTTGGATGACCGGGTGAAACGGTGGCCTTATTGGACGATAGGTAAGGCATATATTGCTTTAGGTGATAAAAAGCAGGGATACCATTTTGCCAATGAGGCGATCAGCCTTTTTACGAAAGTGGCAGATGATATGTCAGGGCCTCCTTTGCGTAGGACAAGAGCTTTGTATGAATTGTCGGAATGCTATAATGAATTGACCTTAGATTATTGTGAAGATAAGAATTATGAAAAGGCTTACCAAACAGCGTTAATGCATTTGGATGTGATAAATAATTTTTCGGATACCGATAAAAAGTTAATGCCTCCTCGTGTACTGGAAATGCAACAGTGCCATTGTTTTGGTAACCTAGCTTATGTTCTAAGTAAAATGAAACAATATGATGAGGCAGGAAAGTATTTTAAGATTCTTGAGTCGAATCCTTGTTTTGACAGTGTAGCCGGAAGGGAATTGGCTGTCAGATATTATCAGGCATTGGGAAATAACGAGTATATAATCAGGTTGTTGGAGAGAAACTATCAGTTTTATGAAAGGCTGGGAGATATTACGTCTCCATTTGTTGAAACTTGCCGTCAGTTGGCAGAAGCTTATCTGAATGTCCATAAATATAAAGAAGCTGTTTCTTTTTATCAGAAGACATCGATACTATCCGATACTCTTTATGAACGGGACAGGAGGAGTAAGGCTTTAGAGATGGCTACCTTATATAATATACAAGAAAAAGAATCACAGATAGAGCGGCAGAAAGTCCGGATACACCAAGGAGATATGATTATCTCTTCGGCGGTTGTGACTGTGGTTTTGTGCTTGGTTATTATTATTTTGATTATTGGAGTGGTTATTCAGGAAAGACGGCGCAACAAGAAGATGTATACACAGATGAATGAGTATCTGAAATTGAAAGATAAAGCTCAGGAACGTATACAGCAATTGGAAGATCTGATACGTTCCCAAAATGAAGAATTGAAACTGGATGGAAATGGAGCGGACAATTTATTTGAACAGTTTGTCAGGCTGCTGAAGGAAGAGCATCTGCTTCAAGACCCATCGCTTACACGGGATTATGTAGTGAAGAGACTCTTTACAAACAAGAATAAGTTTATTGCAGTTTTACAGGCTCATACAGGCATGAATTTTACCAATTATATAAACAGCCTGCGTTTGGAAATGGTGGTAAAACAAATCTCCGAAGAGGTGGATTGTGATATGCATGTTGTTGCTTCCACTTGTGGTTTTGGTTCTTATCGTACAATGTCCCGTTTATTTAGTGCCCGTTATGGTATGTCTCCCGTACAATATGCCAAATTGAATAAGGAATATAAGGAACAAGGTGACGGATTGAAGGAAGAAGAATGAATGAGGAAAATTTTAGAAAAACAAATCCTTCTCTGAATCTATAATATAGAGGCAGAGAAGGATTTGTTTTTTATCTGGAAAATATCTTATACTGGTATTTTATCAATTCTCCGTTGATGGCGTCCGCCTTCAAATGGAGTATTCAGGAATGTTTCTACCGAACGGGTTGCTTCTTCCCGGCTGATAAATCTACCGGGCATAACAATAATGTTTGCATTGTTATGTTCGCGGGCCAAGCGTGCTATTCCTTCTTCCCAGCACAAAGCGGCCCGTATGCCCTGGTGTTTGTTTAATGTCATGGCGATTCCATTGCCTGTTCCGCAGATAGCTATCCCGGGATATACCTCTCCGGCTTCAACGGCAATAGCAAGGGGATGGGCAAAGTCCGGATAATCGCAACTATCCATAGAATTTGTACCGAAATCTTTATAAGCTAATCCTTTAGAATCGAGTAGTTGTTTTACATATTCTTTGAGTTCGTACCCCGCGTGGTCACAACATAAACCTATTGTTTTCATATCTTTTTTTTATAGAAGAGGGAGACTCTCACGAGACTCCCTTTCTGTTATTTTATTTTTATCCTAATAATTCTTTTACTTGTTTATATACATTCTGTCCGGTGAAACCAAGCTTTTCGTCCAGTACCTTATAAGGAGCGGAGAAACCAAACGATTCCAATCCCCAGATTTTACCGTTTGCACCAACCAAACCTTCCAGGTTAACCGGTAAGCCCGCAGTCAATCCGAATATCTTGCTTCCGGTAGGAATTACCGATTCCTGATATTCTTTGCTTTGGTTACGGAACAAGCCTTCTGAAGGAACGGATACGATACGTACTTTAACGCCATCGGCACGAAGCAATGCGGCACCTTCTTCCAAGGTCGATACTTCCGAACCGGAAGCAACCATAACTACATCCGGATTTTCGTCGCTTTCTACAATGTATGCTCCTTTTTCTGCCTGTAAAGCATCTTCATACCGATTGCCCTTAGAAGGTAAATCGGTAATGTTTTGACGGGAGAAAATCAAGCCGGTAGGAGTGGAGGTGTTTTCCATTGCCATCTTCCAGGCAACAGTTGCTTCGCATACGTCGGCAGGACGAAGTACCAACATCGAATTATGTCCCTTATGGTTTTTCAGTTTCTCCATCAGGCGGATTTGTGCTTCCTGTTCAACAGGTTCGTGTGTCGGCCCGTCTTCTCCCACACGGAATGCATCGTGCGACCAGATAAACTTAACCGGCAATTCCATTAATGCAGCCATACGTATTGCAGGCTTCATATAATCGGAGAATACGAAGAATGTTCCGCAAGCTACGATAACGCCGCCATGCAGCGCCATACCGATACATACGCAAGCCATTGTCAATTCGGCTACACCAGCCTGGAAGAAAGCACCGCTGAAGTCTCCTTTTACAAAAGAATGGGTTTTCTTCAGGAAACCATCTGTCTTATCCGAGTTGGATAAGTCGGCGGATGCACAAATCATATTGCCGACCTGAGTAGCCAATATACCTAAAACGGTGGCCGAAGCGGTGCGGGTTGCCTGATTCGGCTTCTGTTCGATTGCTTTCCAGTCGATGGCTGGAACTTCACCTGAGAACCATTTCTCCATTTTAGCAGCCAATTCCGGATTTGCTTTTGCCCACTCTGCTTTTGCAGCATAGCGTTCGGCAACGATTGCTTCCAGCTCTTTGGCACGTTTAGCATATAGCTCTGCAACTTCAGGGAATATCTGGAATGGGTCTTCAGGGTTTCCCCCTAAATTCTTGATAGTTTCGGAAATAGAAACACCGGCAGCGGAGAGAGGTTGTCCGTGAGTGGATACCTTATTTTCATAGCTGCTTTTATCTTCTCCTAAAGCTCCTTTACCCATTATTGTATTACCGATAATAAGGGTAGGACGGGAAGTCTCGGCTTTTGCTTCTGTTAATGCTTTACGGATTTCTGTTACGTCATTACCGTTTATTGTAATAACTTTCCAACCCCAGGCTTCATATTTCATGGCAACATTTTCTGCTGTCACTTCTTCTACGGTTGTAGACAACTGTATGTTGTTTGCATCATAGAACATGATAAGGTTGTCAAGTCCTAATGTACCTGCAATACGTCCGGCGCCCTGTGAGATTTCTTCCTGGATGCCTCCGTCGGAAATATATGCGTAAATTGTTTGATTCATGACATCACCCAGACGCGCTTTCAGGAACTTGGCAGCTATAGCAGCACCTACTGCATAGGTATGACCTTGTCCCAGAGGGCCGGATGTATTTTCGATACCGCGTTGTACGTTTACTTCAGGATGTCCCGGAGTAACACTTCCCCACTGGCGGAATTGTTTCAATTCATCAATTGTGAATTTGCCTGTAAGGGCAAGTACTGAATAAAGCATTGGAGACATATGGCCCGGATCCTGGAAATAACGGTCTCTGCTTTCCCATGTAGGATTTTTAGGATCGTATACCATAAACTCTGAAAACAAGACGTTTACAAAGTCTGCTCCACCCATTGCTCCACCTGGGTGACCGGATTTAGCTTTTTCGACCATAGAGGCAGACAAAATACGGATATTGTCTGCTGCTTTGTTCATTAATTTAATATCGTTCATTTTGATGAGTTTTTATTTTTTATGCAAATATAGTCAATCTCTTTGTATAGACCATCATATCTGTGTAACAATTCATTTTCGGTAAAGTTCTTCTACTGTCAGATCTTTCTCATAAAGAGAGACAAACGAAAAAAATAAAGCCGAAACTTATGTTCCGGCTTTATTCTTATAATGAGAAGTAAAATCCTCGTTCTAACAGGCTGTCATATTTTTCTTTATGAAAAGTATAATAAAAAGCGCCTCTTTTTGAACTCTTTTTGTCTTTTTCATCTAATCTTTCAAGAATATCCATGGAATTTAGTTTCTTCCGGAAATTCCTTTTATCCAGCGGAGTCTGATAAATTGCTTCATACAAACTCTGAAGTTGGGGGAGGGTAAACTTCTCCGGAAGCAGATTGAACCCTACCGGGCACGACATGGCTTTTCCGCGCAAACGCGTCAATGTATCGTCTATCATCTGCTTATGATCGAATATCAATGTAGGAAGATCGCTTAATTTTACCCAAATGGCATTGTGTTCTTTAAGTATATCCTCATTGAAATCGTTCATGTTTACCAATGAATAATAGGCTACGGAGATAACTCGTTCTCCAAGATCACGGGCAACTTCCCCATAAGCTCCTACCTGCTCCATATAAAGGTGGTCAATACCGGAGCATTCTGTGAGTACACGCAAAGCTGCATCGTCCACACTTTCTCCGGTTTTGACAAAGCCTCCCATTAATGACCATTCTCCTTTCAGGGGTTCCATATTGCGTTTGTAAAGTAGTATATTAAGTTCACCTTGGTTGAAACCTAATATGATACAGTCTACAGCAACATAAAATTTATCTTCCTCTTGATAAAAGGCGGTAGTCATAATTTTTAATGGATTATTAGATGAATTTATTATTAGGCTAATTTACGTGCACCGTCGCTGATTACTACATCGTACAGTTTCGGTTCGTGACCAAATTTAGCAGTATATGATTCAAATGCCTTTTTCACAAATGCATCATATTTGTCTTCCTTAACCAGGTTGATCGTACAACCGCCGAAGCCACCACCCATAACACGTGAGCCTGTTACTCCGCATTCTTTGGCTATGTCGTTCAGGAAATCCAGTTCTTCACAGCTTACTTCATACAGTTTGCTCATGCCATGATGTGTTTCATACATCTTTTGGCCAACAGTTTCATAATCGCCTTTTTCCAATGCCTCACAAACATCGAGTACACGCTGAATTTCTTCGATTACGTATTCGGCACGCATATAATCTTCTGCGCTGACATCAGCTTTCACTTCATTCAACATCTCCATGGTTGCATCACGCAAGAATTCAACTTCCGGATGATTGCGACGGATAGCGGCAACTACGTTTTCACAAGACTGACGGCGTTTATTATAAGCGGAGGATGCCAATTCGTGTTTTACTACAGAATCCAACAGCACTAACTTATAACCAACCGGGTTGAATGGGAAATATTTGTATTCCAAAGAACGGCAGTCCAAACGGATTAAGCTGCCTGCTTTACCGAAAACAGAAGCGAACTGGTCCATGATACCGCAGTTTACGCCACAGTAGTTGTGTTCAGTTGATTGTCCTATTTTAGCTAATTCGAATTTGTCGATATTTAAAGAAAACAAATCATTCAATGCAAAAGCGTAAGTGCTTTCCAATGCGGCTGAAGAAGACATACCGGCACCCAGAGGAACATCTCCGGCAAAAACCGTATCAAACCCTTGGATTTTTCCTCCGCGTTTGATGATTTCACGGCATACACCGAAAATATATCTTGCCCAGCTTGCTTCCGGTGCATCATTTTCTGTCAGACCGAATTCAGCGTAATCATTCAAGTCTATGGAGAATGCGCGTACTTTACCCGTACCGTTCGGTTTGATTTCTGCAATCATACCTTTATCAATAGCACCCGGGAAAACGAAACCTCCGTTATAGTCGGTATGTTCGCCAATCAGGTTGATACGTCCGGGAGATGCATATACACTGCCTTCTACATTAAATAACTCTTGGAATTTATTTCTGATTTTCTGTCTCATGATAATTCTGATATAAAGTTCTTTATCTAATTTATTCTACAGGAATATCCTTGTTTACGTTCTTGCTTCCTACTAAAGCATAATACAATAAGTATGCCAGACCGAACAGGATAACAAAGTAGCTATACTGGAAGCCTGCAACATCGGCAACAACACCCTGAACCAACGGCAGGATACCACCACCGCAAACCATTACCATGAAGAAACCTGAAGCTGCTTCTGTGTATTTACCCAGACCTTCAACAGCCAGGTTGAAAATACCACCCCACATGATAGAAGTACAAAGACCGCAAAGTGCCAGGAACATGATTCCGATAGGTACTTCAACCATACCAAATGATAAAGAAGACAAGAATACAGGCATACTGACTTTCGTTTCGATAGGAGCAAAGATTGCGATAGCAATAAAGAATAAGCCTACGCAAGAAGCCAGTGTCAACATGGATTTACTGGAGAATTTAGCGCCCAGAGAAGCTCCGCACAAACGTCCGATCATCATCAGGAACCAATACGTACCGACAAGGCTACCTGCTGTTGTTGTATCGATATTCAGTTCGGGACTGGTTGCAAACAAGTTCATGAAGTTAGGAATACCTACTTCAACACCTACATAAATAAAGATGGCGATTGTGCCCAGAATGAAGTGACGGAAAGAGAAAGCACTGTGTTTGTCAGGACCTGCAGTTTGTGCATGTTTCTGTTTTTCCATGTGCGGTTCAGGAATATCCATCAGGAATAAGACAACGAATACGACAGCGAAAATACCCATAGCAAGGAATAAAGCCGGGCTTGCATCACTGATTGTTGCTCTGGCAGCATCCCCCATCAGATAACCCACCAATACCGGAACAATAGTAGCACCGATTGAGTTAACGGAGCCGGCAACCTGGATTAACTGGTTACCTTTGTTACCACCACCACCTAAAGTGTTCAACATCGGGTTTACTACTGTATTCAACATACACATAGAGAAACCGGATACGAATGCGCCTGTCAGATATACGGCGTAGCTACCTGCCAGACCGGATAAATAGGAGATACCTACTCCGACAAATCCGACTGTGATTGCTAAAAGAGCTGTTTTTTTATACCCGATTTTCTGCAATAACATACCTGCGGGTATACCCATGAAGGCATAAGCGATAAAGTTAGCCGCGTTACCTAATTGAGACATAAGGTTAGTTGCAGCAAACTGGTTTTTTACAATGATACCAAATGGATTTTGTAGACCTGTTACGAACGAAATCATGAAGAACAGGGCAACCATCATAATGATTGGTAATGTGTAATTCTTTTGACTGGTAGAATTCATCTGCTTAGTGTGTTTTAGATTATTAATATTTAATTATATTTTCAGCTTATTCCGTGGCAAATTTATAGATTGTTTTACTTTGGAATACTTCACCCGGACGCAATACGGTAGTCGGATATTCAGGTTTGTTCGGACTATCCGGATAGTGTTGTGTTTCCAGGCAAAGAGCGGCGCGTGCAGGATAGCGTTGTCCGTTTTTCCCTTCGAAGTTACCAGTCATCCAATTACCGGTGTATAATTGGACACCTGGCTGTGTGGTATAAACATCCATCACAATTCCTGTTTTAGGAGATACGCAACGGGCACAGAATGACAATTCGTTTTCTTCTTTTTTATTTAATATGTATGTGTGGTCATATCCTTTTCCGAAATTCAATGCTTCGAAATCTTCGTCGATACGTGCTCCTACTTCATATGGAGTACGGAAGTCCATTGGCGTTCCTTCTACCTTTTCTTTAGGACCATAAGGTATTGCGGTCTCATCTGTAGGTAGATAATAGTCGGCGTTGATTGTTAGCAAATGATCTCCGATCGAAGGGTCGCCAGCGCCGGATAAGTTGAAGTAGGAGTGGTTCGTCAGGTTTAATACAGTCGGTTTGTCGGTAACTGCATTATACATAATAACCACCTCATTATCGTCTGAAAAGTGATAAGTGACGGTGGTTTCTAACTGTCCGGGAAAACCCTCTTCTCCATCGGCGGAGGTATATTTTAATTCAACTGTCTGTCCGTCTATTTGTTTTAAGTCCCAAACAACGGCATTGAATCCTTTTAATCCTCCATGAAGGCTGTTCGGACCGTTATTAATGGCGAGTTTATCATAAACCGTACCATCTAAAACAAATTTTCCTTTAGCGATACGATTTCCATAACGGCCACAAATGGCTCCGAAATATGGTTCTTCGGAAACTAAATATTCTTCAATTGAATTATGTCCGGTTACTACGTCGGTTAACTTTCCGGACCGATCCGGTACCATAAGCGATACAATTTTTGCACCGTAGTTGGTAATGGTAAGTTCTGCACCCTTCTTGTTTGTCAGGGTACATAACATTGTCATTTTGCTGTCTATCTGCTTGTTAAAAGCATCTATTTGTAAACCAGACAGCGTCACTTTGTTCTTCATGTAAATTATAGTTTCAAAAATTGTGTGTAAAATTACTCTCTTCTTTGTATTCATGGGCTACTTTAGGGATGTTTTATAGCATAAAGTTGTTTTTTGTTTTAAAAAAAGAAAGAATTTGTGAGTGTGAAAAATCGGATGTGATAAGGATGTATAAGAAGGTATTTTGTACTGATGTTTTTCCCAATTCATAATTATGATTTAAGAAAAGCATAATTATGAATTGGGAAAAGCATAACTATGAATGTTCTAGGGTTACATATGTGTTTAATATAAAGGTCGAGAGTGAGAAATGATGATGATTTTGAATCGATGAAAAAAATAAATTGAGAAAAAAGCGAGGAAATATTTGGAGATTAAAAATAAAAGCGTACCTTTGCACCGCAATCAGAAATAATGAGGGTTGCAAAAACGGGGTGTAGCGCAGTCCGGTTAGCGCACCTGCTTTGGGAGCAGGGGGTCCCAGGTTCGAATCCTGGTACCCCGACACAAAACAAAGCCCTAATAATTAGGTAGTTAAAAGAAAAGTGATTTGGTGTACATGCTGCATAAGTCACTTTTTTTGTGTAAAAACGTCTATTTCTATCTGATTTTAGACCTAATTTTGGGCGTTTTTTCTATAAATATTCTATAAGTGATTTTGACATGTGTTTTTGTTTAACAATAATAAAGCAAAAACATTATCATGGCAACATTCAAACCTGTTGTTCTGGGTACAAAAAAACAAATTAAGCGAGACGGGACAGCAAATATAAAAATCCGTATCTATCATAATAAGTCAACTCAATATATATCAACCCCATTTTATGTTTGTCCTAAAGACATGGGAACTAATGGGGAAGTTGCGTCTACCTTACATGATGCTGATATTTTGAATTATGAACTTGGCAATATTATTCAAAAATACCGGGGAGTCTGTATCAAACTTGGCTCAGAGCGAATATTAAGAATGAGTTGTATTGAGGTAAAAGAACAAATTATTGCTGCGATGGAACCGGAATATGAGTTTATTGACTTTGTATCCTTTTCCTTTCAGGTAATAGAAAAGACTGAAAAGGAAAAAACAAAGGAATGGTATCATAATGCTATAAAGACACTTGTCTGGTTTTATGGACGAGAGAAAATAGATATACGAGATATTACAGCGCACCGGATTAATGAGTATAAGGAACAACTTTCAATTAGAGGAAAAAATGGAAAACCATTAGAGCCCGGAGCTATTAGTAATTATTTGCGTGCTATCCGTTCATTGTTTAATAAAGCTAAATTGAAATACAATAATTTGGATTATGATATTATCCGAATACCTAATGATCCCTTCGCAAAGGTCAAAATACCGAAATATCGTAGGGCAAGAAAAAGCCTTTCCATAGAAGATATTATAAGGATACGTGATGGGAATTTTTCAACTGTTCGGGCAAACATGGCACGTGATGTATTTATGTGTATGTTTTATCTTATGGGTATTAATATCAATGATTTATATAAACTTAAGTCTCTTACTCGGGGGAGAGTTGAATATGAGCGTAGCAAAACTAGTACAGAGGAAAATATATATCGTTTTCCCTTGTCAATACGGGTAGAGCCTGAACTGCAAGTATTAATACAGCGCTATAGTGATATTGCTTTCTTTTCTTATTTTCGTAGGCAATACAGTAATTTAAATAACTTCATGCGTGCCGTAAATATAGGGCTGAAGGAAATATCAGAGGAATTACATCTGGGATATAAAGTAACAACCAATTGGGCTCGGCACAGTTGGGCTAGTATAGCAAGAAATAAAGCAAACATACCGAAAGCAGATATTGACTTTTGCCTTGGACATGTAAATAATGATTACAAGATGGCGGATATTTATATAGATGTTGATTATTCTATCTTTGATAAATCAAATCGCGCAGTATTAGATCTCTTGAAAAATAATTCTCAAAAAAAATAGTGAGACGTATGTGAATATAAAAAAGTTTTTCTATATTTGCAGCAAGAAAAGTGATCTGGGTTTTAGACGAAAGTTTAAGATCCGGATTTTTGTGTTTATATACTTCGTTTCTTTCTTTCCCGTAAACATCCAATAAATAGCGACTTACCTGGTGCCCTGCATAAAATTAGGCACTATGACAATATCTATTTCAAAAAATGCGTTGCTTGCAAAATTGCAACAACTTTCTCGAATAATACCTTCGAAGTCCACGACTCCGATAATGTGCAACTACCTGTTCGATATAAAAGATGGACGGTTGTTTATTACGGCAGCTAATGACGAAGGCAGAATCATGACTAGTTTGGAATGTATGGCAGACGGACCAGTTTCAATCTGTGTCCCAGCATCAATTCTCGAAGGGTTGAAAACATTACCGGAACAGCCTCTTGATATTTACATTAATCCGGAAAATAAATCTATTCTTATCAAATATCATGGAGGAAAATTTGAAGTTACCGGATATGATTCGAAACCCTTCCCGCAAAAGAGAAAGCCAGAGGTCCTCGACGAAATCCGGACTACGGCAGAAGAACTCAATAACGGAATTTCCAAAGTAATCAATTTTACCGCAACGGACGAATTACGTCCGGTTATGACATCTGTTTTCATAGAGGCAAATCCTGGTTGTATAATTTTTGTAGCATCTAATGGGCACAGTCTTGGCCTACTGAAAAAATTAAACAAAAAGTGTACAGGTAATTGCTCGGTGATTATAAGTCGGCAGATGGCTTCTGTACTAAAGGGGCTGATACCGTTATCGGATGGTGAGTTGATTATAAAAGTAGGAAATGATTGGTCAGAAATTCTATTTGAAGCGTATGAAATCTCATTCCGTAATGTGGAAGGTCGTTATCCCAATTGGCGGGCTGTTGTTCCCAAATCTAACAATATAGAACTAAAATCAGATACTAAACTGCTTTTAGGAGCCCTAAAACGTACCTCTGTTTTTTCGAGTAAAGTATCATGCCTCATAAAATTGACAGCGCGTTATGATGAACTTGTTATATCTGCTCAAGACTTGGATTATTCTACTTCTGCAGAAGAAACCATTCCTGTAGAATTTGGAGAAAAAGAGTTTATCATAGGTGTGAAAGCAACTTTTATACAAGATATGCTTTCTTGTATCGATGACGGTCGTTCTATACTTTCTTTTGGTACTCCTAGTACCGCTATCCTTATTGCTCCTGAAAAGCAAACCGAGGGTGAAGAGCTTACCTATTTATTAATGCCCATGACAATTCAGTAAGTTATGAAAGATTTCAAAGATACAATCCAGAAATATTTGCAGGAGAGGGTAGTGGAGGACCCCCTGTTTGCAATGGTGTAAGCGAGTATCATGATAAGATAGTAAAACTGGTAAAGAAGAATATGAACCTGATTCGTCAGAAAATGATTGCATAAAAGATTTAGTAGAATGGAATATATAGAATTTCTAAGAAATAAAATGGCTATCAGTCATCAAACAGGATTTGATATTAATCCGGAAGAGATTACATCGACATTATACCCTCATGTAAAAGACACCGTTCGTTGGGCGGTTGCCGGTGGTTGTCGGGCTATATTCTCTAGCTTCGGTATGCAGAAAACAGTCACGCAACTTGAAATACTTCGAGTGATACTTCGGCACAAAGGTGGAAAAGGACTAATAGTCTGTCCTAAACGTGTTGTTGTTGAATTTCTGACACAAGCGGAACAACACTTGCACATGAAAGTAACCTATGTGCGAACGATGGCCGATGTGATGATATGTCCGACTGATATCCTGGTTACGAATTATGAGCGTGTTCGTGACGGTGAAAAAGGTGTAAGGATAGATCCATCTTACTTTACTGCAACTTCGCTGGATGAAGCAAGCGTACTTCGTGGATTTGGGACTAAGACCTATCAGGAGTTCCTTCCCTTGTTTGCGGATGTCCCTTATCGGTTTGTCGCTACCGCTACACCGTCACCCAACAGATATAAGGAACTAATACACTATGCCGGTTATCTTGGTGTGATGGACACAGGTCAGGCTCTTACGCGATTCTTTCAACGTGACAGCACGAAAGCGAATAACTTGACACTATATCCGCACAAGGAAAAGGAGTTCTGGCTGTGGGTATCCACATGGTCTTTGTTCCTAACCAAGCCGTCTGATCTCGGCTATCCTGATACAGGATATGAGTTACCTGAATTACGGGTACATGAGGAAATAGTAAGTGTGGATAATTCCACTGCTGGTACCGACCGTGACGGGCAAGTGAAGATGTTTCGTGAGGCTGCCCTCGGACTTGCTGATGCGGCAAA
>UQLN01000031.1 GCA_900541965.1 uncultured Parabacteroides sp. | reverse complement strand
CAAAATGAGCTTCTGGCCGCTTTCGGCACCGGCGATGGACAGTAACTTGTTGGTACCATCCCATTCTTTAGTTACAGCAGTATTTCCGGCACCAATTGCCTGCCATTCAGAGAATGTAGGAACACGCCAACCTTTTGGGCAAGGATCGTATTCGGTTTTAACAGGAGCATCCTCTGTGCCTTTATTCCACAACTTCTGATACCAAACATCAGCTTCCATAGCAGAACCAGCAGGATTGTCGCTGCCATCTTCATTAAAAAGTAACCAGTTGCTCTGGGTATTAGGGGCAGAAGAACTACTCATGATGAACTTGCCATCCCATTTGCTCATTTCAGCAAGGGCACCCTGACCTTTTGGAAAACCTAACGGATCTGTTTTACCATCAAATTTATCAGTATCAGTCGTTGAAGCATCATTCGTTGCAGCAAAACCAAACTTACGACCCCACTGGAACAACTTACCGCAAGACTCGGTTATATCCTTAGGATTACTGCTATCACTTGCGTCTGCAAGAGATTCAGGTATCTTTGTTGCCTCCGCATTAACAGGAGCCCAGAAGACTAATTTATCATCTGTTGTCTTCATCATGACAGGCTGGATACCTGTTCCATTATAATCAGGACGGCTCGTGATGGTGATCGTTTCAGATTCACTTTCACTGTCAAAGCTCTGAATGCCTAAAACGATATCCAAAGGGACTTTTAATGTCTGAACAGGGATATTCACCTTTAGCGCTATTTTGCCATCTACCAAGGAACCGACCTTCAAGATATTTGACAATGATTTCTCTCCCCCGATAGAGGATGCATTTTTATTAAAGAAAGCCGTAGCACTTGTTTCGACAGCAGTAACACCCTTGGTATTGAACTTCAATACAGAACCCGCAGTTGCATTTGTTATATCGAGCGTACGGGTAGCTTCATCCCAAAGGATGCCATTTGTCTCAAAATCGGTACCGGTTTCAAAGTCGACAAGTGCTAATACTGCTTTTGTCCATTTACCGTACAAAGTTATATCCGCTGTAACGGGAGCCTCAAAATCATATGCAGTCAATCTTTCTGGGTCGGTAAACCAACCTTCGAACTCATAACCCACTTTGGCCGGGTTTGCCGGCTGCATGAGTTTCTCATTCTCTTTTACAGATACAACCTCTATCTCACTACCGCCATCCGTGTCGAAACTTACCTTATAGACCATTTCTCCCGGTTCGGACCAACGTGCGTACAAGGTCATATCAGCCTTTACCACACCGGCAGCAAACGGCCATGCATCTGTCAGTGCAGCATCGGCGTACCAGCCGAGGAAACTGCAATCTGTTTTAACAGGGTCGGAGGGTTTGAGCAATTTATCGCCTTCAACCACCCTCAACGGGGCCACCTCGCTGCCGCCGTTCGTTTCGAAACTTACGGTATAGACTTGTTGCTCCGGTTTGGCCCAGCGGGCATACAGGGAAAGGTTTTGAGTAACCACATCCTTCTCAAAATCCCAAACAGTGGTAAAAGCAGTCTCCTTATACCAGCCGAGGAAAGTCTCACCTTCTTTGATCGGGTCGCCCGGTTTGGTCACTTTGCCCCCTTCGGGTACTTTAACGGGAGACAGGCCGCTGCCTCCGTTGGATTCAAAAGACACCGTGTATTCTACAATTACAGGGTCATCCTTTTTACAGCTTGAAAACGCTACTGTTAATAACAGTAATAGTAATAATGTTCTTTTCATTTTAACTGCTTGTTTAGTTGTTAATACATAATACAAAAATTGGTAATTACATCTTTTTACAAAAAGGGCCTTTACGGACACAGCCGGCCGGGCCACAACACGCAACCATATGTGAATACGGCCTGTCGCAGCAGCAAAATTTTCAGCAAGACCTTTTCCGAAACTTGAGTTTTTGTCTTCATCATTGTTTTATCCGTTACCCTTTAGTTTTGTCCCCTTCTTTGTAAGAAAGAGACAATGGATAATAACAACAAAATACTTACTGAAATTCAGGATGTTAAGAATCTAATTCTAAATAAAATCAGTTTTGTCGAAAGTTATTTATTAAAGAATATGCGTTAGAGTTTGTTTACATTTTTATCGAATTTGTTTGTTTTTATCGGAATAACCCGTACATTTGCAGTCATATAAGCCTTGATTCACAATACATAGACAGGCGCAGGTTTATAAATCGTCTCTTTCTTACAAAGAAGGGGACATTTTTTATTTATACCCTTTTCTTTTTCCTTTTGTCCACGCAAAAAACAGTCCAGCATCCTCTCATTCGCCCCGTCAAGCACATGTGAAGGCATTCCTTTCATATAGACACGCGTCACACGTTCCGAGCTATGCCCCAGTCCCTGGCTGATGACTGACGTATTTACCCCGCACGACTCCAAAAGCGAAGCCCACGTATGCCGCGCCGAATAGGTGGTGACCGGATGGCTGATGCCGAGCATATCGCCCAACTTTCCAAGATGCCGGTTGATACGCCGGAGAGCGGATTTACAACAGATACCGCCCCTTCCTCCATAAAGCTTTTCGCGAAGGAAAGGAAACAGGTAAGGGCTACCGTCTTCTTCGTAACGTTCCATCAACTGTTTCATCTCGGGAGTAATTTTAACCTGCAGGGCCACCCCTGTTTTGCTGCGGCTGTAGCCGATATAGTCGCCATGCACGTTCTCCTTCCGGAGGTTGAACACGTCCACAAAGCACATGCCGCGCGCATAAAAGAGGAATAAAAAGATGTCCCGCGCACGAACCAGCTTGTTTTTCATGCCGGACGGCAGACCGGCAGACAATCCGGCTTCCACGATTTTCCGCATATCCTCCACCGATAGCGTACGCTTGGCAGTAGGGGGCACCGGGATGGATACTCCGCGGAAAGGGGGTGTTCCGGGAGGAGGTATTATCCCCTCTTTCACCGCCTTGTTATACACCGCCCGCAGGTTGCGGAAATAGCAGTTCGCACTGCCCGCTTTCAGGCTATGCCGGGTTTTCAGGTAGGCGGCATACCCTTCCACCCAGCTTGGCCCTACCTCAGAAAGCGGAAAACCTCCGGCATCCGTTCCCAAATATTTTTGTACAGAGCGTAAAGCACTCTCATAATTGGATGCAGTATGTGCATGACCGGCTACACGTACCCTGGCCGCCAATTGATTTAACCATTCTTCCAATAATACCGGCAATTCCTTCCGTGCCTTTCTTACATTCTTCTTTTTTCCCATTCGTATTACATATATTAAAATCGTATTGAAAGGAATAAAGATAAACCCTTTTCTGCATCTCCAAAAAAGGCAGGATACAGATAGTCCGTAAAAAAGTAATTGTTCCCTAAAAAAAAATACAAACGGAGCAAGTAATAGATATTCCGGGTAAGTTTCGCCTATAAACGAAAAAAATCGTATTTTCCGGAAAAGTTTAGGTTATGGACGAAAAAAATCGTATTTTTGAAAAAAGTTTAGGCTATGGACGAAAAAATTACAATACTTAGAAGATACAATTTGTGGAATGCCCATTCCTTTGATTTTGGATTTTGGCGGACCGAGTACACAAATAAATTATTAGACTATACGGGAAACAGGCTTATAAAAGTACTTATAGGACAACGTAGAGCAGGTAAAAGTTATATATTAAGGCAAGTTGCCAAACAGCTTATAGAGAATGGCATTCCTTCCCAAAACACACTATTTATAAATCGTGAACTTACAGATTTTGATTTTATAAAAAGCTATAAAGAATTAGATGAATTAATTAAGTTATATAAGTCGGAGTTAGCACCTATAGGCAAAATATATATTTTCATAGATGAAATCCAACTTATTGATTCTTGGGAAAAAGTCATAAATTCTTATTCACAAGATTATACAGCCGATTATGAAATCTTTATTTCAGGTTCCAATTCAAAGATGCTATCCGGCGAATTAGCGACTTTATTGTCTGGTCGTTATGTATGTTTCAATGTGTTCCCATATAGCTACTCGGAATATCTTTCTATTACAAACAGAAAGCAAGGGAAACAAAGCTATGTGGAATACATGAATAATGGGGGGTTGCCTGAGTTGTTTTCACTCCCGGAAAAACTGGATATCAGAAGAAATTACATGTCCGCCATTAAAGATACCATTTTATTACGTGATATCATACAACGTTATAATATCCGTGAACCGAAACTACTGGAAGATATTTTTATCTTTCTCGTAAACAATGCTTCAAACTTAATTTCCATAAATAATATAACTAAGTATTTTAAAGGCCAAGGGAGAAAAGCAAGTTATGATATTATATCTGCTTATATCAGATATATAGAAGATTCATTTCTCATACATCGTTGCGAACGTTATGATATTAAAGGGAAAGACACCCTGTCAGGCAATGCTAAGTTTTATATTAATGACCTGGCTTACAAAAATTATCTATATCCGGGATATGGCTATGGTATCGGATATTCGGTAGAAAACTTAGTGTATTTAGAACTTCTTCGTGCAGGTTACGAGGTTTACACAGGTAATGTAAAAGACAAAGAAGTAGATTTTGTAGCACAAAAAACAGGGGACACCATTTATGTGCAATGCACATACATATTAGCTGAAGAAAGCACCATAGAAAGGGAGTTTTCTGCTTTAGAGGCTATAAATGACCATTTTAAGAAATTTGTGGTTTCTCTTGATGATATAACACTACCGGTACGAAACGGAATTAAGCATATACAAGCATGGAACCTCAGAAGCGAATTAAAATAAAGAATTCATAACTATGGTTTTTCAAAATCATAGTTATGAATTCGGAAAACCATAGTTATGAATTCTTTCCCGGACCGGTCGTATGGTAATCCGATCCGGTCCGGACAAGTTCCGTCAGTTCCCGAAATGATAGGTACCGGAAGCTATTTCGACTTTTATAAATTGGCCGTCTTCATTTATTTCACAGATGCCGGGCAAAGAGGTTACTTTCACTCCAAAATCCTTAGGAATACAGACTGTTGCATAAGTATTTCCCGGTATGGTGATATCCCAACTGAATTTTCCGTCCTTTCTCTTCCATGCACTTTTTATTTCACCGTAAACCGATTGATAGGAAGCGGTTACATGATTCAATCCTTCAGGGAAAACAGGAGCCATATCGATATGGCGATAACATAAAGCACCCGGCGTACATTTAATACCGGCCAGATCTTCATAATACCAAATCAGCAAGTCGCCGAGCAGCATCACATGATTGGCTGAGTTCATCGCAGGATCGGCAGTATCGCCATTCCAAAGTTCCCAGATAGTAGTAGCCCCGTTCTTGGCCATATACCCCCAGCTCGGATAGGTATCGTTTGTTGCAATCTTATATGCCACATCCACCCTGCCGTTTTCCGTCAGTCCGCGCATCAGGTGCTGGATACCCAAAACACCGGTACTTACATGTCCTTTAAAATCCCCTTCGGTCTTTTTCACGATATTTTCAAACACTTTCGCTTCATAGCCATCCGGCACCAGCCCCAAACGCAAAGAAAGGATATTAGCCGTCACTGTATTGTTTGCATATTCTGCCGTTTCCGGATTGAAGAATTTCTCATTATATGCCTTTTTCATTTTGGCGGCAAGGTCTTCATAAACGGATACATCATCATAATTCCATTGCAGTTGGGCAAAACAAGCCATCTTATTCAATAAATCATAGAAGACAGCCGTACTCAACAATGTTCCATCGGTCTTACGCGCCGGGTCTTGCGAATGGATTAATTCCTGGGATTCCGGCGGCATGCACCAGTCGCCATACGTATCTTTCACAATCAGGTTATCTTTCATGCCTGTTTCGAGCATATGTTCCATCCAGCGCTTCATGGCGGGATAATGCTCGCGGATAGCCGAATCATCCCCATATTGGGTATATATCATATCGGCAATATAGAAAAATGCGGAAGGCCAGGTAACATCATCATTATAAAGTATCCAATAATTCGGGGAAACATCCGAGATGCTGCCCTCCGGACTTTGCGAGTCTTCTATATCCTGCAACCATTTCTTATACAGTAAAGCATTATCAAAAACAAACGATTCGCCATAAGCACCGGTTGCACGGTCGCCCAACCAGCCCAAGCGTTCGTCACGTTGCGGGCAATCCGTAGGCATTCCCCGGTAGTTCCCGCGAATGCCCCAGTAAGCATTCTTAAATATCTGGTTAATTACCGGATTGGATGTCTCGAATGTCCCGGTGGTTTCCATCTTATCATAAATAACTTCACCCGTGAAATCCGAAAGCTCCGGTTTATAATCGAGTCCATCTATTTCCACGAAACGGAAACCGTGGTATACAAAAACGGGAGCCCAACTGAACTTTCCGTCGCGGGCAGGCGTATAAATATCCGTTACATTGGCCGAACGCAGATTTGCCAGATAAAGGGAACCGTCTTTCTGCAAGGTCTCGGCAAACTTCATGATGATGGGTTTGTCCTTTTTCCCTTTTAAATTAACAGACAACCACCCTACCATATTTTGTCCCATATCAAGGATATACTTGCCATCCGGACGTCCGGTAATGGAGACTGGTTTTATTCTCTCCTGTATACAGATATTCGGATTAGGCTGTGCAATTAGTTTTCCGCCGGGAGCCTCCATCAGGTCTACAGTTTTCCATGCGCTATCATCATATCCGTTCTTATTCCAGTCGCCTAATTCCAGACGGGCATCATATTCTTCCCCGTCAAATTCATTGTTGGCGACAATCGGCCCCTTGGAGGTTACTTTCCAGGAAGTATCACTCGATACGATATCCTTTGAACCGTCCGCATACTCTACCTCCAGCTGTGCCAACAAACGGGGAAGGCCGAACGTCGTCATTCCCGGATTCCGCATGGAAAAATAACGTCCGTTACCCAACATCACTCCGATTGTATTCTTGCCGGATGCCAGGAAATCTGTTACATTATATACATTATAATATACTTTTTCCGTATATAGAGAAACCGTAGGGGATAAAACATCTTCCGCTATACGTTTCCCGTTCAGATAGGTTTCGGAAGAACCAAGCCCGGAAATATAAAGAAGAGCGTTTTTTACCGGTTTGCCTGCATCAAATTCTTTTCTCAGGTAACGAGCTGCAAGCCGGGTTTTTCCCTGGTCTGTTTCTCCCTGGTTTGCCATCTCTTTCTGACCGATCCAAGAGGCTTTCCAGTCGGAAGCATTCAAGAATGCCATCGTCCAACTACCCACATCGCTCCAGATGGCATCCCCCTGGTTTGTCTTCACTTTTACGCGCCAGTAGTACGTCTTACCCGACTCCAAAGGCTTTCCGGCATAAGGAACCAACACGCACAGGTAGGTAGAATCCACCCCGGAATCCCATATCAAATCCCCCCCTTTCAGTTGCTCCGGCGAAGCCGCAACCTGCAACTGATAATACTCCTGCTCCAAAGCAGGAGTTCCGGATGTTATCTGCCAGGAAAAACGAGGCTGTGGAATATCTATACCTACCGGATTTTCTTTCATTTCCACCCGAAGTTTTTTCACTTCCACATTCGGTACCGAAGTACAGTTAACAAGAATGACTGCCAGTGCAGCCCATAAAAACAAACTAATCTTTCTCATAACAATATAAGAGTTTTTTATCGCTGATTTCTCAAATAAGGGATAAAGAAAATATTTTTTCACATGATATAAGTGTCAAAAATGACATTTAACCCTATTATTTTGACACTATTATCCCGGTATCCTTATCTCTACTGAGAAAAAAAGCCCTGTTATCTGTTACTTTTTGGATTTATCGTGTATATTTGCGAAATACGATATTAACAAAAAACAGAAAGATGAATTATTACGAGCTAAGCTTCACATATACTTCTCCGGTAGAAGTTTCAATCATAAATGACATACTGGCTTCCGAACTGGGAGAAATAGGCTTTGAAAGTTTCACGGAAAATGAAAACGGGCTGCAAGGCTATATCTCCGCCCAGCTTTACAATGTAAAAGATTTACAGGACAAACTGGCTACATTCCCTCTGGATAATGTTGAAATCCATTACACAGAAAGCCTGGTTGAAAGTAAAGACTGGAACGAAGAATGGGAAAAGAATTATTTCAAACCAATCCGTATAGGAAACGATTGCATTATCCGCGCTTCATTCCACGAACCCGAGCCCGGTTATACCTATACAATTATCATAGACCCGAAAATGGCATTCGGTACCGGCAACCATGAAACGACGTACCTGATGATTAGCGAAATGCTGAAACTCGACCTCGAGGGCAAAGAATTACTGGACATGGGATGCGGAACTGCCGTTCTCGCTATCCTTGCCAAAATGAAAGGAGCCAAACGCGTGGTAGGCATCGATATTGACGAATGGGCATATAACAATGCGCTTGAAAATACCCGCCTGAACCATACAACAGATATTCAAATCGCATTGGGAGGCGCCGAACAAATTCCTGCATTCGGAACGTTCGATATTGTTTTCGCCAACATCAACAGAAACATCTTGCTAAACGACATCAAATCATATGCATCTTGCCTGAAACCCGGAGGGTTGCTTTATATGAGCGGATTCTACAAAGAAGATATTCCTGCGATAGAAGCCGAATGCAACAAAAACCAGTTGGCCCTGCTCTCCTATACGGAGAAAAACAACTGGGTGGCGGTAAAGACTCTGAAACAACATTAATTAACACAAAAGTTAATGCAAACCTAAACTATCATTCAAAGTTTTGCGTTATCTTAGTAGCAACATAAAAAAAGAAAGAGTTATGAAAAACGTAGATTCAAAATTATTATTAGGCCTCGTAGTAGGAGCGGCTGTCGGTGCTGCTGTCGGTTATTTAGCAGCAACAGATAAAAGAGAGCAATTATTAGAAGAACTTAATGATGTAGTCGGTAAAGTAAAAGACGGCTTCAATTCCGCTATAGCAAAATACAAAGAAGGTAAAGCTGAAGTGGTAAAAGCTACCGAAGAAATCGTTGCAAAATAATTTATGGAGAAAGAATCAGGTGAAATCTTCCGCGAGCTGAAAAAAGATCTTTCAGAGTATGTGGAATTAAAACTGGAACTCCTGAAATTAAGCACATATGAAAGAACAGGGAAAGTTATCGCTGTTCTTTCATATGGTGTTATTTTATTGTTTTTGGCGTTCTTCGCCATTTTATTCATCTTCCTGGCTTTAGGCTTTTTCCTGGGAGACATATTCGGTTCAGTCGGTTCGGGTTTTGCCATTGTTGCAATATTATATGTACTTCTGATCGGAATTATCATACTGAACAAAAATAAAATCAGCGAGAAAGTGTTGAATGTAGTAATCGCTGCATTGACCTCAAACGAAGATAAAAATCAAGCGACAGACAATGAACAACCAGCAGACACCTCTGGAGAAACTGATTTCTGACAAGCAACGCATTCAACAGGAATGCCTGCTGAGGGAACAAAAGTTGAACGAAGAGTTCAACTACATACAAGACAATGCCGGGTCCCTTCTTGTGTCGGGGGTTTCCACTCTCCTATTTCCTAAAACAAAAGCCAAATCCAAAGCAGCGGAAAACAATCCGGATTCGTCTGCCCTTCCGGTAGCTTCCACCCCACTCGGCATGAGCGACTATCTTTCTGTTGCACAAGGATTATTGCCCGTTGCATGGGATGTTGTACGCCCGCTTTTAGTTACCTGGGGAATACGAAAAGCTCAAAACTGGGTGATTGGCAAGCTGTTCAAGAAAAAGAAGTAATCTGCAAAAATTAATTTATGTTAGAGAGCATATTTTTCTTAAACAATTCTATTTTCAATAAAAAAAATGACTACCTTTGCAGTCGTTAAAAACAAGAAGATGAACGATGTTCGGACCTTGTTTTCTCTAAGATGAATAATATAAATAATATTTTCAATAAACCATAAAAGTTTTATTACAATGATTAAAGTAGGTATTAACGGTTTCGGCCGTATCGGACGTATGGTGTTCCGTGCTGCAGTTAAGAACTTCGGCAATGACATTCAGGTTGTAGGTATCAATGACCTTTTGGATGCTGATTATTTGGCATATATGCTGAAATATGATTCAGTACACGGTCGTTTCGACGGCGAAGTTGCTGTAGAAGGCAACAATTTGGTAGTTAACGGCAACAAAATCCGTTTGACTGCAGAAATGGATCCTGCTAACTTGAAATGGAATGAAGTTGGTGCTGAAGTTGTAGTTGAATCTACAGGTTTCTTCCTGACAGATGAAACTGCTCGCAAACATATCCAGGCTGGTGCAAAGAAAGTTATCATGTCTGCTCCTTCCAAGGATGCTACTCCTATGTTCGTTTATGGTGTTAACCATACTTCTTACGCAGGTCAGGACATCATCTCTAACGCTTCTTGTACTACTAACTGCTTGGCTCCTATCGTTAAAGGTTTGATGACTACAGTTCACGCTGCTACAGCTACTCAGAAGACTGTTGACGGTCCTTCTAAGAAAGACTGGAGAGGTGGCCGTGGTATCCTTGAAAACATCATCCCTTCTTCTACTGGTGCTGCTAAAGCTGTAGGTAAAGTATTACCTGTATTGAACGGCAAATTAACCGGTATGGCATTCCGCGTTCCGACTTCTGACGTTTCTGTTGTCGACCTGACAGTTGTTCTTGAAAAGAACGCTACAATGGAAGACATCTGCAAAGCTATGAAAGAAGCTTCTGAAGGCGAATTGAAAGGCGTACTGGGTTACACTGAAGATGCTGTTGTTTCTACAGACTTCCGTGGTTGTGCCAATACTTCTATCTTCGATGCTAAAGCTGGTATCTCTTTGGATGCTAACTTCGCTAAGATCGTTTCTTGGTATGACAACGAATGGGGTTATTCAAACAAAGTTTGTGAAATGGCTCGCGTTATCGCTGGTAAATAATCCAACACAAAATAGTATGAAAGCCGTCCTTGTTTAAGGGCGGCTTTTTTTGTATCTTTGTATTGCAATGGAAACATACCAGCTCATCACAATACTCGGGCCTACAGCTTCCGGCAAAACAACTTTTGCCGCAGCTCTTGCCGAACGTCTGGATACTGAGATTATCAGTGCCGATTCCAGGCAAATATACCGCTCCATGGACCTTGGAACCGGTAAAGACCTTGCCGACTATACCGTCAATGGAAAAAATATCCCTTATCATTTAATTGATATTTGCGATCCGGGCTACAAGTACAATGTTTTTGAATACCAGCACGACTTTTACCGGGCTTACCAAGCCATAAAAGAAAAAGGTAAACTTCCCATTCTTTGCGGAGGTACGGGACTGTATATCGAAGCCGTATTAAAAGGATACAAATTGCTGGATGTGCCGCAGAACCCGGAATTGCGGGAACAGTTAAAAGACAAGCCGCTGGCTGAACTGGAACAAATATTAGCCGGATATAAGGTTTTACACAATAAAACGGATGTGGATACGGCACAACGTGCCATCCGTGCAATTGAGATAGAAGAATATTACAAGAACGAGGCACCTGACAGCAATGAATATGAACCGGTGAACAGCCTGGTAATAGGCATTCATATCGATAGGGAATTGCGCCGGGAAAAAATATCCCGCCGTCTGAGGGCCCGGCTGGATGAAGGAATGGTGGAAGAAGTCCGCAACATTATTGCGTCCGGAGTAGATCCGGAAGACCTGATTTATTATGGATTGGAATATAAATTCCTCACATTATATGTCATTGGCAAATTATCTTATGAAGAAATGGTTACCCAACTGGAGATTGCCATCCACCAATTTGCCAAACGACAAATGACATGGTTCCGCGGAATGGAACGGCGCGGCTGCAAAATCCAGTGGATCGATGCCTCTCTGCCAACCGAAGAGAAAATTCAAAAAGTGATGGCATTATTAACCTGAATCCTCCATTCATTCCATAAAAGAAACAATAAAATCATATAGTATGCTGACAATAAACGAATTCAATAAAAGCGATAATTTCTTTCTGATGGCAGGTCCCTGCGTCATCGAAGGAGAAGATATGGCTTTACGTATTGCCGAGAAAATTACAAGTATCACCGAAAAGCTGAATATTCCATACATATTCAAAGGTTCTTACCGGAAAGCGAATCGCTCGCGAATCGATTCATTCACCGGTATCGGAGACGAAAAAGCACTTAAAATATTACGCAAAGTAAATGAAACATTCCACATTCCGACTGTAACCGATATACATGAGACAAACGAAGCGGCTATGGCTGCCGAATATGTCGATGTACTTCAAATCCCGGCATTCCTGTGCCGGCAAACCGATTTATTAGTCGCAGCGGCTAAGACCGGAAAAATAGTAAATATCAAGAAAGGACAGTTTCTTTCACCGGGAGCCATGCTGTTTGCCGCACAAAAAGTAATAGATGCCGGAAATAACAATGTGATGCTTACGGAACGCGGAACGACATTTGGTTATACAGACCTCGTTGTTGACTACAGGGGTATCCCGCAAATGCAGCAATTCGGGTTTCCGGTAATTATGGATGCCACGCATTCACTTCAGCAGCCCAACCAAACAACCGGAGTTTCCGGAGGGCTTCCTGCATTAATCGAGACAATTGCCAAAGCAGCAATTGCCGTAGGAACCGACGGATTGTTCATTGAAACTCACCCCGAGCCGGCTAAAGCCAAATCCGACGGGGCCAATATGTTACAATTGGATTTGCTGGAAGGATTACTGACACGCCTTTTACGCATACGTGAAGCTATAAAATAAAAAAGAGGATTGGGTATTATTTCATTTTAATCCCAATCCTCCTCTTTTTTCTTCCTTAATTTTTATCCCATCTTACTGATCTTTCTCAGTTTTTCCTCATCGATTAATTTTATCTTTCTTCCATCGATAGCGATAATCCGTTCCGAAACAAAAGTAGACAAAGTCCGTATGGCATTTGAGGTTGTCATATTAGAAAGATTAGCCAGGTCTTCCCGGGACAGATAAATACTCAATGTAGCACCATCTTCCTCCAAGCCATAACTATCTTTCAGGAATAATAGAGATTCGGCCAATCGTCCCCGGATATGTTTCTGGGTAAGATTAACCGTACGTTCATCCGCTACCCCCAAATCAAATGAAAGCTGGCGGATAAAAAACATCGCAAGATTGGGATTTCCCATCAATAGCTCTGTGACAATCGTCATCGGAATAAGACATACTGACGAAGCTTCAAAAGCGGAGGCATTAGTCAGGTAATTTTCCTGAGCAAAATTAGCACGATAACCAAAGTACTGTACCGGTTTAATCATTCTAATAATCTGGCTTCTTCCTCCTACACCTTCTTTAAAGATTTTCACCTTGCCTTTTAGCAAGCACATCATATCCCTTGGTTCGTCGCCCTCGCAATAAATCAACTCATTACGTTTGAAATGCTGGATCGTCGAATTATTACGGAGAATCTCCCGTTCCTTATCGGTCAAAACTCTCCATACCTCTGCTAAACTGGCCGACAGATCGACCTCTTCTTTCTGTTGCTTAACCACGACTGCTATATAACATACTTTTATGACACAAAGATAAAAACATATTATTTACGAAAAAAGGATTTGAGCAAAATAATACAATTCATAGACCCCGATATCTTTCAGACTGTAAATCAAATCTTAATGTCTCACAATTTCTCTGATTTTATAGCGATATATACGTATTTATCAATTTATATTTCAGCCTCTGATTTTCAAAAAAAGCACGCACTGATGCAATCCTTTTTCAAAGAAAATAGTAACGACCTCATCATTTTATTCAATTTTATTTCTTACTTTGCAAAGAAAGGGTAGACATTTGGTGCAAAAACTTTTTTACATAATCATCTTGCTCTTACTAACTATGAGCACTATAGCAAAACCGGATGGTAACTATGGGGATCCTACGTTGCTGAACAATTCTTCCAAAAAAGAATCAATCAGGCAAGGAGATTCTATTATGCAATTAGTAATTAAAAATGCAGACAGATGTCAAAACAAACTATCCCATTATGAAGCGGATATTTATATAAAAGGCAGAAGTAAAATTGTAAAACAGAATTTTCTGATGCTATTTGCCCATCATATTTTCCCGGTTGACAGAAAAACCAAAGATATGTTTTTCGAAATGCTCAGCCATTCACAATTCAATGCGCCAAACAGTTTCCTGCATGATTTTAAAGCAATAAACGGAAATACGATACCCAATAATTTCAAACAAAAAGAGGTTTTGACCTTCCTAAATCTAAATGTATATTCCCCCACTATTTATAATGAGGGAATTATCACTCCGATTGCAGAAGATGCCTCCAAGTTTTATAAGTTTAATCTGGACAGTACATTCTACGAAAATGATCTCAAGATTTTCAAAATACATTTTACTCCCAAACAATGGAGCCAGAAATTAATCAGCGGATATCTGTATATAATAGACAAAACATTCAGTATCGACAAAATAGATATGGATGGTTATTTCTCCCTGGCTGAATTCAACCTTGTAATGACCTTCGGTAAAAGCCATCAGGATTTTATTCTACCGGCTACAGCCGATTTAAAATTACGCTACTCCGTATTAGGCAACGAAGTGGTAAGCACCTACCATTCTTCTTTCAAATATGAAGCGGTCGAATGGGTAGAAGAAAATGACGAAAAAAATAAAAGGTCTCTTGATTTAAGTGCATACTTCGATTTATCTTCTGACACCATTCCCATTATTAATGATTCCACATACTGGAAAAGTAAACGGGATATACCAATTACACCAGAAGAAGGCCAGATGTATCATAAAGAAATAGAACCCACGGTCGAAAAAGTCGATACGGGAAATATCAGGAAATATCTGAAACTCACAGAAAAGCTAACCAATACAATCGATTTGGACTACAAGACAACACGTCTTAAATATTCAGGCTTATTAAATCCGGTCCAGTTCGGTTATTCGGGAAGTAACGGCATTACATACTGGCAAATGTTGCGTCTCAGTAAAACATTTGCTAAAGACAGGCAATTACGTTTCCGGCCGGAAATCGGCTATGTATTCAAACGGAAGCAATTGTTTTTCACTGTAGCGGCTGATTGGGAATACCGTCCCGACAAACTGGGGACTTTAAGCCTGAGTATAGGAAACAGTAATGAAGGATACTCATCCGAAATGATGAAAGAAATCAATGAGCTCCTTAAAGATTCCACGTTCAATATCGATGACCTGAACTTCGATTATTTCAAGCATTATTATGTAGAACTGCGGAACAACATAGAGCTATTCAATGGCTTTCAACTGTCGGCCGGGTTATCATATCACAGGCGCATACAGGTTAAGAAAGACAGTAATAAACAAATAAACGGAGATATTTCGGACATTTTAAATGGGAACTATAATGATTTTACACCTGTAATAGGTATTTCCTACACTCCCAGGCAATACTATTGGATGGATGGATACCGCAAAGAATATATACACTCTGTCGCTGGAGGTTGCGACAGGCATACCCGGAGTTGGAAAAAGTACGGGGGATTACTGGCGCATAGAAGCAGATATACATCAACGTATTAAACTGGGGTTAGCCAGACGTTTTAATTACCACATAAGCGGAGGTATGTTCATTAATGCCAAGTCTATTTATTTTGCAGACTTCCATTTCTTTGCCCGGAGAAATTTCCCGGAATCATGGGCGGACCGTTTCGGAGGCGTATTCAATCAGTTGAGAAGCGAATGGTACAATGCCTCCGACAAATATGTACAAGCCCATTTTATGTATGAAAGTCCTTTTATTCTTATGCAACTGCTGAAACCTAAACCCAGGGCATCCAGATACATACTATCCGAACGTTTCTACCTGAGCCAACTCTGGCTGCCTGTCATGCCCAGTTATACGGAGATAGGCTACGGTGTCGGCAGCAGTATTTTCAATATCGCTATTTTTGCAGGATTCAAAAAATTAGAATACCAAAGCATCGGATTGAAATTCACATTCGAATTATTTCAATGAAGCGGTTGCACACGAAGTATCATTATCCCGCTATTCCGTTTTATACTTTGTACATAATCCTGTAACGGTTCCTCATTCAGTACGACTTTTTTCTGCGAAGAAGAAGCATGATAAAAACTCAGCTTCTCTTTTGTCTTGGAAATAATCCCTACATGGGAAATATCCAACCCTTTTATTGAAGTCACGAAACAAACTATATCGCCATTCTTTATACCAGAGGCACGAGCATTTATTTCGTCCTCCGGAATATAATAATACTCACGAGAATTTATCTCCTGTTCCTTCTCTGCTATTTTACAGACATATTCCGGATGTTCTTTCAATTGTTTATAACTATCGGGGTGAGTTGACATAAAAGACAGGTTAACAGCAAGCTGTTTCCCTCCTATCTCCTTGGTAACATCCTTCACTATCCCCTTCCGCTCATTTTCAAAAATCCAGTCTGTAGTATAATGAAGACGGTCTGTATAATCATTGATAGCACCCTCCCTGTAACGGATATTTTGCAAAGTATGGCAATAGTTATCAAAAGAGACATCCCCGCTTTGCAAAGTCCGAACCAAGGCTGTTACTGTTTCCACGAAAGTCATACAATCCATTTCCCGGAAATTAACGACCAACCCCTCCGGTTCTTTTTCCAGAGTAGATGACACATAAGGGCGGGAAAGAAAAAAACAGGCTGTGCCTGTCATCAAATCCCCGACAGGAGCATGTCTATTTTTCTCCCGGGATTTCATAAAGTGCTCATAGATTTTCATATCCTCACCAGTATAATAAACCGGAGATTGCGCTTTCGCACAACACAAGGGTAAGAATAAAAATAAGAGTAATAGCAACCTGTCCTTCTTCATATTTCTTTATTATTTCTCTCAATTAACTTTCGTTTCCAGCAATTCCTGCAATTTAACCAGTTCGTCCCTGAACTGGGCAGCTTCTATAAAATCCAGTTTCTTGGCAGCTTCCGCCATCTGTTTCTTTGTACGTTCAATTGTTTTTTCCAACTGTGAACGATTCATATATTGAACTACCGGATCTGCAACCAAACTGGGTTCAGGCTCTACATAAGCATAAGGTTCGGCAACAAGCGGCTGTTGCTTTTCTGCAACCAGAGATACACTATTTTTGACTACCTGCTTAGGAGTAATGCCATGCTGTTCATTATAAGCAAGCTGTTTTTCACGCCGCCGGTTTGTTTCGTCCATGGTGAGCTTCATGCTTGCCGTAATTTTATCCGCATAAAATATGACCTTACCATTCACATTACGGGCAGCTCGTCCGGCAGTCTGGGTAAGTGACCGGTGAGAACGGAGGAAGCCTTCTTTATCGGCATCCAAAATAGCCACCAGTGATACTTCCGGCAAATCGAGCCCCTCACGCAACAGGTTGACCCCTATCAGGACATCAAACAAACCTTTCCTCAAATCATCCATTATCTGGATACGTTCCAATGTATCCACATCGCTATGAATATAATTACAACGGACTCCCATACGAAGTAAATAAGTAGTCAGTTCCTCTGCCATACGCTTGGTAAGCGTTGTAACCAATACCCGTTCTTCTTTTGCCGAACGTATATTTATCTCTTCCATCAAATCGTCTATCTGGTTCAGGGTCGGACGAACTTCAATGACAGGGTCAAGCAATCCGGTCGGACGAATTACCTGGTCCACGACAACCCCCTCGCTTTTCTCCAACTCATAATCAGCAGGAGTTGCACTCACATAAATTGCCAATGGAGTCAGTGACTCAAATTCATCAAAGGTCAACGGGCGGTTATCCATTGCGGCAGGAAGGCGGAAGCCATAATCAACCAGATTCTTTTTACGGGAATAATCGCCACCGTACATGGCACGTATCTGCGGAATAGTCACATGGCTTTCATCTACGACCAATAAGAAATCTTTCGGAAAATAATCCAGTAAACAAAAAGGACGTTCTCCGGCTGCCCTTCCGTCAAAATAACGGGAATAGTTTTCAATACCGGAACAATGCCCCAGTTCACGTATCATCTCCAGGTCAAAGGTCACTCTCTCATATAATCGTTTCGCTTCATACGGCTTTCCTATTTCCCTGAGGAAATTCACCTGGGTACCCAAGTCCACATCGATCTGGCCGATTGCCATATTAATACGTTCCTGTGTTGTTACAAACAAATTAGTCGGATAGATATTCAATTCATCCTGTTCATCTATTTCTTGCCCGGTCTGTGGATCAAAAGAAGAAATCCGGTCGATTTCATCATCCCAGAACTCAATACGATAAGCTGCACCATCAAATGTCTCGATAGCAGGAAATATATCTACGGTATCGCCATTTACCCGGAAACAGCCACGGTTAAATTCCAGTTTGTTATTCACATACAAAGCATCGACAAAACGACGCAACAGTTTATCCCGGTCGATCTTCATGCCTTTTTCCAAATGCGTTACCTTTTCTGCAAACGCAGTCGGGTCTGCCATACCATACAGGCAAGATACGGACGAAACGACTATAACGTCTTTTCTTCCGGAAAGTAGCGAAGCCGTAGCACGTAAACGAAGTTTGTCTATTTCATCATTAATGGCTAAATCCTTTTCTATGTATGTATCCGTACTCGGCAAATAAGCTTCCGGCTGATAATAATCATAGTAAGAAACAAAATACTCCACTGCATTATTTGGAAAAAAAGCCTTGAACTCGCTATACAACTGTGCTGCAAGCGTTTTATTATGACTTAATATCAAGGTGGGTTTCCGTACTTCCTTAATGACATTTGCGATTGTAAATGTCTTGCCGGAACCTGTCACCCCAAGCAATGTCTGGAAAGGCATGCCGCTCCTTATTCCTTCGGACAGGGCTGCAATAGCTTCCGGCTGGTCGCCTGTGGGACTGAAAGGGGACGATAATTCAAAATTCATTCTTTATTCACGAGGTTGTTTCGGTATTACAATCCAAAGGACCAAATAAGCCAATACTCCGGAAAATACCGTAAAAATACTCAATAATATATATCCGATACGAACCATTGTCGGGTCCCATCCAAAATAATCAGCTATTCCGGCACATATCCCGGCAATCATACCTTTGTCCGAACGGTAAAGTCTTTTTTCGTTTTCCATCTTTCTCTATTTTATTGGTTTATAAATAAGCTGCCACTTTTTTACGGTCTGTTTCCACCGTTTCAAACTCGGAAGATACGATACTGCTGCCCATCGGTACATTTTCATTCCTGTACTCCATCTTACTATATACAATGCTACGTGCTGAAGTATGAAACTCTTTTGCTCCGGTTTTTTCTTCTATTTCCGCGATATTATTTTCACGTACTCCACATCCCGGCATAATGATTATACGGTCTCCGGCACGTTTTACCAATTCGGCCAGCAAAGGGATTCCTTTTACAGCATCCGACTGCTGTCCGGAGGTGAGTATACGATCGCAACCCAGTTCTATCAATTGTTCCAAAGCTGTAAACGGGTCACGGCAAACATCAAAAGCACGATGGCAAGTTACAGATAGAGGATGCGCCGCATCTATCAAACGCTTCATCAAATCGATATCTATGTCCCCATCTTTCGTAAGGCAGCCGAATACGACACCATGTACCTTCAGTTGCTTACACATCTCTATATCATAAAGCATGGATTGTATCTCCGCTGGCGTATACAGGAAATCCCCCCCGCGCGGACGGATAATCACATTTATATCGATGGATGAAGTCAAAGTCTGCGCTGTACGTATTTCTCCATAACTGGGAGTTGTTCCGCCTTCCGGTATTCCGGCACATAACTCTACCCGTCTGGCTCCTCCTGCTTCCGCTTCCACACAACTTTGTGCAGAATTGGCACATATTTCAATAATTCGATCCGGTTTCATCTATTTGTGTCCTTTTTATCTTTATATACTTGTATAAAGAACAAATTTACACAAATATCTTCGATTTTCATATATAATACCAAATACAAAAACAGAAGCGGCACAAATTACAGACTTGTAACCTGTGCCGCCAATAAAAAAGGATTCACCTGCTTGTTTAATCAGCTATTAACTATCACCCATCAAATTTTGATTATTCACCAGCAGTTTTTCTATTTCTTTCCTTTCGGAAGAAGAAAGGTAAAGGTGTTTTAATCCTTCCTTATATTTTTTCAGATTATGGAAATCAGAACCGACAAAGTCGTAAAACCCTTTTTTTATCAATTTACGGGCAGACAATAACGCGAATTTGCCATAATACCCGCTAAGTGATAACAAGTTCAATTGAAATTTACATCCTACTTGCTTCCAGCGGACATAATCTTTATCGGCCATGTAAACATATCGTTCCGGATGGGCCAGTATAGGCTGATACCCGTTTAAAAGTATCTCGTAAATCATATCCTGCATTTCCGGAGGAGGTGAAAGATAAGATGTTTCAACCAATACAAAATTATCACCCATACTTAATAAACCATCTTTCATATGAGTTAAGAAATTAGCATCAAGCATATATTCCGCAGCCAACCGGACTTCTACATCTTCGGGCACCTTTGATAATAAACGGTTAAAATGCCCTTCCAGAACTGTCCGCGTATTATTTGACATATCTTCCATGACATGTGGAGTTAGGATAAAAGAACCGACTCCCATTTCCCGCAAAGCAATAAAAGAACCGATAGCTTCCTCCTCTGTTTTTACTCCATCATCAACGCCAGGCAATAAATGACAATGAATATCCCTCATGTTTTCCAATAATCCTGTATGGAAAATATTCTTTTTCCCTGTAAAGAATGATATCATAAAATCCGTCGGTAAAAATTAGTCATCATGCTTTTGATTTCTCATTGCCATAACCGTAACCATATCCGTAGCCATAACCGTATCCGTAGCCATAACCGTATCCGTAACCTGTTTTCTTATAGCGGACACCATTCAATATCAAACACAGATTTCGATACTGATTTTGACGATACAATCGTTCCAATTCAGGTAATTGACGGCGGTCAAATAAGCCGGCACGTATTACATAAATCGTCAGATCGGCAACACGGTTAACAATAGCTGCATCAGCAACGACACCACTTGGAACATTATCTAAAATCACATAATCATAACATTTTTTCAATTCTGACACCAATTTTTCTAAACGATCGCTTAACAGCAATTCGGCAGGATTCGGAGGAACAGGACCGGCATAAATAATATCGAGGTTCTCATGCAACTCGTTTTTACGAACAATATCTTCGACTTTGTCAACTTTGCCAGACAAATAGTTTGTCATCCCCACATTCGCATTGCGAATGTGAGAGCTAAGGGTACCCTTACGAATATCGAGATCGACAAGTACGACCTTCTTTTTGGCTAATGCGAAGCTCATTGCCAGATTCATCGAAACAAATGTCTTTCCCGCATTTGAGTTGAAGGAAGTAAACATCACAACCTTCATTTCAGTAGCCCTCACACGCATAAAATCCATATTTGTACGCACAATACGAAAAGCTTCCGATACAGCATCACGTCCTCCCTCACGTATAACAACCTCATCATATTTACCTTCTTTCGTATCCTCATTCTTCTTTTTATTTTTATCACGAAGTGGTATTTCTCCAAGGAAAGGAATAGTAGTTTTATCTTCTACATCTTTACGCGAACGTACTTTCGTATCGATAGTTTTAAATAACCATAACAAACCAGCGGGAACCAGCCCTCCCAAAACAAATGCAGTGAACAAAACAATCATCGATTTAGGAGAAACAGGAGACTTACTGCCCATAGCCGGATCAATAATACGTGCATTACTCTCTGTTATAGCTTGTGACAATGCATTTTCTTCACGTTTGTTCAATAAGTAAAGATATAACTCTTCTTTAATTTTCTGTTGACGCTCTATAGAGAGTACTTGCTTTTGTTGTCCAGGAACAGCGGATATTCTTTTAGAAGTTTGTTCTTCCCTGGCACGGACATTCTTATTTTGGATATTTAAACTAACAATTAAATTATCCACAGAACGGATAATCGTCTGTCGCATCGCTTGAAGAGAATTATTTAAATCCATTACAACAGGATTCCGGTTACTACTACTGGAAACTAAACGGTCCCGCTTTAGCAACATTGTATTATATTCAGCTATCTGAGATTCCACATTTGCATCTGCAATCCCTGTATTTACCGGTATCAATTCTGACTCCTTTGACGGGTCCAGCAGATAATTATGAATATAACGTGCCAACATCAACTGATTCTCCAAACTAAGTCCAGTCTGACTATACTCACTACTCTCCCTTAAATAAATTCCTGTTTCCGAAACAATATCCGTCAATTTATTCTCACGCTTAAATGATTCTATATTCGTATCGACATTTCCCAGTTCTTTTTCTATGATAATCAAACGTTCATTAATAAATTCCGAGGTGTTTACCATAATACGATTTTTGTCATTCACAGCATCTTCATTATAAACAGAAATTACGGTATTGACAACATCCTCCGCACGAGGAATAGAAACATCCTGCAATGTCAAATTAATAATAGATGCAGTTTTACTGGCAAGAGAAACCTGTAAACTACGATTAAAACGTAATGCAACTTCGTCACGGTCCTCTTTTTGTACTCGAATAGTTTTCCCTATATACTCTTCCGTATAATAAAAAGAAGGAGAAACCATAAGCTTTCCAACAGGAGTTTGTACCGTATCACCCATTACAACAGTCTTCGTTTCTGAAGTATCTATTCCTACAGCTTCAAAGTCACTAAGCTTAACATGTGTTTCATCTATTGGTGTAACAGCTAAAGAAAATTTCTGATTAGATTCTGATTCCGGAAAAACCAGAACAACTGGACTTTGAGTATATAAATCGGTTGTTCTCAATCCCCGTTTCACCGTATACCGAATGTCCAAGTTAAGTCTTTTCACTACATTCTGCATTAACAATTTAGATTGAAATAGAAGGACCTCATTGTCCACACTACTTCTCATCCCAAACATCCCGATATCAGAAAAAGCAGAAGATTCGCTAATCGCTCCTGCTCCCTTTTTCTCATCTTTGATTAATACGGTAGCTGTCCGTGTATATTGTTTCGGAGCCCATTTCAGGTAAACAATAGCAATAGCCAAACACACAATTATCGATAATGCAAACCAAAGCCAGTGAACTCGTACTATACGGATCATATCCCCTATATTCAAGTTATCATCTTCCTGTTGCAACAAATGGTTATCTAATTCTTGATTTGGTTCCATTTAATTTTATTTTATGAACAATTGTCTACAGAGTATTCAGCCCTATTTCCAAATCTCTATTATACAATTATCTAATTCACATGAGTTTTAAGGGTTATTTTTTCTATTTAGAAAGTGTTACAAGTAACGATATAACAGAAGCTAAAACAGACACAGCTGATAGCCATACCCCTACCGAATTATTTTGATTGATTCCACTTTGTCCGGATTTTGCTTTATTAGGTTCAACATATACGATGTCATTCTGTTGCAGATAATAGTAGGGAGACTCAAAAATATCCGACGAACGTAAATCATGATATTGGATAGTACGTATACCATCCTTTTCACGAATTACAGCTACTCTATCACGTTTCCCATAAATAGTCAAATCACCAGCCATACTTAAGGCTTCCAACAGGGTAACGCGATCTCCCGTAATACTAAAACTCCCCGGACGCGTAACCTCACCGATTACTGATATTTTAAAATTAAGGAATTGGACTGTTACAATCGGATCTTTCAATAAATCGCCTTTTACTAATTTATCCTTAATTAAATCTGTTAATTGCAAACGGGTTAATCCCGCAGCTTTTATCGGACCAAGAAGAGGGAAATCAATATACCCATTTGCATCTACTAAATATCCTAATACACGATGTTGCCCTGATTGACTTCCTGGCGCACCCAACTGATACGTTACCATTGGCATATTAAAAGGTAGTGCTAATTCCGGCTCCCGACTATTTATTACAATAGAAAGCAAATCATCATTATGAATAATCACTTCATATTTTTGATCAATTTCCTGCTTTTTAAAAGGGTCCACATCTTGCAGGTATAGTACTTTTTTAGGAGAAGTACAGGCTGTCAATAAGACAGCCATGTACATAATTATAAATTTTAAGTTTTTCATTGTCAATAAAAAAATAATTAATCACCGCCACCACCGGAATGGTCTGTACGGGTAGGTCCATATTGGTATGTAATTTTAGAAGAAACTCCACTGTATGTCTTAACAGGCACCTCAAAACTTGAAGATGAATTCTGGGCGGTAAGTTCGAATGCAATATTTTCAGTATGGACATCAGAAAGTAAAGTAAGTGTCATTTTCGTATCTCCGCTCACTTTGGCCTTTCCAAAAGAAATGGTCGACTGATGCACCCCTGGGGTACTACCCTTTGTTGAAGCTATTGCATGTTGAATAGTTGCTGACAATGCTGTAATATCATCATCAATCAAATTCGGATATTTTGCTTTCAACAATGCATTCAAATCACCATCTATTTCCCAGCCCATTTTTTGAATACCTTCAACTTCAGACTCTTTAACTGCCATATTATTCAAGTTATCAACAACTACCTCATCCAAATTTTCTTGTGAATTTATAGAAGAGACAACTTGATGTGCAGGGCCAAATGAATGATTTGAAAAATTACTCAGTGTCGTCTTATAAGTATTATCATTTACATCATAAGATGCTGTTCCTGCTTGTTTCCACACCCCATTTTTTTCGACAAAATGAAGTACATCAACAAAATGAATAGCATCACTTGTTTGATTTTTTATAGAAACTTGTACTGGTACATCAAAAGACATTCCATCCGGTTGACAATTCAACATAGATAAACTAATATGAGTTGGCGACTTTTTCATACCTCCAACAAATTCTGTAATAGTAATATTTGCAGCCTCTTTTACTGCACCTTTTGGAAAAGTGAAAGAGGTAGGACTTGTCACTCCTCCTGAGATTACAACTTCCCTATCCGGATTAACAACCACAGGATCATTCGCTTTCGTCATAATCTGAGTCATCATAACACTACTACGTTTAGTTGCACTTGACGCAATTGTTGCATCTGCAGAAACCGGAATATAACCGTTTTTTGAAAATTCAATAAGATGGTTCCCTTTCGTTTTTACCTCCAATTTAAATTCTCCGTTGGCATCAGTCGTTGTCTCGATACCGGAAGTGCTTACTTTTACACCGCTTAAGCCATTAGTTCCGTCATGTACATGCCCTACAATATAATAAGCCACAGCATCTAATGGATTAGTTACGATTTCAGGTGTAGGTTCACTTTTTCTACAGGAAATACTTCCTATACTCATTGCAGCCAACATGCAAAAACACAATCCGGCTACCAATTTACTTTTCGCTTTCATTTTGTTTCAATTTAAGTAATTATTTGATAATTAATAACACAACTAACACACTCACTTTTCCAACCGCTTCAGATTGGTTCGTATAAAATCCGGATTATAATAACTCCGGCTATGGTTTTCATCAGGGCGGGTTTCAAATGTCCTTCCTAAACGCTTTGCATAATAAGTTCCGGTCCGTGCCTGATATTCCCAATCAAAATATTCCGGCAAACGAACACGTACGGCACGCCTGTTACCTCTTTTCTTACGGGGCAAAGGGATTGCAAAATTAAAACCCCCGTTCACCTGTCCACCGGCACACATTGCAAAGAGCCCGACAGCAACTTCCCCGAAGTGACGTACGCAATCCAGACGTACCCCGTAATCTCCATAAATAAAACGCAATGCCCGCAAATCAAATTCCAACTGGTAATGAGGTTCATTATACTGTACCAATATGGAGCCGTTTATCTTTTTCCATTGGGCTACTTCCCATTTTCCTCCATAAAAGGTGGATGAACCTGTCAGTCCTCCGTTTAATCCGAAAGCCCAACGATCATTACTCAAGCGATAAAGTAATGAAACATCCGCTCCCATTCTGTCTGCATTAAAATTCCCTATACTAAATGATGCAAACAAATTATGAGGAAAACGTAATTCTTGCCGTAATACCAACATGCCAGGACGAATATAATCGTATTCACCTCCCATATTATTCCAAACAGGGAAGATTACCTGACCGGTAAAAGAAGCTCCTCTCCAAAGACTAACCTCCACAGCAGGGGCAATGTTCAACACTACTCCATACAATTTATCCAACCAGGAGTTATTCAAACTTACTTGAGGATAAAGAACAACTTCTACTTTTCCAATGGAACGGTTCATAGTTGGAGCTTCAGCTAACATACGCATATCTTCATCCGTATCATAACTGATTTTTAAAGAATTAACAAACTCCTTCCAGTCAATCAAACCCTTTCTATAATCAAAAATAGCACTTACTGACATACGGACATCTATTTGAGGAATACGGTTTTCCAGAACAATAAGATGCACCGGAGTAATAATAGACTCATCACGAAGTAATTTATCGATTACGGCAGCCAGTCCACGATAAGTTCCACGATACACCTTATCTTCATAAGCAATACGGAGAACATTCCCTTTCTCATTTACACGGACATCCTCCAATCCCATCTTTACCAAGCTATCCGCCACTGCCGAGATTCCCGATTGATTATTCGCTTTCAATCCCAAAGGGAACCCCCATATAAATATCAGAAAAGATGTAAATAAAAATATTTGACGCATCATCTCTTTATCAATTGGATTTCGTAACGTATCCCCGCCGAGACCGTTTTAAAATCATAGCAAAAAGCATGTAAGGATAAATGGTTGAACAACCGGGCTGCAACTCCGATATTCACCGCGTCTGTAGTATCATACTCCATCATCATTGTTAATGGCCTGAAAAAAGCAGGGCTATAACTAATCCCCCCAAACACACCTTGCTTATAACTACTTTTACTAAAAGGGACATTAGCACCAAACGTAAATCCGAGATCGTGTCCGGATAAAAAAATATGTTTTGTAGCCACCCCATACACAGAAGAGAAAAAACGGTTTTTTCCTACTTCACCAAACATATTCAACTGATTCGTTGTAAAAGCATCATTACTTCCTAAAACAATCGACGGCCACCACTTCGCCTCTTTTAAAGGGCGCAAACGGATAGAAACAGAGCGATCTTGTTGCCATTTATTTCCTGCTTTAAACTCGCCACGAAGCAATGTACAACGATATGCCACTTCTAAAAAAGGGAGGAAAGTCATATTCACAAAATAATTTCCAGTGTTGTATCCCCACGAGGATGGCAACATCTGTTTGGGCAAATAATTTCCTCCGCCCATAAATGTTCCGTCCGGCTGCATATCCGCCGAAGGAATATTTAAAAGCCCTGTTGTTCCCATTGAATACTGGGCTTTTAAAAACCCGGTAGAAAACAACAAAAAAAGAATTATCCAAACACACAAAAAACGCATATTAACTTCAAAATACATTCGATTCACTTCGCGCCCCAAATCTCTAAACAAGCGATTATATTTGCACTGTAATCAATTATTCAAAACCGCATTCACCACTCTGCAAATATCATCATCAGTCAAAGTAGGCCCTGAAGGAAGACAAAGACCAATATCAAACAAATGCTCGGAAGTACCGTCACCATAAAATGGAGCTTGGGAAAATACCGGCTGTAAATGCATCGGTTTCCAAAGAGGACGGGTCTCGATATCCTGTTCTGCCAAACGCAGACGGATATCTTCGCGGGTACAACCAGCCTTATCCGGATCGACAAGGATACAGGTCAGCCAATAGTTGGAACGATAATCACCGGAAGGTGCCCGATGCACCGTTATGCCTGGAGCTTTTCTCAATAGAGCTGCATATAACGCATGGATTTCCTGGCGGCGCTTGATGAATTGTTCCAATACGGTCATCTGTCCACGTCCGATACCGGCACATATATTGCTCATCCGATAGTTGTAACCAACATGTTCATGCTGGTAATGCGGGGCATTTTCACGCGCTTGAGTTGCATAAAACATAGTCCGTTCTGCAGCTTCTTTTGTCTGGCAAACCAAAGCACCTCCTCCGGACGTCGTTATTATCTTGTTTCCATTGAATGACAATACTCCGAATTCACCAAAAACGCCACACTTACGCCCTTTATATTCAGAGCCTAAAGCTTCAGCAGCATCTTCCAATACAGGAATATTATAATATCCGGCTATCGCCATTATCTCATCCATTTTTGCAGGCATGCCATATAAATGAACGGGGATAATTACCTTCGGCAACTTACCGGTTTTTTCCAACCGGTCTTTTATAGCTTCTCTCAACAGGATAGGATTTATATTCCAAGTATCCGGTTCACTGTCTACAAAAATCGGATTTGCTCCCAAATATAAAATCGGATTTGCAGAAGCAGCAAATGTGAAAGACTGGCAAATCACATCATCACCAGGCTTAACACCCAACTGGACAAGCCCCAAATGAAGAGCAGCTGTTCCTGCCGAGAGTGCCACGACATGGCAACCGGGATTCTCTATTTCAGCTTCATTACCCTTACATAAATATTGTTCCAACAATTTTTCAAAGGCATCGACATTGGGTCCCAAAGGAACTACCCAGTTCGTATCAAAGGCTTCTTTTATGAACTCTTGTTCACGACCAGACATATGGGCTAAAGAAAGGTAAATTCTTTTATTCATTTTCAATTATTTTTAGCTTAGAAACAAAGGAAACACACGCATGATATATTTATTCTTGATATCTTATAATCCGGGCAGGTACTCCTGCTACAACCGCTCTATCCGGAACGTCTTTTACAACAACAGCTCCTGCTCCAACAAGACAATCTTTACCTAATGTATGTAAACCTGTCATAACCGTAGCACTAATACCTACATATGCACATTCACCAGTCGATATAGAAGCTCCGAAATTAACTCCCGTAGATAAAAATGTTCCTTTTGCCAAGTATGAATGATGAGCAAGATGTACTCCCATACTAATCATTACATAATCATCTATCTGAGTATAAGGCATAATAGTCGTACCTAACAGAATGTAGACACCTTTTCCTATTTTAACACGAGGAGACAAGGTCACTGTCGAATGAATATAATTAGGAATCTCATAACCTAACTGTTCAGCACATTTCAAAAAATGAACACGCAAACGATTATTACCTATAGGGCAATATACAGCCTCAAACATCCCTGTATTTCTCTGTTTCTCCAATAAATCTGTGCCTCCAAGTACCGGTATACCCAAAACAAGCGTATTCCACAATTTTTCATTATCATCTAAAAAGCCGATAACATTCACACCCATATCTTGGAGATAAGCATAGTAAACCTGACCGTAGGTTCCTGCTCCAATAATAACACTTTTCATAATTAATTATATCCGTTAAATCGCTCTGCACCGACTCTGTCATCCGCATCTATATTATCCCGTTTCAAGACCTTCAGAATTGTCAAATAAATAATTTTCATATCCAGCACAAAAGAAATATGGTCAACATACCAAACATCCAATTCAAACTTTTTAGTCCAGGATATCGCATTTCGCCCATTTACCTGTGCCCATCCGGTTATACCCGGACGTACTTCATGCCTCCTTGCCTGCTCTTTACTGTAAAGAGGCAAATAATCGGTTCTCAAAGGGCGAGGACCAATCAACGACATATCTCCTTTCAAGACATTAAAAAGTTGAGGTAATTCATCAATCGATGTCTTGCGAATAAACAAACCTACAGGAGTCAGACGTTGCTCGTTTGGTAACAAATCCCCATTTTCATCCAACTCATCCGTCATCGATTTAAACTTAATTACTTTAAAACTTCTTCCTTCCTTTCCCGGACGTTCTTGCGTAAAAAAAGCACCTGCCCCTTTATTGGCAAAATATAACCACATAGTTATCAGCAACAAAAAAGGAGAAATAACTAATAACACACAAAAAACAATGGAAAAATCTATGGCACGTTTGAAGATATGTTTGTACATATGGCTTTTTGGTATTCTTTTAATATTCCTTCCCACACTAAACGTTGTTCATAACGCGAGGTTATCATCTCTCTCGCATTAGCAGCCAACCGACTCACTTTTTCAGGACTCGATGCTAAATCTTTCATTGCAAAGAGTAAAGCTTCTTCATCTTTTGGAGGTATTATCACCCCATTTTTATCTTGTACAATAATTTCATTACACCCATTAATATCGGTTACAATAGCAGGAACCCCCATAGCTCCAGCCTGCATTACCACATTCGGGAAACCTTCCCGATAACTCGGAAAAACAAAAACATCGGATGCTGCCAGAAAAGGGCGAATATCTGATTGGTAACCTTCAAAGTTAATCGCAGGATGAGTCCGTATCAATTTTTCCGTTTCCGGTAATACCGGATCTAAACTGTTTTCAAGAACACCAATTAATACCAGCCGTATTTTACTGTTTTCTTTATAGAGTCTGGCAAATGCATTAATTAATTCATTAATTCCTTTATCACGAACGACACGCCCTACAAAACAAAATGTGAAAACATTTGGATCTCGTTCTAATTTATTAAAAGATGCATTCACAGAAAAAAAGGATGTATTTATCCCATTCGAACTACCATTTGCTATCACTTTTAGTTTATCTGCTTTTGTTAAGCCATTATCAATAATAATCTGTTTCATAACAAAAGAATTTGGATAAACATGAGTTGCACAAACATAAGTCAGTCTCTCGACAAAATCCAATAATTTCCTTTTTTTACCAGTTGCAACCAATAAAGGAAGTCCGGCAACTGTATGCAGTCTGCATGGAACTCCAACTATACGTGCAGCAAGCATCCCTAAAAGTCCAGCTTTAGGTGTGTGCGTGTGTACAATCTCCGGCTTTTCTTTTATAAACAACCATATTAAGGCAAACAATGCCTTTAAATCCGCAACAAGAGTAATTTTTCGTGTCATTCGAACACAGACACCTCTAACCTCTTGTTCTTTCAACATTTCAGCAAAACATTCACCATCGGACGAAACTGCCACTACATCATAGTATTGCTTCATAAAATGAAGCTGTCCTTTTAAAAGTGTTTTTAAAGATTGGGGAACAGTTGTTATACGAATCAATTTAAGCATATCTATCCATTTTTTTGACAAACAATTTTATAGACTTGTTCATAACCACTAACCGTAGCTTGAATGTCATATTGAAAAGCTTGTTGTAAACATGCATATGATTTCTTCCTATACACATCTTCATGCTCTGAGATCATTCGTATCTTATTTGCCAATTCGATATAATCACCTACTTCAAAAAGTAAATCTTTATCATTTACGACATCCCGCAATCCAGAAACATTTGTTGCCAAAACAGGTTTTCCTGCTGCCATACCTTCTACTGCCGCCAAACCGAAACCCTCATAATGAGAGGACATAACAACAATATCTGCAGACTTTAATATATTAGGTACTTTTGTAGATTGTAATAGAAAATGAACTCGTTCTTCTATGTTTAACTCAGTTGCCAAGGATTTGCAAATTTCCATCCTACTCCCAGCTCCGACAAATGACAAATGATAATTATCCGGTAACAAACTTAATGCACGTATTACCGTATCCTGGTCTTTTTGCTTTCTAAAACTTGCTACCTGAACTATATGTTTACAATTCGGAAATAAAAAAGGGAATGAGATTGCTTCTGCTTTAGATATTAAATCCACATCCACCCCATTATGTACAATTACAACTGGAATCTGGGGTGATAAATGAAGTGTTAAGTTTTTATATACCCCCTCTGATATTGCAATTATACGTTCATATTGATTATATACAATTTTTTCTATCCACTTTAACCACCTATACTTCCTCCGACCATTATCAGTACTATGTTCTGTATAAACAAGTGGTATTTTATTCCTATGAAAAAAATTTGAGAATGCGACCCAATATAAAGTTGGAAATAGATGAACATGTATTACATCATAAGCTTTTATAAAAGGATATAATTTAACACAAAACAGTGGATTGTAATAATTCATCGTAACCGATACAGAATAAACTTTCACACCTTCTTTCTCTAATTGCCTACGAAAAGGAGTATCACTATCCCGAAGCGTAAGGATATCAACCTCATGTCCATTTTTAATTAATCGAGGTGATATATCTAATAATAATTTTTCTGCACCTCCTGTATTTAAAGAAGTAATAACTTGAAGTATTTTCATTTTCTAAGATCCCTAAAATGAAGTAACAATCCAAAAGGAAGTAAAAAAACAGAAAATAAATTCATCTGCTTAATTTTATTCATAAAAGAATATGAAGAACAAAAAGAGAATCTCCAGTAATTCACATAAGATTTCAATTTTATTTTAAGCGGTATATTCATTCTCGAAAGTTCCGAACAATTCAACATTGCATAAGTTGGGCTTTTCATCCTGTTTTTTACAGAATTAAAAGAAAGTCCGTCTTCCAAATAATCACAAATATAAACTGATTCTTGAAAATATCTAAATTTATATTTTTGAGCAATACGATTCCATAATAAACTTTCAGCACAAAACCGTTCTCCTTCAAAATCCGGAAATGGATACTCTTTTAATACTTCTGTTTTTATAACTTCTGCCATATCTCCAGAATAATAATACTTATAACGAAAATCAAGAGAAGTACAATCTAATATACAAAAAGACTTATCACCTCCCACACTTGTACCATTCGGATAACATTTAAGCCCACACACACCTGCAAAAGACTTATCATCTGCTATCATTATATAATAACTAAAAATTCTTTCCAATGAATTTTCAGGTAAATAATCATCGCTATCTACAATAAAAAACAATTCACCTTTTGCCAATTGTACAGCATAATTAATCGCACGATGTTTTCCTCCATTTTTTTGCCTAAAATATCTAATACATATTTTATTTTCTTCTACAAACAAAGAGATCAACTCTTCCAGATTATCAGAGCTACCATCATTTACAATTAGCCATTCAAAATCCGAAAATGTTTGTTTACATAAACTATCATATAAGACAGTTAATATATAAGCACGATTATATACAGGAGTAAATACTGTTATCATATTCAATTTTTTAAAATAAAAGTCCGATAAGGGACATTAGATCCATCATCTCTTACTGTTACATTTCGAAAATAAACAAATGAAAAATAAAGAACGGCAAAAAATATAAGCAACCACCTACTTTTCACAAGTTTATATACAAGTATAGGAAACAATGTTAAATATCCAACCACAAAATACCAAATAAAGCGAACCACCCCAGCATCTCTCAATGTTAAATAAGAAAACACTATATAAAGAACTAACATATTATACATTATCACATACCTCGGACTCATTTTATATATTTTATCTCTATACTTTAATGACATAAAAGCCATAAATGAAGTTTCAATAAAATAAGGTATATGAAAAACAGATTGTGCTTTTTCTGCATATCCATCCAACTTATCCATAGACATATATTGATTCACAAAAGACATTAATATTTTAATAAAAGGAGTGATACCTAAAAACAATGAAACAACAAATAATATCAATAATATTTTTTGAGAAAAGCGCCATTTATAAATTAATAAAATCAAAGAAACTGTCAGAGCACTATAATGAATAGATGCAGCTATAAATAAAAATATGAGAAATATATACTTCTTATTATTTTCCAAAAACTTCAAAGCAAACCAAATAATAGACATTGCAATAAACTGACGTGTATACACAAAACCTACAATAAAAAATTTGGAGACAAAGATAAAAAATGAAAACAGCATAAAAGGGTACCTATATAAGGTTGAATAGACAAATGAATACACCAATAATGCCACTGTAAAGAAAAAGAAGTATGTATTAGTATATAATGTTTTTATTATTGAATTAATCAATAAATATCCCGGTTCAAAATGAGCAAACAATTTTGGATCATAAGTCTGTATATTCAATATAGAATTTAAAGTCGGTACAGAATCAAAAAAAGAGGCATATACAAAAACATCATACCCTCCCATCATATCTCTGAAACCCGTAAGAATAAATGCCAATAAACATCCACAAGTAAAATACAAATCATGCATTCCCGTATGTTTATAGCATACCCTGCCTGAAAAAATACCAAGTTCATAACAAACCCCAAATATCAAGACTATAAGTAATAAAATATAAGGGAACATATTTTACAACTTACTCTTTAGTAAAGATAAAGACTCTTTTGAGAATGTATCCAAAGAAACGGAAATATACATTTCCGTTATTTCTTCTGCATTATTAACAATATTAATTAATCCAAATCGCTCTTTCAAATCAATCAATCTGGACATCCTAATTTGATTTACATAATAAGCAACAAAAGGTTTATCAAATTTCAATGCAAACATAATAGCGTGAAAAGAATCCGTATACACAAAGGTGGAATTTGCAAACATATTCACCCATTCTGACGGATGTAAATCATAATACACTTCATTTGAGTACTCTGCAATAGAGCTTGTATTATTTGAAGGTATGATTATAGACTTAACAGGTATATCTCCAAATTTAGTTTTTATTTTTTCAAGAGCAGTATAATGTCCTCCCTTTATATCATCACCTAAAATATAAGTCAAGATATAAGGTTGGGTCTCTTTTAAACTTATAAACTCATCAAAATCATATAACAATGTAGGATCCGCAACAATCAATTCATTCTTGCCTGTAATATTTTTCACCAAATCCTGGGTTGTTTTATCTCGAATTGATATAAAGTCAAATTCCTTTAAATAATTCAACAATTCTTTTTTTCTTTTATTTAAGACAAACTTATGCGCAGAACAAGCAGCATATGCAATCTTCTTTCCTTTAAAGGCGGGTTCAAAATCTAAAAAGTAAATAGAATTTTTATCATACAATGAAGTCCAAACTTGATCACTACCTACAATTACAGCATCAAATTCTCTACATATATTTCCTATAGTTTTCTCATTTACAGATTCTGTTAAATTCAAATACTTTTCTCGAAAACTATCAAATTCATTTAAAATATTTTCCTTATAAACATCTAGTGTATTTATATCCTTTTTCACAGAAGGTTTAAAATTCAAAAAACCGATAGAATACTTCAATAAATCCCAGAAACTATCAAACATTTTTATTTTTCTAACAAAACGATAAAAAGAAGAAGAAGACGGTTTATAATTAATTACTCTAACATCATATCCCCATTTTTTTAGCACATTACAGAGCGCATAACACTGCAATATACCACCATAATTATTTCCAAAATGAAATGTCAATATCCCTATCACCATGTTTTTTTTATTATTCTTTATTTTATCCTACTATATATCTTTTTAATCAAAGAACAAAATTGCTGTTTAAGTGTTCTATTTAACAAATATCTCACATTATCAATTACACCATACTCATCTATTCTATCAAAAAACATATATCTTTTTTTATCTATACTAGCATTTCTTATAATAGAAGGATTTACAATCTTTGCTATTTGATAATCAGAAGCCCATAAGTTCATATTATCACCAATTAATTGTAAACATAAATTACCTTTACTATTATTTACCAATAATAAAGAAAGTCCTTTGTTATCATTTTTTATTTCAGGATGCCATCTATCAACGCTCCAAAAGTCAGCTATAGTTAAATCGCTTCCACTTTTTAGTCCCCTTACCGGGCAACTATAACAAACCGGACGTAAATATAAATTCGCCAAAAAGCCTTGCAAGAAGATATTCTTTTTTAAAGACTCTGAGAAAAGTTTTTTTTGAGGAGCCTCACCTTTAACAGGAACAGAAAAAGTAATAGAAAAACTATATTTCTTCCATCCTAATTTCTTATTTCTAAACTCTATCTGTGATATATCCCGTATTAGATATTCTATATCAGAAGAACAAGAAATGAATTTTTCTCCAATACTCTGACGAATGAGTAATTCTTCCAAATATCTCCGCCACACCATAGGACTAGGAATTCCATGACAAATAAAATCTATAGTCAATAAATTTTCATACTCTTTTCGAAGAAATGCTTTTAAACCTGCAACCTGACAAGGAGTTCCACTAAACAAGACTTTACGTTTTGTTTTTAAAAAAGTTTCGACTTGCACATAAGTTTCTCCAATATAGCTCTGTACATATTTAGAACCACGGAAAGCTGCCAAACCTTCTATTGTTTCTGTAAAAGCATGTATTACTTCCCAATTTGTATTAAACTTAGCACCAAAAACCACCCCTCCTTCTGAAATAACTTGTTCTGCTAATAATGTAAAGACGCCACCAGATGAACTTTCCGAACGTATTATTTCATTTTTATTTTTAGCTGCATATACAAATAAAGGTTCTCGCTCCTCTTTCTGATGAATGATAGGACAAACTTTTTCACAAACACCACAATCCACACATGCTATATAATCTATCAAAGGATATAAGAAACCTTCCTTATCTTCCTGCATTCTTATACAAGATTGAGGACATTTCTGTACACAAGAATTACATCCACAGCAATCTTTATTATTTTTAATTTCAATCATAAACCAACTTTTGACATTATATTTTTCATTGGCGTAACAAATAAGTTTTTCTCATATTTATTCATACTTATAAACCAAAATAGAGGAATATAAACAGCACCAAAAAACAACATATACAACATCAATACACCAACCGTATTAATATTTATATTATATAAAAATACATAAAAAACCCCTCCTACTAACAAAGGAACAAATGACATTTTACCTATCTCTCTCCAAAAAGAAATTATATCTATAAAAACTTTTTTATAATAATAAATATTCATCACCACTATTTGCCCCATGAAAAGAGCAAAAGATGTACCTATAGCACAACCAATCCCTCCATAAATCTTAGCAAGTGGAATTGATATAAACAAACTGCACAACGCTATTAAGACATAAAGACTTGAACGAAATTTCATTTGATTTCTAGCTTGCAATATTGTAATCCCTATATTTTGTATTAATGGGACAGTCAGAGGTATAAAAAAACAAAGGGCAATCCAATAAGCATCCTCATAATCACTACCTGCCCATAAATGAATAAAAGGTTTTCCAAATAAAATAAAACCTGTTAATATAAATGCCATTACAATATATTGTATTCTACCTGTACGAATAAATAGATTTGAAATATTTTTTGTATTATTATCATGTGTTACCATAGTAGTTACTTTGGGCAAAAACACACCTGATATTGCACAAGAAAACGCCATATATATCTGCTGTAACTGAATAGCTACAGCAAAAACTGCTACAGCTACAGCACCCGAATAAATACCTAATATAAATTGACCTGTATTCCAATAAATTCGATCCATAATAGCACTAAGAAATATCCAAAACGAATAAACCGATATTTCTTTAAAAAAATGCCACTCTATTTTTTTAAAATAAACACGTATTTTTAATTGCTTCTTACAATACCACCAATTTATCAACAAAGTCAATATATTAAATATTGTTGTCACAACAACCATCCCTATAGCCCGATATCCTACATACAACATAACTATCATAATTAAAGGATTCAATATTATACGAACAATATTCACCAGCTTTTGAAAAACAAAATTTTCATATGCTGAAATTATCGAGCCCCATATACTCATCGGAAATGTAAATGCCAGATTAAATATCATTAAAAGCATCATTATCCGTATTTTATATAATTCGGAAGGATCCATTGTTGCATCAAACAGATAATCAACATTAAAATATAAACCAAGTCCTATTAAAAATGCAATAACTCCAATAACGCTATATAATAAAAAAAACATTCCAAACATTTCATATTGTTCCTGTATTTTTCCTTCAGCCCTAAATTTTGCTGTATATCTAATTATCGCATTTCCAAAGCCTAAATCCAATACTGTTAAATATGCAATAACTGATGCTACAAGAGAATAAAGCCCATACTCTGTTTGCCCCATCATACGTAACATAAATGGAGTATAGAGTAATCCTACTATATTATTCAGACCTATTGATACATAAGACAAAAAAGCTCCGGCTTTAAGTTGGTTCAATGCCATCCAATATAAAATAAAAGTTATAATCTACCGTCTATAAAACTCTTGCACAAACAATTTTTAACATCAAAAACAACATTATCAGATTTCAAAAAGTCTGAAATATCTAATGCTTGAAATTCTTTATGAGCAACAGCCAATATAACAGCATCAAATTCACATTTTGGCAACTCATTTTTTATCTCTATATTATATTCATGATAAGCAGTGTTTATACTTGCCCAAGGATCATAAACAGTGATATTTACTCCATATCCTTTCAACGCTTTATAAATATCTATAACTTTCGTATTACGCACATCTGGACAATTTTCTTTAAAGGTAAAACCCAATATCAAAACATTAGCTTCTAATACTTGGATTCCCTTCTTTAGCATTAGCTTGATTACCTCATTCGCCACATACTCTCCCATTCCGTCATTCATTCGACGTCCTGCTAATATAATTTCCGGATTATAACCATATCTCTGCGCACATTGCGCCAGATAATAGGGATCTACGCCTATACAATGGCCTCCGACTAATCCAGGTTTAAACGGAAGAAAATTCCATTTTGTAGAAGCTGCATCCAATACATCCTGAGTATCAATACCTAATCGATTAAAGATTTTGGATAATTCATTCACAAAAGCAATATTGATATCACGCTGTGAATTTTCAATTACTTTGGCTGCTTCTGCCACTTTGATTGTTGGTGCTAAATGGGTTCCTGCTGTAATTACAGATGCATAAACTTGATCTACTATCTTTCCGATTTCTAGTGTTGAACCAGATGTAACTTTCTTTATTTTCTCTACTGTATGTTCTTTATCCCCCGGATTTATTCGTTCCGGTGAATAACCTGCAAAAAAATCTTCATTGAACTTTAAACCCGAGACTTTTTCTACAACGGGAATGCATTCATCTTCCGTAACACCAGGATAAACTGTTGATTCATAAACAACAATATCATCTTTTCTAATCACTTTGCCTACAGTTGTACTTGCAGCATATAAAGGAGTTAAGTCCGGGTTATTATTAACATCAACCGGAGTAGGTACTGCTACCACATAAAAATTACAATCACGGATATCTTCAATATTGGCTGTACAAATAAAACCATTAGCCAATGCTTCCTGTAGCAATTCGTCCGATACTTCAAGTGTGGCATCATGTCCCGACATTAAAGCATCAACACGAGCCTGATTCATATCAAAACCAACAGTCTTATACTTTGTGGAAAATAAACGAGCAAGAGGTAGCCCTACATATCCCAAGCCGATTACAGCGATTTTTACTTCTGTCTTCATTGATTAATTCATTAGTTAAATATTTTCCCAATACCATTTCACTGCTTCTTGCAAGCCTTGTTTCATATTAAATTGAGGAGTATAATTTAAAAGTGTTTTTGCTTTATCTACACAAGCCAAAGAGTGTGGAATATCTCCTACTCTGTTTGGTCCATGAATAATATCGATTCCTGCAATAGAGGGATCATATTCACTCAAATAATCCCTTAAATAGCCGACCAACTGATTTAAAGTAGTCCGCTCTCCATAAGCTGTATTATATATTTGATTCACAGCTTCCGGATTATTTGTTGTAAGAGCCAACAGGTTCATTTGAATGACATTATCAATATAAGTAAAATCCCGGCTATACAAACCATCACCATTAATAACCGGACTTTCATGTTTCATCAGTTGTTTTACAAACAGAGGTATTACAGCTGCATAAGCTCCAAAAGGATCTTGACGACGGCCGAAAACATTGAAATATCGTAATCCTATATACTCCAATCCATAAGTCCTGGAAAAAACATCCGCATACAATTCATTCACATATTTAGTAATCGCATAAGGTGATAAAGGTTTACCTATTACATCTTCTACTTTCGGCAAAGATTGACTGTCTCCATAAGTAGAAGAACTAGCTGCAAAAACAAAACGTTTCACTCCTGCATCACGGGAAACGACTAACATATTCAAAAAACCTCCTACATTTACATCATTAGTTGTTATCGGATCTTTAATAGAGCGCGGAACCGAACCTAATGCAGCTTCATGTAATACATACTCCATTCCCTCCACCGACTTTTGGCAATCTTCCAGATTCCGTATATCACCGACCATCAATTCAAAAGTTGTCGGATACAGTTCCAGCAACGGCAATATATTTTCAATTTTACCTGTCACAAAATTATCTAAACACCTTACAGTATGCCCTTGTCTTAATAAGACTTCACATAAATTGGAACCGATAAAACCGCCCCCTCCTGTTACTAACACTTTCATTTTATGCTACAACTATTTTATTATTGTCAAGTTCCTCATATTCCGAATTCTTACTCTTAAATTCAGGAACAAGTTTTTTCATCATTTTTACTGTCTCAATTTTATCTACCTTTACTGCCAATAAAACCAAATCAGTAACAGTTTTCTTAATTTCCTCAAAATCATATTCACGTACCTTAGCACGAAAGATTTTTTCATTTTCTGTCAGAATCGTGTTTTCTTTCACAGCCAATAATTCTTCATACAATTTTTCTCCCGGTCGAAGTCCCGTATATTTTATCTCAATATCCCTATCAGGAACAAGGCCTGCAAGTTCAATCATCCGACGAGCAAGATCTGCAATCTTTACAGGTGTTCCCATATCAAATACAAATATTTCATCACCTTTCCCCATAAAAGCCGCTTCCAAAACCAAACGACACGCTTCCGGTATTGTCATAAAATAGCGGATTATATCCGGATGGGTTACAGTCAAAGGTCCTCCTTTTTCCATTTGCTCCCGGAAACGGGGAATAACAGACCCATTACTTCCCAGCACATTTCCAAAGCGAGTTGTAATAAAACGTGTTTTACCCGGATATATTCCTTTATTGATTGCTATACTTAAACTTTGCGTATAAATTTCAGCCAGACGCTTCGAAGCCCCCATCACATTTGTAGGATTAACGGCCTTGTCTGTGGAAATCATAATAAATTTTTCCACATTATATTTCACAGACATATCTGCAATGTTACAGGTCCCATAAACATTGGTATGGACTGCTTCACAAGGATTTTCTTCCATCAAAGGAACATGTTTATAGGCTGCAGCATGGAACACTATTTGAGGATAGTAACGTTCAAAAGCACTTTCTACACGTGAAGGCATACGTACATCTCCCATAACAGGGGTAAATAGAACATCCGGATACTTTTCTTCCAATTCTAAACGAATATTATGCATCGGGGTTTCAGCACTATCAAATAAAATAAGATGTTCTAAGCCGAATGCACACAACTGCCGGCATAACTCACTACCTATTGAACCGGCAGCACCCGTAACCATCACAGTCTTGCCTCTCAAAGATATTGCTATTTCAGACATATTGATTTGAATTTCATCACGTCCTAACAAATCTTCAATACGAACTTCGTGAAGATTCCGAAGAACAGCTTTACCTTTTTCCAACTCATCAATAGAGGGAAGTACCAACATTCGAACTTTCTTCTTTTCACAATAACGGACTAGCCGCTCACTTTCTGCCTTTACATCCTGATAGTTGGTAAATAAAATAGCTCTTATATTCTTCCGGTTTACCAAGCGGTTGAATTCCACTTGTTCCATAATTGAATAAACCTTGTATTTACCGATTCGTAAAGATGTGCGTGTACCAATATTAAGAAAACCTTTCATCCGGTATATTTTTTGATCCGGCATAGAGATTTCATTCAATAATGATGTTGGAGAATCTGTTCCAAATATTAAAAATCTTCCCCGATAGGAAGTGATACTATAAACAATAAAAGAATGGATTGTAATTAAAATTACGCGTAGAAGAGTAAGCGTAAAAAATGTAAGGAAGAGATCGGTTAACCCACCTAAAATAAGAGTTTCCAGAGATAAACCTGTCGTTATAACGGAAACAAGAGGAACAATGAGAAATACTTTTAACAAAGAAGCAATAGCAATACGCCCTGCCTCTGTAAAAGACGAGTGACGAATAATCCCTTTGTATGTTTGAAGCGAGAAAAAACTAATAATGCTACAACATACAGAAGAGATTAAAATTATCCATGAAATTTGATTTGTTATTACTGCTATTGAAAGGTAGTTTACAAGAGCTAACGCAATCAAGGTTGAAGTAAGGGAAAAGAACAAATCAATTAAAAACACTAACCAACGGCTAAAATATTTTCTTTTTAGCACACAGGTTATCAAATCATTGGTTTTCATCTAGTTAAATTATTTTACACCTATACAAATATTCGTCACTCCCAAAGGGAATAACTTCTGAAAGCTTTGAATTACTTAAGGTTTTGTTCCTATAAAGGGTTAGAAAAAACACATTATATATGGTTTATTCACGATGCAAATATAGAACAATATTAGTAATTACCAAAACAATAATATCTCCTATATAGTTAATACTAACTCATGGATACAAATTCATACATCCAAACGATAAAACATACACTATTTTATTATTTTAGATAAAAATAACAACACATTTTCATTCATTAATACTATCTGTAGAAGACACAAACAACAGTTATATTTACACAGCAATTGATATTCAAATCACACACAACAACATTCAAAAAAACTCATCCTACATAAATCTTATAATTATGTAATCAATGTAATACAAAGCCTAACTCAAACTTTCGTTATTTTTTAGTAATTATTTTCTTTCAAGTAAATATAAACAACAATTATATAACAAGGTATATTCTTCATCAAAACAATTCCATTGACAGCTTAATACTCAAAACACACATTAAATTCAATATATCTTATTCCGAGAGTTCACAAAATGGCATTTACCAACCTTACACCCAAGATAATACCAAAATAACAAAAATCTAATATAATTTTCACATATTAGCTTTTTCCATGAGAGATACAATATATAGAACTTTTTCCATGATTCTTAATAAATCCTTAAATGACACTTTGGATTAAAAAGTATAACTTTTAGAAGCAAACAAATCAGAAATCGTATCTTTGCTTCTTCTAAATCTATACAATTGCTACTATGAATCGGGAAAAATTAAAAGGACACATATTAATTTTGATCACAAACATCTTGTTTGCTGTTAATATGCCAATTTCCAAATACTTACTACCCACACATGTGCCACCTGAAGGGCTTACCATTATGCGTATGCTTTTTGCTTGTGTCATGTTTTGGATGGTTTCTCTATTTACAGCAAAAGAAAAAGTATCCTTGAAAGATTTAGGCATGCTTTTTATCTGTGCTTTATGTGGAGTCGGTATCAACCAAGGACTTTTTATAGTAGGATTGAACCGGACTTCACCGGTTGATGCTTCCATTATTGCCACTTCCGTTCCTATTTTTGTCATGTTATTAGCCGCATTGATATTAAAAGAACCTATTACCAGAAAAAAATCATTCGGTGTATTCCTGGGTGCAAGCGGAGGAGTCATCCTTGTTTTGTCTTCCACACATACAGTCCAGACAAGCAGCAGTCTGGATGGGGATCTTATGATAATTGTCAGCGGATTAATGTACGCCATCTATCTGGTGCTATCCAAACCTCTGACCTTGAAGTATTCATCTATTACTATGATGAAATGGATGTTTCTTTTTACTTCGCTGACATTATTCCCGCTCACTTATCAACATATCCTCGACGCTCCCGTTTTCCATCAGATAGAATGGAACTGGACGGCGCTTTCAGCTTTGTTCTATGTTCTTTTCGGAGCAACATTCCTTCCTTATTTACTCATCCCCATGTCATTAAAACGGATACGCCCTACCACCGTCAGCATGTATAATTATATACAACCCATTATAGCATCCCTGATTGCAGTAATGATCGGGCAGGATACATTTTCTTTACAAAAAATAGTATCCGCAGTCCTTGTTTTTGTGGGAGTATACCTGGTAACACAAAGTAAGAGCCGGGAAGATCTGGAAAAAGAAAGAACAGACGTAGATTAAGTTAAGCTGTATCCTATCAAGAACTTTTGTATAATTTGTTTGTTTTAGGACTATAAAATTGTACAAAACTAAATCTATGGATACAACAACTGGCCTATCCAACAAAAAAACGTCAAACAAAAGCCTGATATGGCTAATTATCGTATTAACATGCGCTATTATTGCAGCAGTCCTCTGGTGGTGGAACTACCGGAAATATATTTCAACGGACGATGCCAATCTGGATAGCTTTCGGATAAGCGTTGCCTCCCGTGTAATGGCTCCCCTGTTAAAGTTATATGTCTGGGAAGGTGATACTGTAAAAGCAGGTATGCTACTGGCAGAACTGGACAGTACAAATATCGTTGCACAACTTCAGGAAACTATTGCACAACGCGAACAACTCTCCGCCTCCCTCAAATTGAATAAAGAAAACCTGCGAACTGCCACAGACAACCTGAAACTGGCGGAAATAGCATTCGAACAGGCAGGATTAAACTATCAACGTGCTAAGACTCAATATCAAGGGGATGCTATTTCGCAGGAAACATTCCAAAATATGGAAGAAGCTTATAAAAGCAATCAAATAAAAGTAAATGTCGCTAAAAATCAGATTAATGTAGTCAAAGCCCAAATTGCCTCAACCGAAGCTGCGATCAATGCAGCAAGTGCATCCATTGAGTCAGTCCGTGTTACCTTAGACTACTATCAGATTACAGCACCGGCAGATGGAGTCATAGCCAAACGTTGGTCGTTACCCGGCGATATTGTCCAACCCGGACAAACCCTCTTCACAATTAACGAAGGCAAAGATATATGGGTCGCCGTATATTTGGAAGAAACCAAATTCAATAGCATATACCTGGGACAACCCACAACCTTTACATTAGATGCTTATCCGGATTTGACTTTCTCCGGAAAAATATTTTATATCGGTTCGAATACAGCTTCGGAATTTTCACTCATTCCACCCAACAATGCCTCAGGAAACTACACCAAAGTAGCACAACGTGTCCCTTTAAAAGTATCGATAGACCATATCTCCGGAAAATCCGGAGAGAAAGTAAAGCCTAAATTAGTTTCAGGTATGTCTGCCACTGTCAAAATCATAAAAGAAAAAGAATGAGTTCCTCTGCCGACATACAGAAAGGAAGCTATAAATGGCTGGTATTAGGAAATATCATGATTGGAACCTTTATGGCAGTTCTCGACTCGACCGTTGTAAACACAGGTTTACCGGCCATTATGGGAACGCTCGGTGCCAGTATTAATACAGCAGAATGGGTATTAACCGGGTATATGCTGGCTATTGCAAGTATTCTTCCGGCAGCAGCATGGCTTGCCGACCGCTTCGGTTACAAACGGATTTATTTCCTGTCGCTGTTATTGTTTACTTTCGGTTCTTTCATGTGTGGAAATTCTGTTTCTATCGAAGAACTGATTTTCTGGAGGGTAATAGAAGGTTTCGGGTGCGGTGCCATCATGCCGGTAGGCATGGCTATTGTCAGTAATGTTTTTCCCCCGCAACAACGGGGTATGGCATTGGGATTTTGGGCAATCGCTTCTGCCGCTTCCGTTTCTTTCGGACCGTCTATCGGTGGGTATCTGGTAGATAATCTGAATTGGAATTATATCTTTTATGTAAACGTACCTGTAGGAGCTATTGATCTGTTCATTACGGTCATTTTACAAAAAGAATATAAGGCGGAAACACCACCGCCTTTTGATATTCCGGGATTTATTACCTCCGGTATCTTTCTACCCCTCTTTATGTATGGGCTCTCTGAAGTTAATTCATCCACCAATACACAAGGCTGGAATAGTCCGGTAGTATTAGGTTCCATGTGGATTTCAGCCGTTGTTTTCATCCTCTTCATCTATTTTGAACTGACAGTAAAATATCCATTGATAAATCTCAGAGTGTTTAAAGACAGGAACTTCGCCTTGTCTAATCTAATGATATTTATTTTTGGGATAGGTATGTTCGGAAGCACTTTCCTTATACCGCTTTACCTACAGAATAACTTAGGATATTCCGCATTTCAGGCGGGAATGTTCTTTATTCCGGTCGGTATTATCCAGGGGTTCTGTTCTCCCACTGCGGGAGCCTTAGGACAAAAAATCAATCCTAAAATATTAATTGCAGCCGGTCTTATCCTGATGGCCGTCAGTTTCTATCTAAACTTTTTCCTGTCTTTCCTGACAGAGAAATGGTATATTATGATGAGCCTGTACCTACGGGGCATAGGGATGGGAATCCTGTTTACCCCTTTATTAACATTATCACTTGCCAACATCAAAAGCGATATGATGGCACAGGCATCCAGCATTACCAACATTATCCGGCAGATGGGAGGTAGCTTCGGAGTGGCAATTTTCAGCCATATCCTGACACAACGTACCGGTTACCATACCCAGCGTTACAGTGAAGCATTAAACTACACCGGAGAAGTATATCAGCAAACTATCGAAAACTTAAGCCTTTTTGCCCGGCAAACAGCAGGTGCAACAGCACAGACTGCCCAAACGCTTGCCGAGCAAATGATTGTCAAACGCCTTGACCTGGAAGCCTATATCGGAGGGATTAACGATGATTTCTTTATTGCATTCATCGTTACCCTGCTTTGCCTGTTACCTATTATATGGCTTCACCGGGTAAAACAAATAAAGAAAGTCAAATAAAAAACATCATATAAAATGTCAAAGCCTTTATACATTATAATATTATTCTTATGCCTGTCGTATCAGACTCCGGCACAAGTAAAAGACACCCTGACACTGGATGCCACTATCCAGCGCGTTATGACTACTTATCCCACAGTTAAGCAAGCAGAAGAAGCAGTAAAAAGTGCTGGCTACAATATAAAAATGGTACGGGCCGCCCTACTTCCCATTTTAAACGCATCCGCTTCTTATACACGTATCGAGCCGGTAGCTACAGTGCATTTTGATGAGATGGATTTATCATTCAGCCCTAAAAATAATTATGACGCAGGTATCTCACTCCGCCAACTCATCTATGACTTTGGCAAGAACCGTCCCAAAATAGAAGCAGCCAAAGAAAAAGAAACACTCTCCCGACTGCAACAAACAGAACTATTCCAGTCTTTGGCATTAAATACCATACAATTGTATTATCTGAACTGCTTTACCCGGCAGGCAATTCTAATCAAACATCAGGAACTAAAAGATTACGAAGAGATGCTGCGCCAAGCAGAAATCCGGGTTAAATCCGGTTCGGCAACTTCTTTCGATCTATTAAATACACAAGTCAGTCAAGCATCAATCCATACCCAACTGACGGAATTAAGCAGTAATCTACATACATTACAAACACAATTATCCGTCCTGGCCGATACCTTAATCACAGAGACTATGCCTTTAAACGAATACTTTGAAATAAAAAGCAATTTAACCTCCTTGGATAATTTACTTACTATAGCTTATACCTCACGTCCGGAGTTACAAATTGCAGACAAACAATTAGCCATCGCCAAACTGGAAGAAAGTGCCGCCCGCCGAGCTTATAACCCATCTCTCGATTTAGCCGCTTCCGCCGGAGCAAAAAACGGTTATCCGATACATATAGACCGGATGAAACTGAATTATGAAGCAGGCGTTACCCTTTCCATTCCTTTATATGAAGGAGGACGGCGCAAACAGAACACATCCCTCGCCCATTCCACCTACAATTCCGCTTTATACCAAAAAGATCTGGTTGAAAGACAAGTCCGCCAACAAGTTAGCGAGAACTATTATACGCTGCAATCCAACTATGACCAGATAAAACAGCTTACCGAACAAGTCACCCTGGCTGAAAAAGCATACGCACAAGCTAAAGTAAATTACAAAGCAGGAAGCATCACAAACCTCGAACTACTAACCAGTTCGACAAACTATTCAAGCAGTAAGCTGCAACTGCTACAGGCACGTATCAATTACCTGGTAAATTATTACAAATTACAAGTAAGCACAGGAATCCAAATCTGGTAAGATTTTATTTATCTTTTCATTATACACATGCCCTCTTGCTGCAAGATTACACTTTTTGCTATCATTTTTCAACTTTCAATCAAAAAAATGCTTGCATCTGAAAAATATTGTGTAATATTGCTGCCGTAAAAACAAACAGAAGAAAATTCTGCAAATGACTATTATTTGTGTTACATATTACACATGGGCATTGATGACCCCTTGGGGGGTTAATATTTGCAAATAAACAATTGTGGCGACCAGGTCCCGCTTTGTGGCAATCATCGTATTGCATTCATTTCCTTATTCACAATCAGATTTATATAATAGTAAAATACGGACAACCGTCAATCAGGCGTGGCTTGTATTTTTATCCTTTACAATGCTCCATTGCTATTTGGCCTGTTGTCATCCTAAATAAATACGTACTGATGAAAGTATTGAAATTCGGTGGAACATCCGTAGGTTCCGTTAACAGTATCCTTAGTGTAAAAAAAATAGTAGAGGCTATTGAAGAGCCTGTAATCGTTATCGTATCTGCGCTTGGCGGCATTACAGATAAATTACTTGCAACCTCCTCCATGGCGGCCAAAGGAGATGTCGGCTACGAAAGAGAATACTCCGAAATCATCACCCGCCACCTCGACGTTATACAAGGGGTTATACCAGATGAAAAACGACGGATTGAAGTCCAGAAACAAGTAATGAACTTACTGGACGAACTGGGCAATATATTTAAAGGAGTATACCTGATTAATGACCTTTCTGCAAAAACATCCGATACGATTGTCAGCTACGGCGAACGCATTTCTTCTTTAATCGTTTCCAATGTAATCAAAGATGCAAAGCTGTTCGATTCCCGTAAATTTATCAAAACTGTCCGCCAGTTTAACAAACATATTGTCGATTTTGAGCTGACCAACGAACTGATACAGGAAACTTTCAACCCGTTGCCTAAAGTATCACTGGTTCCCGGCTTTATTTCTTCCAGTGCTGAAAACGGTGAAGTTACGAACTTGGGAAGAGGAGGTTCCGATTATACGGCATCTATCCTGGCTACCGCCTTGGACGCTTCTGTTCTGGAAATATGGACAGATGTGGATGGTTTTATGACGGCAGACCCACGTGTAATCAGCTCGGCATACGTAATCGACCGGTTGACTTTCACGGAAGCAATGGAGTTATGTAACTTCGGAGCAAAAGTGATCTACCCACCTACGATTTATCCGGTATATCATAAAAATATTCCTATCCGCATCCTGAATACCTTCAATCCGGAAGCCCCAGGGACTTATATCTCCAAGGAAAAGGTAAAAGAAGAAGGAAAAGCAATTATCAAAGGTATCTCCTCCATCAACGATACTTGCCTGATTACAGTGCAGGGATTGGGTATGGTTGGCGTTATCGGCGTCAACTACCGTATCTTTAAAACTTTAGCCAAAAACGGTATCAGCGTATTTATGGTATCACAGGCAAGCTCCGAGAACAATACGACATTCGCTGTCCGTAACGCGGATGCAGAACTTGCCGTCGAAGTGCTTAACGAGGAATTCGCCCTTGAACGCGCACAAGGGGAAATCAGCGATATGGTAGCCGAGAAAGATTTGGCAACCGTAGCTATCGTCGGCGAGAACATGAAACGTACTCCGGGTATTGCCGGCAAGTTGTTCGGTACGCTGGGACGTGCCGGTATCAGTGTGATAGCCTGTGCACAAGGTGCTTCAGAAACCAATATTTCATTTGTTATCAAGCTGAAATATCTGCGTAAAGCATTGAACTCCATCCACGATTCCTTTTTTCTGTCCGAATACAAGGTTCTGAACCTGTTTATTGCCGGTGTCGGAACGGTAGGCGGTAATTTACTGGAACAAATCCGTATCCAACAACCGAAATTGATGCAGAATGGATTGAAACTGAATGTAGTAGGTATCGCCAACAGCAAACATGCGCTCATTTGCCGCGAAGGGCTGAACATGGAAACCTGCATCGACGAGTTAAAGAAAAACGGTCAGGAAAGTACACCGGAACACCTGCGGGACGAAATTCTGAAAATGAATATATTCAACTCCGTATTCGTGGACTGTACGGCAAATGCAGAAGTTGCACACCTGTACGAAGAGTTATTAAGCAACAACGTCTCCGTAGTAGCTGCCAACAAACTGGCTGCCTCTTCACCCTACGATAATTATATGAATCTGAAGGAGACAGCCCGCCACCGCGGTATCAAGTTCCTGTTCGAAACAAACGTCGGAGCCGGTCTTCCTATTATCAACACGATGAACGACCTGCGGAACAGCGGCGACCATATCTCCAAGCTTGAAGCTGTTTTATCCGGAACATTGAATTTTATCTTTAATACAGTTAGCGCCGATATCCCCTTAAGCCGTGCCATACAAATGGCAAAGGAAGAAGGTTACTCGGAACCCGACCCCCGTATCGACCTGAGCGGCAAGGATGTTATCCGCAAACTGGTTATCCTGGCACGCGAAGCCGGATACAAGGTAGAGCAGAAAGATGTAAAATGCAACTTATTCATCCCCAGTGTCTATTTTGAAGGTTCCCTTGAAGATTTCTGGAAAAACATCCGGAACCTGGACGAAGAATTTGAAGCAAAAAGAAAACAACTGGAAGCCGAAAACAAGCGTCTCCGTTTCGTTGCCACCATGGATAACGGAATCTGTACCATCGACATTCAGGAAGTAGACAGCCACCACCCCTTTTACGAGTTGGAAGGCAGCAACAACATCATCATGATCTCCACCGAAAGATACCACGAATACCCCATGATTATAAAAGGATACGGCGCAGGAGCCGATGTTACGGCAGCCGGCGTATTCGCAGATATAATATCAATCGCAAACATCTAATCAGGTGACAGTTGACAGGTGACAGTTGACAGTTATTTTTCGGCTTTCAGCCGATTTGTACACCGAGCGCGAAGCTTAACTGTCAACTGTCACTTGTCACCTGTCAACTAAAACCATACCTACCTTTATGAAAAAAAACGTTACGAGAGAGAAAGCGTATAAGTTTGCAATACGCATTGTGAACCTTTATAAGGTTTTATGTAAGCGTAAGGAATTTGTTTTATCAAAGCAACTCTTACGCAGTGGTACAGCTATCGGAGCTTTATTACAGGAAAGCGAGCAAGCACAATCCCGTGCCGATTTCATCAGTAAAGTAAACATAGCTTTAAAGGAGGCAAATGAAAGCGAATACTGGATTACGCTCCTAAAAGACACTCAGTTTCTTACTAATGCCGAATACGTCTCTATTGTTGACGATTGCAGGGAATTAATAAGATTAACAATAAGCATTGTAAAAACAAGTAAAAACAATTCAATCCACAGCTGACAAACAGAGAACAATTGACAGCTTACAGTTATTTTCGGCTTTCAGTCAATTTATACACCAAGCGCGAAGCCTAACTGTCAACTGTCACTTGTCAACTGTCAACTAATAAGTCAACTAACATGAAGACTCTTATCATTCTGGGAGACGGAATGGCCGACGAGCCTATAGAGGCTTTAGGAGGCAAGACCCCGCTGCAATATGCAGAGACTCCCTACATGGACAAACTGGCGAAGCTGGGAGTTACCGGACGATTAAAGACGGTAGCCGATGGTTTTCATCCGGGAAGTGAAGTAGCCAATATGGCAGTTTTAGGATACGACCTGCCTACCGTATATGAAGGGCGCGGCGTTCTAGAAGCAGCCAGTATCGGTTACGAACTCAAACCGGGTGAAATGGCGATGCGCTGTAACCTGGTTTGCGTGGAAGGAGACATCCTGAAAAACCACTCCTCCGGACATATTACTACCCGGGAGGCAGACCAACTTATCCAATTCCTGAACGAGAAACTCAGCTCCGACCGTGTACACTTTTATACAGGCGTCTCCTACCGTCATCTTTTAGTCATAAAAGGCGGCGATAAACGTTTGGACTGTACGCCGCCCCACGATGTACCCCTGCATCCCTTCCGTCCGCTGATGGTGAAAGCCGAAGTAGCGGAAGCACAGGAGACAGCCGATTTATTAAACGGGCTTATCCTGAAATCCCAGGAAATACTGGCAAACCATCCGGTCAACCAAAAACGTATCGCTTTGGGGAAAGACCCGGCCAACAGCATATGGCCCTGGTCGCCGGGATACCGTCCGGCCATGCAGACAATGCAGGAGATGTACGGATTCAATGGCGGCTCGGTTATATCCGCTGTCGACTTAATCCGGGGTATCGGCGCCTATGCCGGCCTGAAAGTCATCACCGTAGAAGGGGCTACCGGACTTTATGACACCAACTACGAAGGCAAAGCGCAAGCAGCCCTCGAAGCCCTGAAAACAGACGATTTCGTTTACCTCCATATCGAAGCAAGCGATGAAGCCGGACACGAAGGCGACGTCGGACTCAAAATAAAAACAATCGAGAACCTGGACAAACGTGCCGTCGGCATTATATACGAGGCTTTGCAGAAATGGGACGAACCGGTTGCCATTGCCGTATTGCCGGACCATCCTACCCCCTGCTCCATCCGTACACATACCAACATCCCTGTGCCTTTCCTGATTTATAAACCGGGACAGGAACCGGACAGCGTAACCCGCTTCGACGAGTTCTCCGTAGAAAACGGGAAGTACGGCATTTTAGAAAAAGACCAATTTATAAAAGAATTACTATCATGAAGTATTACAGTACCAACAAACAAGCCCCTGCCGCTTCACTGGAAGAAGCTGTTGTAAAGGGACTTGCCGGCGACAAGGGCTTATACATGCCCGAGCACATCGACAAACTGGATAAAGAAGCCATAGCCGGCTTAAAAAATAAATCATTCCACGAAATAGCCTGTACCGTTGCCCGGGCATTTTTCGGCAGCGATATAGAGCCGGATACATTGGATACCCTTGTCAAAGACACCTTGTCGTTCGACACGCCTGCCGTCCATGTAGCCGGCAATATCTACAGTCTGGAACTCTTCCACGGCCCTACCCTTGCTTTCAAGGATGTGGGGGCACGCTTCATGGCACGCCTGTTAGGATATTTCATCAAAAAAGAAGGGTTGAAGCAAGTCAATGTATTGGTGGCCACTTCCGGCGATACAGGCAGTGCGGTAGCCAACGGGTTCCTGGGTGTCCCGGGCATCCATGTCTATGTGCTGTACCCCAAAGGCAAAGTCAGCCCCATACAGGAATGCCAGTTCACTACATTGGGACAGAACATCACGGCGCTCGAGATTGACGGGACGTTCGACGACTGCCAGGCACTGGTTAAATCCGCATTTATGGATGCCGGGTTGAACAATCATATGAAACTGACATCCGCCAATTCCATCAATGTGGCACGTTTCCTTCCGCAGTCCTTCTACTATTTCAATGCATATGCCCAGCTGGACAAAGCCGGAAAAGCCGATGAGTTGGTTGTATCCGTCCCCAGCGGGAACTTCGGAAACATTACTGCCGGATTATTTGCCCACCGGATGGGATTGCCTGTCAAACGGTTTATCGCAGCCAACAACCGGAACGATGTCTTCCTCGAATACCTCCGTTCCGGCGTTTACACCCCGCGTCCTTCCGTTCCGACCATTGCCAATGCTATGGACGTAGGCGATCCGAGCAACTTCGCACGTATCATGGATTTATTCGGTAAACAGGAAGACCCGCACACTGCAATCACTTCCCTGATAAAAGGATACCGGTACACGGATGAAGAGATTGCCGCCACAATGAAACAGGTTTACTGCAATACGGGATATATCCTGGACCCTCACGGAGCATGCGGTTACCAGGCTTTAACAGACAATAAACTCAGCGCCAGCGAAACCGGGGTATTTCTGGAAACAGCCCATCCCGCCAAGTTTAAAGGCACGGTCGATAAGATTCTGGATACAGACATCGAGATACCGGCCAAATTACAGGCATTTATGAAAGGAGAGAAACAAAGCATCGAGCTTAAGAAAGACTTTGCGGGTTTCAAAGCCTATTTGATGGAACAGTAATCGTTCCACCACCAGAAACAATTTGTTTTTATTACAAAAGGCTGTGTCCCCGACTCGTTTTCGTGAGTTGCTCGACTCACACTTGCGAGTTGTACGACTCAGCCGGGTGAGTTGTACAACTCAGAACTTTGAGTCGTACAACTTGCCGGAACGGGTTGTACGACCCACGGAAACAAGTTGTACGACTCGGAGAAATGAGTGAAATAGAGGGGTTAAAGTTCGCTTGGTTTGTCACCGTCGCTTTCACCGCTGCCCCCACTGCCGCCGCTTGTAGCTGCTATCTTATCCAGCCATACGAAATCGGCTTTCTGCATGGCAGCTTTCAGTTCGTCGCCGGGCTGGAAGTTGATATTCACCGCCTTCACATTGCGGGCGGTGAGGAGTTCTTTCGTGGCTACGCCCTCGGTGCTGAGGGTGACGTTGAACGTGCCCCAATTGCCCAGCTTCACGCTCTTGCCGTCGAGCAGCAAGCGTTGCACCACCTTGCGGAGCTGGCGGATGGCCATCTGCGCTTCCATCGGGTTGAGGGTGGTTTCGTCGGCTATCAGCTCGGCTACTTCGCTTTCGTCCACCAGTTTGGTGGTGTATTGCACGGGATACCATTTCATGGGGGCATCCTTGTCCAGCGGATTGTGCCGCTGCACGGGTTTCAGGAAAAGACTCATACTTTTTTCTCCTTTTATTGATTAAGTTTATTATTGCTCCGGGCAGTTTCCCGTTCGTCTTCCGCCTGTCCGGACGAGGGCGGGAGTGGTGTTTGCGCTATTCCCCGTTGCGAGGCGGGGAAGTGCTGCCGACTGCACCCGGACATTGACGTATGGCTGTCCGAATAGCTGGTTGCCGGTAATCGGTTCCGGCTTGGAACGTATATGCGATGGGAACGGGATGCAGGTGACCCGCAGGTCCCGTCCCCGTGCATCCTTGCGTTATTCCCTACTATAAAGCACCCGGACATGTATGCTGTCTGGATAATGCTTTGCGTGCGCCATTACGGCTTCGGAAATTTAGCGATGGCACGAGCTTTTCTATAAGAATCTGTTTTCATAGAAGTGCCGCAGACACCCATGTCATAACACTCTACTGTTATGGCATGCGTATTAGAATCTTCGCATGACGAGAAATATAAACTAAACTCTGTCCCCCCTGCAGCTATTATTTTTTCCTTGAATGCGGTACGCTGAGTCTCATAATTGCCGGAGTTTCCCATATAGTTACCTCCGCCTACTGTTGATATATTCCACCGTACTACTTCACCGTCCTGCGGATTCGCATCGACAATTTTAAGCCCGCAGGTAGCTGCATACAAATCCTGTAACTCATGGGGTGCCGGAAGATACCATGCCAAGCCGCCCTCTGTTTTATCCGCACACCATTTGAATACAGGGAAATCACTGTAATCATCATCCAAAGCTTTGATGATGGCCATATTCGCCGTACCGTCTGCTACATTATTGGCACGGGTTACCGTAGTAGCGTATGTGGTTTCGCCGGTTGCCCAAGTTACCTTCGTTTCATCCAGCGACACAATCTTTCCGCTCCTTCCGTCGGCATTGACTTCAAAGACGATACCGATGCAGGGATTCGAGATGTTGTTGATGGCAGTCCCCCATGTGCCGTCTGCATAAAAGTAGTCGCCGACCTTTGCAGGTATGATTTCCTCTTCCGTACCTGTCCATCCTGCATTCATTGTCACGGTCAGTTTCACGCCATCGGTGGGTGCCGGTTTTTCCGAAATCAGACTTCCGGTCGCGTTGGTCTTGTAGTTGCGCTTGAGAGGAATTCCGGCAGGGATGGTGACCGGCAGCAACTCTTTGTCCGCCGCCGCGGTAAAGGTTAAGGCGATGCTGCCTA
>UQLN01000030.1 GCA_900541965.1 uncultured Parabacteroides sp. | reverse complement strand
CATAGGCGAGGGTGGTCATGCCGATACCTCCTGCCGCTACGGATTTGTGGTAGTTATAGAGCATTTCCGACGGGGCGTTTCCCGGACACATGCTTTCGAATGCAGCAGCGCGTATGGTCCGGTTCCTGAGGGTGAGCGGGCCGATTGTTGCCGGTGTGAATAGCTTTGAGTTTGTATTCATGGGTTGTAGTTTTTTATAATATGGGGCAGGCGGACCCTGCCCGTACACGATTGAGATTCCGTCGGGGCAGGGTCCGCCTGCCCTGTATTTTGATAAGATGCTTTTATAATTAGTAGATGAAAGGGATGATTCGTTTCCGTTTTCCCAATTCATTGCCGAACATCATTTTGTATTTATGATAGATTGTATTGGCACGGGGTACGAGGTTCGCAATGGTCCACCAGGCGAAGACTGCTCCGCTTGCGCTCCATGTCAGGATGGCAAAGCCGCACCATTCGATGATTTCCCCGAAATAGTTGGCGGAGGTTACATAATTAAACATGCCTCCTTTAGGCAAATAATGGTTGGTATCGCCCGGTTTTCTTAAATGCCTTACGATATAGTCCGATTGTATGTTGATACCCATACCGGTGAAGAAAAGCAGGGTTCCTATGATGAATTGAGGGGTACTCAACCATTCATTGGTATACATACCGGCAGGTGCCAGGTGGAAGAGCCATTCTCCCTGCATATAGCCGTTCAACAGGTTGAAGGTGATACCCATCAGCATGATACCCGCAGGCATTTTACTGTTTCCTTTTATCAGAAGGGGGAAAATGAATGCCCGTTGCAGGTAATGCAATTCGAAGAGCAGGAAGAAGAGGAGAGGGGCTGTGTCGAATTGCCGGTCCGATGTACTCCATAACAGAAGCATTACGATAAAGACGGGAGCTTCCATGCATACCCATGCAATCCGGTTGGGAATGGGGTAACCCCATTTCTTGTCGAACAACATGCCGTAGCCGGCTTCCACAAAATATAAGGCTATAAAGACAATGGCAGCTATTGCTGCCATACTGATCAGAAAGATGGTGAAATATTCGTTTGTCATACTGGGATAAGATTTTATGGTTTCTGTTGGTATTGAATCGCTTTGCCCTGTACATATTTGAAGAATACAGCTTCTTTCATCTCTTCAAAAGTACAATCCAGCGCCCGGTTTGAAATGCAAATGGGGGAACCGTAGTAATTTTGTTTGAGTTCGAGTGTCCTCTTTTTGCTGCGGGTAGGTTCCCTGTTGATGTATTCCCGGGGATTGGATACTTTCAGCACGATATATTTGTATTTAAGGTTCTCGAGGTCGTTTATGATTTTGATATCTTCAACATCTCTCCATAAGACTGTACCGATGCGGCAGCCGGTCGATATGTCGTAGATGCCTTCTTCCGAGATATACATCGCTGTAAACTGTTCTTTTGCCAGAAGGTAGAAAGCCTTCAGGCAAAAGAAAGTGATAAGCAAAAGGAAAAATCCCAGCAACATGAAGACCAAACGCCCGTTTCCTATTTTGAGGTGGCTCGAGACGATAAGTCCCCCTATGCCAAAGAACAGGGAACCGATTGTAAACAGGAGCAAGCCTCTTTTTTTCTTGCCGCTTAGTTTGAATTTGATTACTGAAGATTTTTCCATAAAAGATACTCGTATTTAATTAAATCGTTTTTTCAATATTCCACACAAACGCGCGTAGCCCCTGGGCTTCCGTTTGTTTGTCCATTTTGTGCAACAGGTCAAGAAAATGGTCTACTTTTTCGTCTTCGACCATTGTCAGTATGGATGAGTTCAATGTCGGCCATGCATGGCTTCCGTAATGCGGTTCGCCTGTTCTGGAACCGCGTCCCTGGACTTCATCCCAATAGGTGAAGCCACGGATATTGTTACGGTCCATGATACTGAGTATCATTTCGTAATACGCCTGATTGAATGATATAAAGATTGCTTTCATAATTTTTGCCAGTTTTTATTATAGTTGTTCCAACACGTTCAGTTCAGCCAGCTTTTTACGTTTGCGTTTTACGCCGTTAGCTGCAAAGATACAATAAACTGTCGGTACGATAATCAATGTGATTAATGTAGATACGGATAATCCCCAAGCTACCGTCATACCCATCGATTTCCACATTTCCGAGCCTTCGCCTGTGCCTACAGCCATCGGGATCATACCTAATACGGTGGTCAATGTCGTCATCAGTACCGGACGGAGACGGGATTTGCCGCCTGCCGTAAGGATGCTTAATCCGCGTTCGCGGCACAGGATGGTATAGTCGATCAATACAATACCGTTCTTCACCACGATACCCATCAACATAATTACCCCGATTAAAGCCATTACACCCAATGGCGTTTGCGTAATGGACAAACCTAAAATCACTCCAGTGAAGGCGAACGGGATGGAGAACATGATTACGAACGGGTCGGTCAGCGACTCGAACTGGGCTGCCATCACGATAAATACCAGAATGATAATCAGGGCCATCAATGTACCGAGGTCTTTGAAGGTATCCTGCTGGTCTTCGTATGTACCACCGATTATATAGCTGATCTCCGAGGGAAGGTGCATCTGTTTCAATTCTTTCTGTGCAGCTTCCACCAGGTCGCTCAATGCGGTTCCCTGCGCGGCAATGGCGGATACGGTGATTACACGTTCACGGTCTTTACGTTCGATTGTGGGAGGCGTCATACGTTCTACTACGACACCTAAGTCGCGGACGCGGATACCTTGTCCGGCATTGTTATATATAATGATATTTTCGAGGTCTTCGATCGACTCCCTGAACTCCGGGGCATAACGTACCTTGATGTCGTATTCGTCTCCATCTTCACGGTATTTGGAAGCTGTGGAGCCGTTGATACGGTTACGCAGGTACATGGATGCTGTCGTGATGTTCAACCCGTTGAGGGCAAGTTTCTCGCGGTCGAAATCGATCTGGTATTCCGGGATATAGTCCTTACGGCTGATGTTTACCTGCGAGCAACCTTTGATACTGCCCAGCCTTTCGGCAAGTTCGGCAGCTACAGCGTCTGTCTTGGCAAAATCGAAACCATAGATTTCGACATCCACCGAGGTTTCGCCACCCATCATTCCGGAGCTACCTCCGGCTAATACCTTGAACTCTTTGATTTCCGTATATTCACTTAAATCCTGACGCATCAATTCACATATTTCGGTCAAGCCTCTTTCGCGGTCGCCTACACTCGACAGGTTGATGTTGATGGAGATGATATGGGAACCGTTGTCGCTCAGCTGAGCGAAGGTGTTATCCGTATCCGCCTGTCCTTCCGTGAAGTTGAAGATCTGGATTTCGGGATATTTTTCACGGAATTGTTTGTCTACACGGAGAGCCAGGTCGCGGGCGATTTCCTGACGCGTACCGATCGGCAATTCGATGGTGACGCCGATACGGGCATTGTCCTGTGTCGGGAAAAACTCGGTTTTTACTGTAGGCAACAGCAACATACTGGCGGCAAAGATTGCAAATGCGCCGAATACGACTGTCTTACGGTGATGCACTGCCCAATAAAGGAAACGGGCATATCCGTGGTCGAGTGCATTCAATGCTTTCTCAATCGGCGTGAAGAACAGTACATATAAACGTCCTTTCTTCGGGTCCAGGCGAAGCATCTGGGAACAGAGCATCGGAGTCAGTGTCAAAGCGCCGACTGTGGATACAATCATGATGATACTGACAATCCATCCCAACTGGGTGAACAGGATACCTGCCATACCGGTTACCATGGTCAGCGGAAGGAATACAGCCAGCATGGTCAATGTGGATGCAATAACGGAGATAGCCACCTCGTTGGTTGCATGTACGGCAGCCTGTTTCGGCCTGCTACCGCGTTCGATATGGGTCGTGACGTTCTCCAGTACCACAATCGCATCATCCACCACCATACCGATTGCTATGGAAAGCGAGCTCAATGAGATAATGTTCAGTGTATTCCCGGATGCCAGCAAATAGGCGAATGCGGCAATCAACGAAATCGGAATCGTCAGGATAATGATAAATGTAGCTCTCCAGCGTCCCAGGAATACGAATACGACCAGCATAACGACGATGAACGTAATCATAATCGTTTCTTTCAAACTGTCGATTGTATTCAGGATGTTGGTTGAAGTATCCATGATGACACCCAGCTTCACGTCGGAAGGCAGACTGGCTTGTATCTCCGGAAGTTTGGCATGTACCTTCTTGGCAATGTTTACGGAGTTGGCACCGGACTGTTTCTGGATAACGATCATACCTCCTTTGACACCGTTGTTGTAGGTTTCCTGGGCGCGTTCTTCCACAGAGTCTTCCACCTTTGCCACATCACGCAGGTAGATGTTTTTCCCGCTTTGCGAACCTACTACGATATCCAGCATTTGCCGGGCATCGGTAAACTCGCCTTGTACGCGCAGTGAATAGGTATTCGAACCGATATCGATGCTACCGCCGGGTGTATTCCGGTTTTCCTGGGCGATAATAGAGGAGATGCCTTCGATGGTAAGCCCGTATGCTTCCAGCTTGTAAGGGTCGCAATACACCTGTACCTCACGAATGGGGGCACCGGAAATAGATACGGCACCTACGCCACTGATACGTGCCAGCGGGTTTGCCACCTTGTCATCCAGTATTTTGTAGAGGGCATTGGTACTCTCTTCCGCTGTAACGGAAAGCAGGAGGATGGGGATATCATCAGTACCGAATTTGAAGATAATCGGATTCTCGGCATCATCCGGAAGGGATGATTCAACGATGTCCAGCTTGTCGCGGACATCGTTGGTAGCCACGTCTATATCTGTACCATATTCGAATTCGAGGGTAACGATCGAGATATTTTCCCTGGATTGCGAGGTGATATGCTTCAGGTCGCTCACACTGTTCAATACATTTTCCAGAGGCTTGGACACGTTCATTTCAATATCTGAGGCACTGGCTCCGGGATAGGCGGTCATGACCATAATCGTGTTGGTCTCTATCTCCGGCAGCAAGTCTACAGACAATCTGGTTAAGGAAAAAAGCCCGATGATTACGACTGCCACGAAAACGAGGGCTGTTGTTACCGGCTTTTTTACCGCTGTTCCGTATAAACTCATATGCTGTATTTCTTACTTGTCAAGTTCAACTTCCATTCCATTATTCAAACGGCTCTGACCGGTAATGACAACCTGGTCTCCGTCTTCCACTCCGGATATGATTTCATATTTATTTCCCATACGGCGTCCTAATTCTACTTTTTCATAGGATACTTTGCCGTCTTTATATACATAGATGTAGCGGTCGCCGGCGCCGGATTGTTTCACAATAGCCTGGTCGGGAGCCACAACGTTGTTCTTTGTACCGAAGTTCATGGTAACGCGGGCAAACATACCCGGGCGTACCCGTTCGTCTTTGTTCGCTATCTTTATTTCTACCGGGAATGTGCGGGTTGCCGGGTCGATAGTCGGATAAACGAGGCTGACGTTTCCTTTGAATACTTCGTCTCCGTATACATCCAGTTTCACATCGACTTCGTTCCCTTTTTTCACTTTTGTGAAGTAGCTTTCCGACACATGAACCAGCAGTTTGACCGGTTGGATATCTTCGATGATGAAAACAGGATTCCCTCCGCTGTACATGTCTCCGCTATCGTAATTACGGGCAGTTACCACTCCGGTGATGGGGCTTAACAACTGGGTATTCTCATGCAGGTTCTTGTAAGCGGCACGGCTCACTTCCAATTGGGTTTTCTGGGCATCCCAGGCAGATTTGGAAGCACCGCCCACTTTGTATAGTTCGTCGATGCGTTTGAATTCCAGTTCCTGGTTGTCGAGTTGTATCTTGGCTTGCTTCAGGTTGGTTTCATCCATCTTGACGAGCACCTGTCCGGCTTTCACATGGTCGCCTACTTCGGCAAACAACTTGACGATACGGACCGGGCTTTGAGGAGCGATGTTATTGCTTATGTTCGCTTTTACCGTGGCGGTAAACTCTCCGAGCTGGTCTACATTCCGGGCGGATACGGTTTCCACTTTTACCTTGACCTTCTCCTGGACGGTTTCTGTATCGGCTTCTTTCTTTCCTCCTGCACATGAAACCAGCAGAGCCAGGGAAATGAACGGCAAGACCTTGTATATTTTTCTTGTTTTCATATTGTGATTTATATTTATTCTGTTTGTATTCATTTATATTGTTATTGATGTTCTTGTCCCATAATTTTCTCCAGGTCGGATTTCGCTACGATGTAGTTGAAGATTGCCTGGTTGAAATTCAAGCGTGCCTGTGTAAGAGCCAGCTCGGCATCATTCATTTCCAGTAATGTTCCGGCACCGGTATCGTATCGTTTCTGTGAAATCAGGTATCCGCGTTCCGCCTGTTCGACCCCTTTACGGGCGGCATCGAATTGCTTGACGCAGGTATTCATATTATCTATATTCTGTTTAACGGCCAGTTGCAGGTTCCGTTCGGTATCTTCCCTTTGCAGGTCCAACTGTTCCATGGATACGCGGGTTTGCCTGATTTTATAATATTTGCTTCCGCCTGTAAATATGGGGATGCTCAGGGACACGCCAATCACGGAATAAGGATTCCAGCGGTAATCTTTGAACTTGAAATCGTTATTCATCGAGTTCCACTGGTATAATCCGGTAAGAGACAAGGTGGGCAGGTAGTCGAACTTCTGCATCAGCAATGTTTTGCCCAATTGTTTGCTTTGGATATCCAATTGCTTCAAATCCGTATTATTGGCCAGTGTGGTGTCGGTGGACAGGAAATCGGCAAACAGCTCATTTTCGTAATCCGTTAATGTACCGCTGCATTCAATACCTGTATCCAGGTCCATACCCAGTAATGCTTTTAGCTGCCATTTGGCCAAGGTAAGGGCATTCTGTGCCTGAAGCATGTTCGGTTCGCTGTTCTTTACCGTTACATCAGCCCGTATCAGGTCGAATTCGGCTACTGTACCCTGTTCGTACTTTTTCTTGATGTCCAGGTAGTTCTGCATGGCATTGTCGTAGCTCTCCTTAAATACCTGATAGGAATCGTTGGCCAGCAATACATTATAATAGCTTTTCTTTACCTGGTTCACCATCGATATCTTGGATGAACGGGCTTGTTCCACCGCCAGTTCCACATCGATACCGGAGATGGACAAACTTTTCCATAAAGAGGCGTTGACAAGCGGCATGGAAGCATTGAAGCCAAGGCTCCAGTTATTGTCACGCCCAACCTGGATACCGTTGCTCAAATCAACATCGGCAGAGCCATCCGTAGAACCAGAACCGGAACCGGAACCAGCGCCTGCGCCCATCATGCCTTCCATACCGGAACCACCTCCGATATTATCCATGTACATTACCTGTTTCTTCAATGTACGGTTATAGTCTGCCCCAAAACTTATCTGGGGGAATAAGGCGGCATAGGAACCTTTTTTCGCATACTTTTTCTTTTCTATTTCCTTGTTGGCAACTTTTACGGTCGGATTTTCGCTCAACGCAATCTCTAAAGCCTTTCCTAAGTCAAGACGGATGGTGTCCTGAGCTTTAGATTGGCTAAAGAGCATGAAGGGCAAGAGCAATGTCGCTGCCCAGGTCATCTTTTTTCTGCTTAGTTGTTTCATTTTAAATAAGTTTGAATATGAAAAACTTTTATTCTTCTGATTGGTATTTATGTTTTAATAAATAACGGTCTAATATCGCAATACCTTTGTCTGTGGAAATTCCCCGGAGAAAGGTAAATACAATCGTATTGAAAACTTCCTTTGTGGAATGTTTGCAAAACGTGTTGGACGGACGTATCATTTTTGCCTGTTCCTTAGCCAGTAGGGCTACGATTTCAAAATTGATATCCGGCTGGAATACCCCTTCCTTCACACCTCTGGCCAATAACTTCGTGCACTTTTTCTGAAATGCCGATTTCTCTTTTTCTTTTTTCAGTAGTGCTTTCGGAAAATGCTTCAGGTCATCATAAAATTTCTGGTTGAACCAACGTGTATGTTTCATCAACTCTTCATAAAACAATAGCATAACATCCAATGCCGTAACCGGCTCTTTTTCCAGTTGTTCCATGAAGGTACGCATATGGGTGTAATTTATGTCCATGCTTTCTATCAACAAGGTTTCTTTGTTGTCGAACAGTTCATAAATGGTCCGCTTAGAGATATTCATGTTATGTGCAATATCATCCATACTTACATTCTTAATACCATATTGGGAAAACAGGTTGAATGCTGTAGACATAATATGTTTTTTTATTACCATAAATTTTATCTGAAATCATTCTTTGTGGGCAAAGGTCGCGTATCTATAGAAAACCGGAAAGGTTTATTCAGTGAAGAAACTGGTTTAAAACGAAAGTGAAATTGGGTGATGATTGGAATATGAGGCTTGTTTGTTGGTAAAAAATGAAACTTTCTTTGGTTTATAGAGAAAATGGTTATCTTTGCTGATAGAACAAATAGATTAAGGATATGAGTATGGAAAAACTTCCTTTAGTAGAGTTGGAGGAATTGAATAACAGTATAATTCATCGTGATAATTTTCAGGACGTTTTATCAATTGCTGATTTAGGAAAAAACTTATTGATGGAAGAGTTGAATCCGGAACATACACCTCCGATGCGTTTGAATGCACTTCTCATGGTACTGGCCTTGGAAGGTACGAGTGAAATCAGCCTGGACTATATTCCTTATACTGTAGGTGCGAATAGCTTTGTCACGATTATGCCCAGCCATACATTCCAGTTGAACCGCGTTAGCGAAGATTTTAAAGGAATACTGATTATCGCCTCCAAGGATTTTCTGGAAGAATGTAATGTGGGAAACCGGAACCCCTCCCTTGTCAACTATATGACCATCAAGAAAAATCCGTGTACCCAGTTGGATGCAAAGGAAGCTGCCAAATTGGTGGCTTGTCTGGATGTGATAAGAGGCAAGATGAAGGAGCATACCCATTTTTACCAGAAAGAAGCCGTTACGCTTTCTTTCCTCAGTTTTCTGGTCGAGCTGGCAAATACCTTTATGGGAAAGGCAAACCGGCTGGTGAAGCCTACGCTTACCCGTAAGGAGGAATTGTTCGAGCAGTTTCTCCAACTGTTGTTCGAGCACTGCAAAGAGCAGCATGTGGTTACTTTCTATGCGGATAAGCTCTTTATCACTCCCCAATATTTATCGTTGATATTGAAAGAACTGACAGGAAGGTCGGCAAATAAATGGATCGACGATGCATTGATAGTGGAAGCCAAGATATTGCTGAAAGCTCCCCAAGCCACGGTACAGCAGGTAGCGGATGAGCTTCATTTCTCCGACCAGTCCACTTTCGGTAAGTTTTTTAAGAAACATATGGGGATTTCCCCGATGGAGTACCGTAAGTCTTAACAAACGGTACTCCGGCTATTTTATCTTCTACGGAATTTATACCAGTTGATTAATTCTGATATTCCGTAAATAAGGCTTGCTACGCCGAATATGACAAAGGTATTGGCCGCCGCCCCGAACGGGTAAGCCAGAATCATGATTCCGGTAATAAGAATCAGTACCGGAACGATGTAAAAAGCAAAAGGAACCACGCTCCATTTACGTGCCGATACAAGCGAGATAATCTGCTGTACGCCTCCCAGCACCAATAACGCTCCCAGGATATACATCAGGATACTAACGAAGAACTGCGGCATGATGACCAACCAGGCACCGAACAGGATACTTCCTGCCCCGTCAATCGGGAACATAGGGCTGGGTTCTCCTTCCACTCTTTCGCGGGTGAAGTAATTCAGTAAAGTGAAAATCCCTGGCAGGATAAAGCAGATACCTATGGTGACAACCAAATAAGTAATGGCAGCTTCGGGCCATAATACTAATACAAGTCCTAATACGATAGCAAAAATACATCGCAGGACAGAACCGTTTAAACTCTTCATCTTTATATGTTTTATAATTAGTCTTTACTTTATATAACAGCGAAAGTACACTATTTTCTTTTTCTTTTTGTTACTTTCTCTGATAAAGTATATCTTTCACATGCAAAACATATATGTTTTAATTGCAAATCATATATGTTTTAAAATCAAATCATATATGTTTTGAAAGGTGTTGTGTGATGGAACAGAAAAAGGAGGAAGTTAGCTATTGGATTGAAAGACTGGGTATGCAACCTCATCCGGAAGGAGGATACTATAGTGAAGTATATCGTTCGGAATGGTGGATACCGGTTGAGGAAATGCCTGCTCCCCGCAGGGTTCTGACTACGATTTATTATTTATTGGAAGGTAAGGCTTTTTCTGCTTTTCACCGTATAAAGTCTCCTGAGAGTTGGTTTTTCCATAAAGGGATGCCTTTGCTTATTTATTCTTTTGAAGAGGAAAAGTTAATTTGCCGTGAGCTATCGGACAGGGAAGAGGGGAGCCTGCAAGTGACGATTGAGCCTGGTATTTGGTTTGCAGCCCGGCTGAAGGGGCAGAAAGGATTTACGCTGGTGAGCTGTGCAGTGGCTCCGGGATTCGAATTTGAAGATTTTGAATTGGCAGACAGGAAAGATTTACTGGATGAATATCCGGAACATAAGGCTGAGATATTGGGATTGACAAGGCCGGAATAAAAGGTGTATTTTATCTTTTTACACAATAAAAATACCCTGGTGTCTTTGTGAAGTGCACCAGGGTATTTTGTATATATCAATAGTATCCTACAATTTTTCAATCTCATCCAACCAAAGCCTCGCCATCGCATCACTCGGCATACGCCAGTCTCCGCGGGGGGATAAGCTGACCGAACCTACTTTCGGGCCATCGGGCAGGCAACTGCGTTTGAATTGCTGCTGGAAGAAACGGCGGAAGAAAATATATAGCCATTTCTTTATGGTTTCCTTGTCATAATTCCCATTGAATGCTTTCTGTGCCAGATAGAATATTTTGGCAGGGTGGGAACCGAAACGGAGGAAATGGTACAGGAAGAAATCGTGCAGTTCATACGGGCCGACTAAATCTTCTGTTTTCTGTTTGATGTTTCCATGTTCGTCGGCAGGTATCAGTTCCGGACTGATAGGCGTATCTACAATATCCAGAAGCGTCAGGCGGGAAGCCTCGTCCACTTTATAGTTGGCAACCCATTCGACCAGATATTTCACCAAAGTCTTGGGGATACTTCCGTTTACACCATACATGGACATATGGTCCCCGTTATACGTAGCCCAGCCGAGAGCCAGCTCCGACAGGTCGCCGGTTCCGATAACCAGGCCGTTTTCCTGATTCGCCACATCCATCAGCAGTTGGGTACGTTCGCGTGCCTGGCTGTTTTCATAAGTGACATCATGTACCGACGGGTCGTGGTCGATATCTTTGAAATGTTGCAGGCAAGCCTCCTTGATAGATATCTCTTTCAGGGTAACGCCCAGCGAACGGATCAGATGAACGGCATTGTTGTAAGTACGTCCGGTTGTACCGAAACCGGGCATTGTGATACCTATTATTTGTTCGCGCGGAATATTCAACGCATCGAAAGTCATTACGGTAACGAGCAAAGCAAGCGTCGAATCCAATCCGCCGGATATGCCCACTACGGCTGTCCGGGCATGTGCATGAACCATCCGTTTGGCAAGGCCGGCCACCTGTATATGGAATATTTCTTCACACCGTTCTTTCAGGGCATCTCCGGAAGGCGTGAAAGGATGCGGGTCTATGGAACGGGTCAGTTCGAATGTTTCAGGAACCTGCATCCGGAAACCTACGGTTTGCGTTTCCTCTTTCAACAGGGAAGAGGCGCCATACATAAAGCTGGTGTTTACCTGGCGGTCGTTTTGCAGGCTTTCGATATCAATCTCGCTGATGATGAGTTGCTCTTCCATGGTAAAGCGGGGAGACTCAGCTAATAAGTTACCGTTTTCGGCAATGATACCGTTTCCTGCAAATACCAAATCCGTACTGGACTCTCCGAAACCGCAGGAGGCATACACATATCCCGCCATGCTACGGGCTGACTGCTGGCAAATCAAAGCACGCAGATAATTGTGCTTGCCAATCAATTCATTGCTTGCAGACAGGTTGAAAATGATATTGGCTCCTTCCATCGCCAACAGCGAACTGGGAGGGATGGGAACCCAAAGGTCCTCGCATATTTCGATTCCTACGGAAACGTCTCCAGCGTTAAACAGTAAATGGCTGCCAAGCGGATAACTTTTGCCACCGATGCAGATGCTCCGGTTACGCAATTCCGAAGCGGAAGTAAACCAGCGTTGTTCCTGAAACTCTTTGTAGTTCGGTAAATAGGTTTTCGGGACTACCCCTAAGATTTTTCCTTCCTGGAATACTACGGCAGCATTGATAAGCCTGTTCTCCGTCCGTAACGGAACACCCACAATAGAGAGGATGCCGAGGTCTGCCGTATCGGCAATTAGTTTCAGCAATGCCTTTTCCGCATTATCCAGCAAGGTTTGCTGGTTAAATAAATCGAGGCAGGTATAAGCCGTAACAGAAAGTTCCGGGAAAGCCATCATTTGTACGCCCTTTTCGGCAGCCTGCCGCATCAGGCTTTCGATCTGCCCTATATTATAAAAACAATCCGCAACCAGCACATGAGGTACCGCTGCCGCAACCTTTATAAATCCGTAGTTCATAATCTCTGTGTTTTATGGGCTTCAAAGATAGCTGTTTTAGATGAAATATGCAGTCATCTGCATTTTTATAACGAGATTCCCAATACAAGGAATACATCATCATGTTCGGGAGATGCGATTACTTCGGTGAATATCGGTAGCGAGAAGGATTTGGTGATTTTTATATCCTTGCTGGCTTTTAGCGAGATGCTGTTAAATCCGAATCCGTCGCTATACATTCCAGTCCAGGGGGAAATACCGATGGAGGGTGTAAGGGTTACGCCTCCCCAGACATCAAATTCGTAGGCTGCTTCAAAGTAGGATGAGAAATATTGTTTGCCTTCTTCATCTTTGTCACCTCCGGCAAACATGGTGCTCCATGCAAGTGTAAGAGGGAGTTTTTCGCCAAAATTATATGCAACTGTGCCTTCAAAGTAATGGTCGGTTGCATAACGCCCGTAGCGGGCACCCTGACCGGACCACCAATAGTCCGTAACGGCTATTTCAAATCCTTTGATTTGGTAACCCAGTGTAAGATCGAATTCCTTTGATTTGAATTCGTCGGCAGAGGTCGAGAAATCTGTCGAACCCCAAGCTTCCAAGCTAAAACCTGCATACGATAAGGTCAGGCTGGGCTGGATGGAAGCGCCTGCATCATATCCCCCTCTCCATACATAACTGCTGACGATGGCGGCACACGGAGTCACTTCAAACTTTTTCTTTTCCTGTGCGGAGGTTGTAACTGAAATAAACAGAGTAATAACCAATAAAATAGTGTTTTTGGTAATTGTTTTCATATTCATTTTTTTCTTCAGTATAAAATATAGTTAGATTGTTTATATAGGTTTGAATATCATTTTTAAAGCAGCCACTTTTTTATTCTGTTCATTGCTTCCAGAGTGTCGTCCCTGTCACCGAAAGCGGTAAGGCGGAGATAACCTTCGCCGCTGGGTCCGAATCCCACACCGGGAGTACCTACTATATTGACTTCGTAAAGCAACTTATCGAAAAACTTCCAGGAAGAGAGCCCATCAGGGGTTTTCAACCAGATATAGGGCGCATTTTCTCCGCCATATACCCTCAGTCCACAGTCCTGGAGACCTTTTTTCATAATGCGGGCATTGGCCATATAATAGTCGATAGTTTGTTTTATCTGCTCTTTTCCTTCCGGCGAATAAATGGCTTCGGCGCCACGTTGCGTAATATAGCTTGTGCCATTGAACTTGGTGCTCTGGCGGCGGTTCCACATTTTGTTGAGTCCGACCCGCTCGCCGTTGAGCGTGAAAGCATTCAGGTCTTTCGGTACCACCGTATAGCCGCAACGGACTCCTGTGAATCCGGCTGTTTTAGAGAAACTGCGGAACTCAATGGCAACTTTCTTTGCATTTTTGATTTCGTAGATGGAATGGGGTATCTCCGGGTCCTGTATGTATGCTTCATAAGCAGAGTCGTACATAATCAGGCAGTCGTTAACCAACGCATAGTTCACCCATTTTTTCAGTTCGTCTTTGGATAGGGTAGTTCCGGTCGGGTTGTTCGGATAGCAGAGATAGATGATATCCACTCTGCGGTCAGGCAATTCCGGCACGAAATTATTTTCTTCCGTACAGGGGATATAAACTACATCGCTCCATTTGCCGTTTTCCAGGGTACCGGTGCGTCCGCTCATTACATTCGAGTCGATGTACACAGGGTACACAGGGTCAGTAACCCCTATGCTGTTGTCGTGGCGCAACATATCGCCAATATTTCCACAATCGCTTTTAGCCCCGTCGCTGATGAATACTTCGCTTGGTTCCAATGATACGCCGCGGCTTGCATAATCATTTTTGATGATGGCATCTATAAGGAAAGAATATCCCTGTTCGGGTCCGTATCCATGAAAAGTTTCTTGAGAAGCCATTTCATCTACCGCCTTGTGCATGGCTTCGATAACAGCAGGTGCCAATGGTTGGGTCACATCCCCGATACCCATACGGATAATCTTTGCTTTCGGATGTGTTATCTTGAAACTGTTTACCTTTTTCGCAATATCGGAAAACAGGTAGTTGCTTTGTAGTTTCAGGAAATGTTCATTAATGAGTGCCATATTCGGTTGATCGTTTTATGTTGTTGTATTGTGTCCGTTTTTGCTATGTTTATATTTCAATTTCACCTTCAAATACTTTCACCGCTTCACCGGTCATGTAGACTTTGCCGCTCTTTTCGTCCCAATGGATAGAGAGCGGACCGCCGTCCATGATGACTTCTGTGGTCCGTCCGGTTTTACCGAGAAGGATAGCTGCTACCGCTGTGGCACAAGCTCCTGTACCGCAGGCTTGTGTGATACCTGAACCCCGTTCCCATACCCGCATCCGTATCTTATCCGGACTCAATACCTGGGCAAATTCAACGTTTGTCCGGTCGGGGAACTGCGGATGGTTTTCCAGTAACGGTCCGATCTCGGTCAAGTCTATCTGTGCGATATCGTCGGTAAAGATAACAAAATGTGGGTTACCCATCGAAAGGATGGTGCCGGTATAAGACTTATTTCCGGTTTCCAGTTCAATAGTAATTGCTTCGATGACAGGGGAACCCATATCGACTGTCACTTCCGTAACAGTTTCTTTTAAGATTGTTCCGCTTGTTTGGGAGGTCTTGAGTTGGAGTTTTTTTATACCGGACGGTGTTTCGAGGGTAACGGTCTTTTGGCTTGTTAATCCTTCGTCATATACATATTTGCCGATACAGCGGGATGCATTTCCGCACATCATGGCTTCGGAGCCATCGGCATTGAAGATACGCATGCTAAAGTCGGCAATTTCCGATTTTCCTATTAAGACTAACCCGTCAGAACCAATTCCAGTGTGTGGAGCGCTTAGTTTTACGGCAAGTTCTTCCGGGGCTGTTATCGGGAATGCTATTGTATTTACGTATATGTAATCATTCCCGGCTCCATGCATCTTTGTAAATTTGATAGGTTTTGTCATTTTATTTCTTTTTGTCTTGTTGTTGTATCTTTTTGTTCTATTATAACGCAAATGTAAGTCGTTTTGGTTTTGTATTTTATTTAAATGTGTCTGAATGTTTGAAAAATGCACATCTGGTGAAAATTTATTAGGAATAAATGGATAGTATCTAATAAATTGTAATATAATAACAGTATTTATCTGTATATTGTAAGTTGTGATAAGTGAAAAGAAGTTGAAATATGGTTAAAAGCAAAAGGGAATGCCTTATATATAAGCCTAAAGGCAATAAAAAAGTCATCAAATAATCATATAGTTGTAGAATATGATTATTTGATGACTTTTTGTTATATGCGAAAACTCTTATTTCTGGAATACCTTCGGATATTTGTTTATAAAGTAAACAGGTGTGCAACTCCAGGCATGGCAATAGCTGTTTATCGGGAAGAAACCGTATGGAGACAGGGCATCGTTGTTCGGGTCGTACACTTCCCAGAATGTATCGGCACCACGTTCAACCATGCTTCCCCAGTAATTGAGCACCAGTTTACGGGCTTCCTGCTGCATGCCACATTGTAAGAGAGCTTCAACAACGTAATGATAGGCATACGGGCATCCCGGATAGACTGCATCCGGCATCGACATAACGGTCGACATGGCTTTTACTCCTTCTTTCCGGTTTAGAGTACCGGACAAAATCATCCATACTTGCGAGAGATAAGAAATTTGTTTGTCTTTTCCACTCAACATAACTCCCCGTTTCTTGTCATAAAAATGATTGCGTGCCGCTTTTTTCATTTTTCCCGCGATAGTGTCCCATTGGGCGGCTTCTTTTTCCTTGCCTAAGAGTTTTGCCAGTTCGTAGCTATGTTGCAGGGCAAAGATGGTAAGTCCCTGCATGGAAGCCTGGCGGTCGTAACCGTCTTTCCAGTCGAATACCAGCCAGTATTGGGGCTTTTTGTCCATGTCGTAAATCCATTCGGGAGAAAATTGCCGGAGAGCGATTTCTATTTGCCGTACGACGACAGGCCAAAGGTCTTCGGCTGTTTCACGGTCGCCGGTTTCTTTCAGATATTCCAGCAGGGATACATTATATATCAAAGCATAATCCAATGTATGGGTTCCCTGTTGCGGATGAGGATGAGGGTCTTCCATAACGGTGGCATGAAGCAACCCTTCATTGTTGGATAGGGCGGCAAGCAGATAGAGGCAACGTTTGGTCAGGTTGTGGTTTTTGAATGACACGGCGTTTGCTAATGCTTCCAGGTAAAGGTCTCCAATCCAGAGACGGCGGTCGCGTTTGGGACCGTCTTCATAGACTGTTTGCATACATTCTTTCAAGGTAGCGAGTCCCACGTCATTTATTTTCCGGATAAGCGGGTCGGTGCCTTCTGCTAATTGCATGGGTGCCATATTGACGGAAGTCTGTGCTTTGAAAGATAATTTATCGAATACGAAGTCGAAGCCGGGAGAGGACCCCAATACGTCTATTTTCAAATACCGGAATGCCATGCGGCGGGGAATGGTTATTTCGGCGGGGACATACATGATTGTAACGGTCTCATCCTGTAACCATGCGCGTGATAATCCTCCGGGGAACGGGTCGAAAGGTGTATTCAGTTCGCCAGGGACTTCTGCAAAAGTAAATTTCAACCGTATCGGGGCATCGGATTCCCGGTCGGTAAGGAGTTTCAGGGAGAAAGTAAGGTTTCCTGTCAAATGTTCTCCAAAATCGAGGATAATGCCCGACTGTTCTTTAAAAGATTTTCCGAAGAAGCGGGAAGGACTTCCTGCATCTACCATCCGCCAGCCCTGAAAGGCTTTCGGGTCGTTGACAGATTTAACAATCCGTACCGGTTGTATCTCTTTGTAAATTAGCTCAGGCTTGCATGCTTCGCTTTTACGCAGCCATTCTTTACTGTCTTTGTAGTACGTGCTTTGTGCCAGGCAGGGACTTGCAAGCGAGGCAAGAAAAAGCCCGGTGGCCAACAGGATTTGTTTCATGGTAATACGGTCTAAATAGTGAATTATAATAGATTAGGTTTCAAATATAAAATAAATTGGTAAGTTCTTTCATATAAATAATTGATTTATTTTCAGAAGATAGGAGTCAGATAAGGTGCAGGTCCATTTTTATAAACAAGCCAACTTATGAAAACTAAATTATTATTGGCCTTCGCTTTTGTTGCGTTGCTCGTCCGTTCGGTTCGTTCATGTTTTAGAATATTGTATTTCAGGCAAAGGTTTTTGTTGTGGAGCTTGTTACACAGAGTACGGACGAAATACTATGTGTTGCGTTTTTGAATGATTGCAAGGTGATAGAAAGAAAATAGTAAATAAGATATGTAGGGGAAAACTGAAGTTAGATAACAAATGTAAGACTATAAAAGACAATTGATTATGGATTAAGTTCTGGAAGAACTCTGTACATTTTATATCTGTGCAAAGATATGAATTTTTTATGTTGTTGTGTTATTTTTATTCAAAAAATGCATTGTCGCTTCATTTTTAACAATTCGGAGAGATAAAAATATTTCTTGTATAACTGACGTTTAATAAGATGTTTAAGTAAACTAAAAGAAAATCACCCTTTTTAATGGATTTATCCGAACTTCTGAATATATGTATAATACATTTAAAAATAATGCTTTTTATAATAGGGTTGACAGACGATAGCAATTGTGATATGCCTTTTTTATGAATGTTTATTTAATGTTGAAAATCAGTGATTTATTGTGTTTTATGAAAATATTTTTTAGTTGAGTTCTTCCAGAACCAAGATAACCTTCTTTGAAGTCCTGTGGAAAATCGGTGAATTTGAATCCGAATGGTTTTACAAATCGAGGATGTTTAAGGTTTATAAAATCTCGTACATATTTATATCCCTAATTTTAATTAAAAGATAACGCTGAAAATGTAAAGAACATTCTTTCAAATAAAATAAAAACACAAATTATGTTGAAACAATTCAAACCTATTAGCTTAATTCTATTGGCAGGCGCGTTTTGCCTCCCGGAAAGCATCTATGCTGTTCCCAGTCCTGCCAGTCAAAGCGTAAGCGTTTCCCAGCAAAACGGGAAATTGTCAGGTACAGTGGAAGATGCCTTAGGACCGGTTCCCGGTGCGTCTGTAGTTGTGAAAGGGACAACCAATGGTAATATTACCGATTTGGACGGTAAGTTTACATTGGAGGGTGTAAAGAATGGGGATATCATTCAGATATCTTATATCGGTTACACTACTCAGGAAATAAAGTATACAGGGCAAACTGTATTGAACATTAAGTTGGCGGAAGATACCCAGAAGTTGGAAGAAGTGGTGGTCGTTGGTTATGGTACACAAAAGAAAGTGAACCTGACCGGTGCCGTTGGTATTGCCGATGGAAAAGTGCTGGAAGACCGTCCTATCGGAAATATCGCCCAAGGTTTACAAGGCGTGGTTCCTAACTTGAACATCGATTTTGCAAGTGGTAACCCGACAGCCAAGACAACTTTCAATGTCCGTGGTGCAACGTCATTAAACGGTGGACAGGCATTGGTATTGGTGGATGGAGTCGAGACCGACTTGTCTTTATTGAATCCTCAGGATATTGAGAGTGTTTCCGTATTGAAAGATGCTGCATCTGCTTCTATTTATGGTGCCCGTGCTGCATTTGGGGTTGTATTGGTTACTACCAAAAAAGGGAAAAAGTCCCAGAAAGTCCAGGTAAATTATAATAATAACTTTTCCTGGTCAGTAGCATCCCGCCTGCCGGATGGCGTTTCTTCCGATAAATGGGTTCGTGCCATGAACCAGGCTAATATTAATAATGGTAGTGGAGCCTATTTTACAGAAAACCAAATAAATGCAATCGATGCTTATATGGCTGGCACAGGCCCTTCCGCTTTTCTGGCAACAGACGGTACGATGACTGCTGCAGGCGAATGGGCTTATGCCGGAAACACCGACTGGTTTAAAGAAATGTATAAACCCGCTTTTATGCACCAGCATAATGCAAGCATCAGCGGTGGTTCGGATAAGACTACTTATTACGGTTCTATCGGATACAAGGGGCAGGATGGTATTCTTGCCTATGGTACCGACACATACAAACGTATTAATATGTCGTTCAATTTTAGTACACAGGTTACCAAATGGTTGGAATTGACATTCCGTACGAAGTATAACCGTAATACATCCGATAATCCGTATGCGGATGCTTATATGGGTAGCTCTCCTTTCTATGAAGTATACCGTGCATTTCCGTTTATCCCTATGTATTTGCCGGATGGCGAACATTTCGGAGGTATTGCAGGGTCCAACTTTAACTATAATATCGTAGGACGTTTGGCTGAGGCAGGACGGGATAAAGTGAATTCGGATGACTTCTGGTATACGGCAGCCTTTAACCTGACTCCGATTGCCGGTTTGTCTATCAAAGGGGATTATACAGGAAATAAATTTTATAAAGACCAGACACAGCATACAAAGACTATCTACCAGTTTATGCCGGAAGGAAGTTCTTTGGCTCCGGGTTCGGCTGGTTCTCCCAATGGCGTAACAACAGCACGCTACGGGGATACTTACCAGGCATTGAACTTATGGGCTGAATATAAAAAGTCTTTCAATGATATACATAATCTGGGTGTGATGGTCGGTTACAACCAGGAAAGCAAGAAAACAACCAAACTGGGTGTTACGACCAGTAATTTGTTTGACAACAATTTCCCTGTAAGCGATTTGGCGAGTACGCATAACCTGCCGGATGAACAAGCTACTATCTGGGCTGTACAAGGTGCATTCTTCCGTATTAACTATGATTTCAAGCAGCGTTATCTGTTGGAAGTAAACGGTCGTTATGACGGTTCTTCCAAATATGCAAGTGGCGACCGTTGGGGATTTTTCCCTTCCGTATCAGCTGGTTGGCGTATTTCGGAAGAAAAATTCTTTGAAAATGCGCGGAATGTATTTGATAATTTGAAAGTAAGAGCCTCTTACGGTTCGCTGGGTAACCAGGTTACAGACGGTAATTTCCAGTATTTGAGTTTCCTTGCAAGTGAAAGTCTGAAATACCTTATTAACGGTAATGTGGCAAGTGGTTTGAAACCACCGACGCTGGCAAGTACGAATATTACCTGGGAAAAGGTTTATACTTCCAACTTCGGTTTGGACTGGACTATGTTGAACGGCCGTCTCTCCGGTTCTTTCGACTATTATATCCGTAATACGAACGGCATGGTTGTAAACAAAACCTATCCGTTGGTTCTGGGAACTACCGGTGGTAAGGAAAATCTGGCAGATATGCGCACGAATGGTTGGGAATTATCATTGACATGGAACGACCATATCAATGATGTAGCCGGAAGTCCGTTTGAATATTCCGTAGGTGTAGGTTTGTCCGACAATACATCTACTATCACTAAATATGATAATCCGAGAAAGAGTTTGGATGAATCATTCTATGAAGGTCAGAAACTGGGAGAAATCTGGGGATATGTAACAGACGGGTTTATCAAAGATAAAGCGGAAGCTGAACAAATGGCTACTACACAGAAGTATATCAGTACAACTTGGATACCGGGTGATATCCGATATGCAGATTTGAATAATGACGGTAAGATAGATGAAGGAAACCGTGAAGTAGGGGATTCCGGTGATAAGAAAATAATCGGTAACAATACTCCGCGCTATAATTTCAATCTCAATTTGAGTGGTTCATGGAAGGGATTCGATTTAAGATTGTTCTTCCAGGGTACGATGAAACGTGATATTTGGTTGGACGATAACTCTTTCTGGGGGTATAAGACCGGTATCTGGTGGGCATCCCTGAATGATTATATCGTAGATAATTCATGGAGCGAAACCAATACAAATGCTTATTACCCGGTTCCGACATGGAGCGACAGAAGTAAAAAGGCACAAACAAAATACTTGCAGAATGGTGCTTATATTCGTCTGAAAGATGTCACATTAAGCTATACACTTCCGAAACGCTGGGTTTCTCCGATAGGAGTTAATCAGTTAAAGGTTTTCTTCAGCGGACAGAATTTGTTTGAAGTAACAGGTTTGTATAAATATCTGGATCCGGATATCGTGGGTAGCCGTAAAGATAACGGTGACCTGGCTGTTTCAGATGGAGGAAAGGTATATCCGTTTACTCGTTCATATTCATTCGGTATCAACGTAACATTCTAAATTAAACAAAGAGCATGAAAAAGATTAATATATTATTCGGAGGTTTATTGCTCCTTGCAGTGCAAAGTTGTAATGTATTGGACAAAAGCCCGTTAGATACAATCGATACCCAGCGTTATTTTTCCACTGCCAATGCTGCAGCTTTGGAACAATATTGCAACGACTTGTATCCGAAATTGATAAAAGGACATGGTGACCCTCAGACATATGGCTTCGGTATGATGGAAACGGATTTCCAGTCGGACGACCTTCTGCCATGGGATATGAATACGGTCGCATTCAGTCAGCAGACAATTTCTACAAAAGATGACGAATGGAAATGGGAGAATATCCGTGCTTGCAATGATTTTCTGGCAAATTATGAATTGTCTCCCGAGATAGAGTCTGTAAAACAGCGTTACGCCGGAGAAATTCTTTTCTTCAAATGCATGGATTACTTCAATAAAGTACGTCGTTTCGGCGATGTGCCCTGGTATGATAAAGCATTGGTTCCCGGCGACGAGGATTTGTACAAAGCCCGTGATTCCCGCACCGTAGTGATGGCTAATGTATTAAAAGACATAAATCAGGCTATTGCATGGTTGCCGACAAAAGCGACAACAGGTGTTTCCCGTATCAGCAAGGATGCGGCACTTGCTTTGAAAGCACGTATGTGTTTGTTTGAAGGTACTTATCGCCGTTACCACAATATTGAAGGTGATCAGGAATTTTTGCAGGCTGCTTATGATGCGGCAGGCGAATTGATGAAGCCGGAATATGGTTATGCTTTGTTTGTGGGTTCCAAACCTGAAAAATCTTATTATGAACTGTTTATTCAGGCAGATTATAATAGCAACAAAGAAGTTATATTATCTAAAGAATATGACCCCGGTAAAAGTATGGGTAATAATGTAACCCGCCAGATATATAAAGGTTTGGAAAGACCTATCGGTTTGAGTAAGGATGCAGTAGACGATTATCTATGTGCTAACACCGGTTTGCCTATTTCTATCTGCGGTTGCGAAGGACATACGCAGCATACTACATTAATTGCAGAATTGAAAGACCGTGACCCGCGTCTGTTACAGACTGTTCCGACACCGGAAGCCGGTGAGTTTACTTATTATCTGGAAGGCAAACGTCCGGATATCGGAAAAATAACATCCGGTATCGGTTATAGTACATCGACAGGTTATGCAATTGTCAAATTCTATAATCCGGGTGAATTATCCGAAACACACCATCAGGGTACGGAAGATGCTCCGATTTTCCGCTATGCGGAAATTTTGCTGACCCGTGCAGAGGCTGCAGCAGAATTAGGGTTAGATCCGGAATTAGACAAAACAGTAAACGCTTTGAGAGACCGTGTCGGTTTCAAATGGCATTTAACTGCAAGCCCGGAAGAAGACCCGAAATTAGTTAGCGAATATCCTACTATCAAAGGTCCGAATGCAAACCTTATCCGGGAAATCCGTCGCGAACGCCGTGTTGAATTAATGGCGGAAGGCTATCGTTATTATGATTTGATGCGTTGGGCTTGCGGTGAAAACCTGAATAAACCGAAACTGGGTATTATTCCGGATAAAGCCACGAGCGAAAGTGATCCGACCGGGTATAATGAGAAGGATTATGATAGTATTGTAAACGAATTAGGTCTGGTAAATGGATCCGTGGATGTATATACAAAACGTGTAACCAACCCGAAAGCCATGTTTACTTCTCCTAAAAACTATTTGTTTAATGTTCCGACGGCCCAGATAGGTTTGAATCCGAATCTGCTGCCACAGAATCCGGGTTGGGAATAAAAAAATGAAATAAAAACATTTGGCATAATTAATATTGAAAGAGATTTTTGTCAAATTCATCCAGTCCACCGTAGTGATTACAGGAGGACTGGATATTTTTTATGGCTTTCCTGAATCATAGTTATGTTTTTCCGAAATCATAACTATGATTCGGACAAATCATAATTATGGATTTAGAAAACGGCTATTGGCAAAAATAAGAAAGCCTGACAGTTTTTGAGGATATCTTCATAACTGTCAGGCTTTCTTATTTTGTAGTTTTTTATCCCTTATACCTGTAATGCCAAAGTGAAACGGCATCCTTTATTATATTCCATATCGATGGAGAGGTTGCCGTTTATTTTATTTGCGATCAGGGAACAGATAGGCAGGCCGAGTCCGTCGCCTTCAGCCAGGTCTTTAATTTCCCGGAAAGGTTTGAATATGTTTTCTTTTTGTTCTTCAGGAATACCGGGGCCGCTGTCGGATATGATGAACTGGCATAAATGAGCTCCTTTTTTCTTGAATACCAATCTTATTTTACCGGTAGAAGTATATAATGCGGCATTTTTCAGCAGATGTAACAATATTCTTTCCAGTTGCTCCGGATTTGTTTTTATCTCCAGGGAAGGAGCATCTACGATTGTTTCAACTTCCGGCTGAACATCCTCTTTAATTTTGTCCATGATGTCTTTGCAAAAGTTACTTACATTAAAGGACTGCTTTTCGTAAGTTTCCAGCAAAGAATTTTCCAGTTCGGAAAGTTCCTGGATGTTTTCACTGAATTGTTTCAGGGCATCTATCCGTACTTTGATTGCTTTAGCCTGCTCCGGAGCGGCAGTTCCCAGTTCCTGGACGGAAATATTCAGTTTATCCAGGGTCGGTTCCATCTGAGCGGAAATATTTTGGATGAACTTGGTTTGTTGTTCATTATGCTCATTGGTGGTCTGGATGATTTTTTTTAATTTCTTATTGAGGATGATAAAGCGCAATAAAATGAATATGATGAAAAGTAAGGCGGCAATAAGAATTGCGGCAAAAGTACATAATCCGATTATCATGTATTGTTTGCCGGCAAGCGTGTTGTCTTTATCCTGAATGGTTTGCAGGCTGTCGTCGTATTTCAGTTGCAAGGCTCCCAGCTTGTCTTGTGCCGTGAGGGCTTTGACTGAATCGGTCCAGACAATATATTTTTCGTATGTGCGTTCCATCAGGGGAGCGTTGTTGGCTTTTCGGGCGATTGCTATCAGGTTTTTATAGCATTCGCTTACTTTATCATATTCTTTCTTTTCCTTGTGCTGATTGGTCAATTTCTGGAAATAGCTGTCTCCCTGTTCATTTTGTCCGAACGTATAATAGAAACTTGCCTGGGTATATAATAAATCGTCGGATAGTTGATTGTTGCCGGATTGTTTGGCTAAATTATCCAGTTCGTTAAGCTGGTTTTGGGCTTGTGCCATGTTTTTGAGCTGTATATACATTTGCAGGCGCTCTTTGGTAATGGCGAAGCGCTGATCATAGAATGTCTTTTGTGCTTTCTGCTCTTCATCGAAAAGGAACTGGTTCATTTGCCGGCATAGGTCGAATGCCTCTTTATAATAATTCTCGCGGTAATAAAGTGAGCTTGCTTTGGTTCCGCATTCGATGGCTTGTGCATATTCACCTTTATTGGCAAACGCTTTGTAAGCCTGAATAAAAAGATAACGGGCCTTTGTATAATCTTTTGTTTCAAGACTACTTTGTGCCTGTTTCATCAATTCGTTTGCCCTGCTTTGAGCCTGGAGGGTGGTACAGAAGCAAACAACAACCATGAGGATGTAATACCTGATTTTCATAATACAAAATTTAATTTGAAACAAATATATGTATTTATTCAAAATTAAAGTAAGCCTTACACTGAAAAAGTTTAGGAAGGAAAAGCTTTGTCTGGCAAAAGAATTGCATGTGATTCCCGTGATTGGGTATGATAATCATACGGATTTCAGGAATGGGATGGTGCAGGATGATGCAAGGATTTTTCGGGTGTTTTGTAAATTATTTATTTAACAGGTTCTTTCTTCTTATAAATTAATAGATAACAAAGCCTTTTTTCTATGTATTTGTTATTGTGTCTAAAAAGTATTATTTTATAAAATAAATTAACTAAATGCCGGATAAAATCATTATTTCTATTAATGTGTCAAATATCTTTTTGTTTACATGAGCAATATGTAATATATTGTAAGTATCTTTGCAACCAGAATAAACAAGATTGAACCAAATGGAAGTACTTAAACATGAGTGTGGAGTCGCCATGGTCCGGTTACTGAAACCTTTAGAGTATTATCATCAGAAGTATGGTACCTGGATGTATGGCCTCAACAAACTCTATTTGCTGATGGAAAAGCAGCATAACCGCGGTCAGGAAGGAGCCGGTTTAGCCTGCGTGAAGTTGGAAGCAAGCCCCGGTGAAGAATATATGTTTCGGGAAAGGGCCTTAGGGACAGGAGCGATTACCGATATATTTGCAGCCGTTCATAATCATTACAAAGACTGTCCGCCCGGTAAATTAAATGATCCCATTTACGCTAAAACGAACCTTCCTTTTGCAGGAGAGCTTTATATGGGCCACCTGCGTTACAGTACAACCGGGAAATCCGGTATTTCCTATGTCCATCCTTTTTTACGCCGCAACAACTGGAGAGCCAAGAACCTGGCATTATGCGGTAATTTCAATTTAACTAACGTACAAGATATTTTTGATGAGATAACGGCCATTGGGCAGCATCCGCGTGCTTATGCAGATACTTTTATCATGCTGGAACAAATCGGGCACCGTTTGGACCGGGAAATCGAACGTCTGTACCAGAAGTTTGAGGGCGAAGGCCTGAGAGGTATGGAGATTACCCATGCAATCGAATCAAATGTAGATTTGTCGAACATGTTGAAACGTTGTGCCCCGCAATGGGATGGAGGATATGTAATCTGCGGCCAGACCGGTAGCGGTGAAATGTTCAGCGTGCGCGACCCATGGGGTATCCGCCCAGCCTTTTATTATGCGGACGACGAGATAGTTGTTCTTGCTTCCGAGCGTCCGGTTATACAAACAGCAATGAATGTACAGGCTGAGGATATTAAGGAGCTGAAACCCGGGCAGGCTGTCCTGATTAGCAAGGCCGGCGAATTCCGAACCTCGCAAATCGTGGAGCCGAAAGAAAACAAAGCCTGCTCTTTCGAACGTATCTATTTCTCCCGTGGCAGTGATGTGGATATTTATAAAGAACGTAAATGTTTAGGTAAAAATCTGGTGCCGGCCATCCTGAAAGCTGTTGACAATGATTTGAACCATACCGTTTTCTCCTTTATTCCGAATACGGCGGAAGTCGCTTATTTCGGCATGCAGGAAGGGCTGAACGAATATCTGAACAAGTTAAAGAAAGAGTGGATAGCCGACCGCAACCATTTAATTAAAGAAGAAGATCTGGAACAAATACTTTCCATGCGGGTTCGTTGTGAGAAAGTTGCTATAAAAGATATAAAATTGCGTACCTTTATCGCCGAAGGGAACAGCCGCAATGATTTGGCGGCGCATGTATATGATATTACCTATGGCAGTATTGTTCCTTTCGAGGATAATCTGGTGGTGATAGATGACAGCATCGTGCGTGGAACCACTTTGCGACAGAGTATTATCGGTATTCTGGACCGTTTGCACCCGAAGAAGATTGTGATAGTGTCTTCTTCTCCGCAGGTTCGTTATCCGGACTATTACGGTATCGATATGTCCAGGATGAATGAATTTATAGCGTTCAAAGCCGCAGTTGCTTTGCTGGAAGAGAGAGGGCAGGATGAAATAATCCTGGAAGCCTACCGGAAAGCAAAGTTACAGCAGATGCAAAAGGACGGAATGATTGTGAACTATGTAAAAGAGATTTATGCACCGTTTACCGATGAGGAAATCTCAGCCAAAATGGTCCAGTTGCTTACCCCTCCCGGAACGAAGGCGGAAGTGGAAATCGTTTATCAGACACTCGAAGGCTTACATGCTTCTTGTCCGAATCATCCCGGCGACTGGTATTTTTCCGGCGATTATCCTACACCAGGCGGTGCGCGCATGGTGAACAATGCGTTCATTAATTATATGGAAGAAGAATATTTAATCAGTTGACAGTTGACAGTTGACAAGTGACAGTTAGGTTTGTGACTACCGGCTGCCACTTGTCAACTGTCACTTGTCAACTGTCAACTTTTAAAATTATGCAGATAGAAAAAACAGCAACATTAGTTCTGGATGACGGTACTTGTTTTCGTGGCCTTTCTTTTGGCTATGAAAAAGATGTAACCGGCGAAGTCGTGTTCAACACCGCGATGACCGGTTATCCGGAGAGTTTGACCGACCCTTCTTATGCCGGTCAGCTAATGGTTTTGACTTATCCTTTGGTAGGAAACTATGGAGTACCTCCCCGTACTTTTGAAAAGAATGGTATCTCCACTTTTATGGAAAGCGAGAAGATACATGCAGACGCCATTATTGTGAGTGATTACAGTCATGAATACAGCCACTGGAATGCGGAGGAAAGTCTGGGCGACTGGTTAAAGAAAGAACAAATACCCGGAATTTACGGTATCGATACCCGTGCATTGACAAAGAAATTGCGTGAACATGGGGTTATGATGGGACGGATTGTCATTGGAGATGGGGATTTGCAGTTCTCGGCTCCCAATTACGGCGACATCAATTATGTGGATAAAGTGTCCTGTAAAGAGATTATCTGCTATCAGCCCGACGGTACCAGCGAATCTTTCCCGGTAGCATACTTCAACAATTCTCAAATGTCGACTCTCAACCCTCAATTGAAACGGGTTATCCTGGTAGATTGCGGAGTTAAACATAACATTATCCGTAACCTGTTGAAGCGGAATGTAGCCGTGATACGTGTCCCCTGGAATTATGATTTCAACGGTTTGGAATACGACGGGCTTTTCATCAGCAATGGACCCGGCGACCCGGATACCTGCGATGCCGCCGTTCAGAACATTCGTAAGGCACTTGGCGGAGACAAACCCATCTGCGGAATCTGTATGGGGAACCAATTGCTCGGTAAAGCAGGAGGGGCTTCCATCTATAAATTAAAATACGGTCATCGCAGCCATAACCAGCCGGTTCGTATGGTAGGAACGGAAAAATGTTTCATTACCTCCCAGAACCACGGTTATGCCGTAGACAATGATACTTTGGGTGCCGAATGGGAACCGCTTTTTGTAAACATGAACGATGGTACGAACGAAGGTATTAAGCATAAAACGAAACCATTCTTCTCTTCCCAGTTCCATCCCGAAGCATGCAGCGGGCCTACGGATACGGAGTTTATCTTTGATAAATTTGTAGAGTTATTATGATACAGGGTTGGAAGCCATTAAAAAAGAAGCAAACATGAAAGAAGATATAAAGAAAGTCCTGATACTTGGTTCCGGCGCTCTGAAGATTGGCGAAGCCGGCGAATTCGATTATTCAGGCAGCCAGGCATTAAAGGCAATCAAGGAAGAAGGCATCCAAACGGTGCTTATCAATCCGAATATTGCAACGGTACAAACTTCGGAGGGAGTTGCGGACACGGTTTATTTCCTGCCCGTTACTCCTTTCTTTGTGGAAAAGGTCATCGCAAAAGAACGCCCCGAAGGCATTTTGCTGGCGTTCGGCGGCCAGACAGCACTGAACTGCGGAGTCGCTTTATACCAGAGCGGCGTACTGGAAAAATATAATGTGCGTGTATTGGGTACTCCGGTACAGGCTATCATGGATACGGAAGACCGCGAATTGTTTGTCCGCAAACTGGATGAAATCGAGGTAAAGACAATCAAGAGCGAAGCCGTGGAGAATGCAGCCGATGCCCGCCGTGCTGCTGCTGAATTGGGTTATCCGGTTATTGTCCGAGCTGCTTATGCCTTAGGAGGTCTGGGTTCCGGTTTCTGCGATAATGAAGAAGAACTGGATGTCCTGGTGGAAAAGGCATTCTCTTTCTCTCCCCAGGTACTGGTGGAAAAGAGTCTGAAGGGATGGAAGGAAGTGGAATACGAAGTGGTCCGCGACCGTTTCGACAACTGTATCACCGTTTGTAACATGGAGAACTTCGACCCGCTGGGTATCCATACCGGTGAAAGTATCGTAATTGCTCCTTCGCAAACCTTAAGTAATACGGATTATCATAAATTACGTGAGCTTGCTATCCGTATCATCCGCCATATCGGTATTGTAGGCGAATGTAACGTACAGTATGCCTACGACCCGGAATCGGAAGACTACCGTGTGATTGAAGTCAATGCCCGCCTCAGCCGCTCGTCTGCTCTGGCATCCAAGGCAACCGGTTATCCGTTGGCTTTTGTGGCAGCAAAACTGGGATTGGGATACGGTCTTTTCGATTTGAAGAACTCGGTAACCCGTACGACCAGTGCTTTCTTTGAGCCGGCTCTCGACTATGTGGTATGTAAAATCCCCCGCTGGGATTTAGGTAAGTTCCACGGCGTGGCCCGTGAGTTAGGCAGCAGCATGAAGTCCGTTGGCGAGGTAATGGCTATCGGACGTACCTTTGAAGAAGCCATCCAGAAGGGGCTTCGCATGATAGGGCAGGGCATGCACGGCTTCGTAGAAAATAAAGAACTGGTTATATCCGATATAGACAAAGCGCTGCACGAACCGACAGACCGTCGTATTTTCGTTATCTCCAAAGCATTCCGTGCCGGTTATACGGTAGACCAGATACACGAGCTGACCAAGATAGACCGCTGGTTCCTTCAAAAACTGTACGGAATCATGCAAACGTCCAAAGAACTGAGGCAGTTGACAGTTGACAGTGGACAGTTGACAGTTGACAGTGGACAGTTGATAGTTAAAAAAGAATATAAAGAACACCTGTCACCTGTCACCTGTCAACTGTCAACTGTCAATTGTCAATTGTCACCTGTCACCCTGTTGCGTAAAGCAAAGCAACTTGGCTTTTCTGATTTCCAGATAGCCCGTGCCCTCGGTCTGGATGAAGAGATAGAAAAAGGGATGATGCTCGTTCGCCAGTTCCGTAAGGAGCATGGCATCCTTCCGGTGGTGAAACAGATAGATACCCTTGCCGCCGAATATCCGGCACAGACAAACTACCTGTACCTGACTTACAGCGGTACGGAAAATGATATTGAATACGAAAACGACCATCGCTCTGTCGTAGTGCTCGGTTCCGGGGCCTACCGTATCGGTAGTTCAGTGGAATTTGACTGGTGTGGTGTGCAGGCACTCGAAACCATCCGGAAGGAAGGCTGGCGTTCGGTGATGATTAACTACAACCCGGAGACTGTCTCCACCGACTATGATATGTGCGACCGCCTGTACTTCGACGAGTTGACGTTCGAACGCGTGATGGATATTCTCGAACTGGAGAACCCGCACGGCGTGATTGTCTCTACCGGCGGACAGATTCCGAATAACCTTGCGATGCGTCTGGATGAACAGCATGTCAATATCCTCGGTACATCCGCCAAGAGTATCGATAATGCGGAAGACCGCGAGAAGTTCTCCGCCATGCTCGACCGCATCGGGGTAGACCAGCCGCGCTGGAAGGAACTTTCTTCCATGGACGACATCAACCGGTTTGTAGAAGAGGTAGGTTTCCCGGTTCTGGTACGCCCGAGTTATGTGCTGAGCGGGGCGGCAATGAATGTCTGCTCCAACCGGGAGGAACTGGAACGCTTCCTGCAACTTGCCGCCAATGTAAGCAAGAAACATCCGGTGGTAGTCAGCCAGTTTATCGAACATGCCAAAGAGGTGGAAATGGATGCCGTAGCCGATAAAGGCGAGATTGTGATGTATGCCATCAGCGAACATATCGAGTTTGCCGGCGTGCACTCCGGTGATGCCACTATCCAGTTCCCGGCTCAGAAGCTGTATGTGGAAACCGTACGCCGCATCAAACGTATCAGCAAGCAGATTGCGAAGGAACTGAATATCTCCGGTCCGTTCAATATCCAGTATCTTGCCAAGGGGAATGAAATCAAGGTAATCGAGTGTAACCTCCGTGCCAGCCGTTCTTTCCCGTTCGTCAGCAAGGTATTGAAGATAAACTTTATCGAACTTGCCACCCGCATCATGCTGGGCTTGCCGGTAGAGAAACCTGCTAAGAACGAGTTCGACCTGGATTATGTAGGTATCAAAGCCTCCCAGTTCTCCTTCAACCGCCTGCAAAAGGCAGACCCGGTGCTGGGTGTGGATATGGCATCTACCGGTGAGGTGGGCTGCATCGGCGACGACCTCTCCGAAGCCATTCTGAAAAGTATGCTGTCCGTAGGGCTTCGTATCCCGAAAAAGACCGTCTTGCTCTCTACCGGAACACCGAAGCAGAAAGTAGCCATGCTGGATGCAGCCAAGATGCTGGCAAATAAGGGATACACCTTGTATGCAACCGGAGGCACGCATCGTTTCCTCGAAGAAAACGGCATTCCGAACGAGCAGGTCTACTGGCCGAGTGAAGAGGGCAAAGAACCTCAGGCGCTGACCTTGCTCCATGAAAAGAAGATAGACATGGTTGTAAACATTCCGCGTGACCTTTCAGCCGGAGAGCTGAACAACGGATATAAAATCCGCCGTGCCGCTATCGACCTGAATGTCCCTCTTATCACCAATGCCCGTCTGGCAAGTGCCTTCATCGAAGCCTTCTGCACGCTGGGTATGGATGATATACAGATAAAGAGCTGGCAGGAATATAAATAACAGATATAATCTGGTAAAGGGAATGTGTCAAAACGATTTTGATACTTTCTTTTAGGCACGGATTCCACGGATTTCACAGTTTTAGTTTATAAGAACCGTGAAATCCGTGGAATCTGTGCCTGAAATTTTGTCCTTATGTAAGTTGTTATGTGCTTTTGACATACTCTCTTTAATGGGTAGGGTGTGGATGTATGCAACTATACGTCTATACCAGTCAATATAAATCAAAACCTGCGAAACATATTTTCATCAACAAGGGTTATATAAATGTTATAACAAATAAACCAATATGAAGATAGGACTTTTTATTCCGTGTTATATCAATGCGGTTTATCCGGAGGTGGGGGTAGCCTCTTACAAACTATTGAAAAGCCTTGGATTGAACGTGGATTATCCGCTCGACCAGACGTGTTGCGGCCAGCCGATGGCGAATGCAGGTTTTGAAAATGAATCGTTGAACCTGGCGCTCCGTATGGAAGAACTGTTTCTGGAATACGATTACGTAGTGGGACCTTCCGCCAGTTGCGTGGCATTTGTGAAAGAAAACCATCCGCAGATATTGGAAAGGGCAAACCATGTATGTCTGAACCAGGGTAAAATCTATGATATTTGCGAGTTCCTGCACGACGTGGTGAAAGTAGATAAACTGGATGCCGTATTCCCTCATAAAGTGAGTATCCATAACAGTTGCCACGGGGTGCGCGAGCTGCTTCTTTCTGCTCCGAGCGAGTTGAATATCCCGTATTACTCCAAACTGCGCGATTTGCTTTCGCTGGTAAAAGGAATCGAGGTGTTCGAGCCCAAGCGAATCGACGAATGCTGCGGCTTCGGCGGTATGTTTGCCGTGGAAGAACCTGCCGTGTCCGTTTGTATGGGGCAGGACAAGGTAAAAGACCATATGAGTACCGGAGCCGAATACATTACCGGAGCCGACAGCTCTTGCCTGATGCACATGGAAGGCGTTATCAAACGCGATAACCTTCCGATAAAAACCATTCATATCGTTCAAATATTAGCCTCCGGATTATGAGTACGAAACATGCAAAAGCAGCAGCCCGCTTTATAGCCGACCGCCAACAGGAAGCCTGGCACGATGAAACCCTTTGGATGGTCCGTGTCAAACGAGACAGGATGAGCCGCACCCTTCCCGAATGGGAACGCCTGCGCCAGCTTGCCTGCGATATCAAACTGTATTCCAACAGCCATCTGGAAACCCTCTTGCAGGAGTTCGAGAAACAGGCACTTGCCAACGGCGCCATTGTCCACTGGGCGAAAGATGCGGAAGAACATAACAGGATTGTCCATCAAATCCTTCGCGAACATGATGCGCATACCTTGATTAAAAGCAAGTCCATGCTTACGGAAGAATGCCATATGAATGCCTATCTCCAGTCGCAGGGCTATGAGGTGGTAGAAAGCGACCTGGGCGAACGCATCCTTCAGTTGATGCACCTTGCCCCCAGCCATATCGTAATGCCCGCTATCCATATCAAGCGGGAAGCCGTAGGCAAAATGATGGAGCGGGAGATGGGTACGGAGAAAGGCAATTCAGACCCGACATACCTTACCCACGAAGTCCGCAAGAATATGCGTGAGAAGTTCCTTCATGCCGATGTAGCCATGACGGGTGTAAACTTTGCCGTTGCTTCGACCGGCGAGATTGTGGTGTGCACCAATGAAGGGAATGCCGATATGGGAACCTCTTTCCCGAAAGTGCATATCGCCGTTATGGGAATGGAAAAGATTGTACCCGATCTCGAAGCATTGGGCGTATTTACCCGCCTGCTGGCACGTTCGGGCACAGGGCAACCCATCACCTCTTATACCTCCCATTACCGCAAACCGAAAGAAGGAGGGGAGTTCCATATTATTATCGTGGATAACGGACGCAGCAATATCCTGTCCCGCCCGGATCATATCCGTACCCTGAACTGTATCCGTTGCGGGGAATGTATGGACACCTGCCCGGTATACCGCCGGAGCGGGGGATATTCCTATACTTATTTTATACCCGGTCCTATCGGCATTAATTTGTCGATGCTGAAAGACCCTGTGAAATATTCGGATAATGTATCCGCCTGCTCGTTGTGCCTGTCGTGTTCCGATGTCTGTCCGGTCAAGATAGACCTGGGCGAACAGATTTACCGCTGGCGTCAGGATTTGGATAAAGTAGGAAAAGCCAGCACGGAGAAGAAGCTGATGTCCGGCGGCATGAAGTTCCTTATGGAACGTCCGGCTTTGTTCAATACAGCCCTCAAGTTTGCCCCGCTGGTAAACAAGATGCCCCGTTTCATGATATACAATTGTTTGAATGCTTGGGGTAAAGGACGCGAAATGCCGGCCTTTGCCAAGGAATCCTTCAACGAGATGTGGAAAAATAAGAAACTATAAGATATCATCATGGACTCAAAAAACGAAATATTATTAGCCATCCGTACACACACCGGCAAGCGCTACGAAAAGCCATCCGTCACACTGGATGCCATCAGTTACCCGGACAAGGCAGCACAGTTTGCCGAATCCCTGAAAGCCGCCGGAGGTACAGCCCTTTTCCTTCAACCGGAAGAGGATATAAATGAAGTAATCCGCCGCCATTTCCCGGAAGCCGAACGCATAGCCTCCAACCTGCCGGATATTACCTGTGCCACTTTCAATCCGGACGATTTGGACGATCCGAGGGATTTGAACAATACCGACCTTGCCATTGTAAAAGGCGAGTTTGCCGTAGCAGAAAACGGCGCTGTCTGGATTACCCGGCAAGTGAAGCATAAAGCGCTTTATTTTATCTCCACCAACCTGGTGATACTGGTTCCCAAAGAGGAGATTGTAAATAATATGCACGAAGCCTACCATAAAATGGAACATGCCGATTACGGTTTCAGTTTCTTCGTCTCCGGTCCCTCCAAAACTGCCGACATCGAGCAGGCTTTGGTATTCGGGGCGCATGGGGCGATGAGCGTATTGGTACTGTTTGTCTGAGATAAACTGATAAATCCGGGAAGAAGAAAATTTGAAATTGGATGTTTACAATGCAAAGATTTTAAGTTCCTTGATATATAAATAATTACAATCTGCAAATAAGTTAATTTGTGTTTATTTGTTTTGTAACAAGTACACCTGATAAATAAAAAAAATATTTTATAGAGTTTATGTAAATCAAAACATACAAGTTTTTTTTAATGGTTTATTATGCTAAATTGTTGATCTGTAAATATGTAATAAAACAAAACACAGGCTTTAGTATTGACAATTTGACCTACTTTTGCGCTCGCTATTAATTGTAGTTTACTTAAAAAAGTCAATCATAATATAAACCACTAAATATTGTATTCATGAAAAAACTATCGGTGTTATCTATTGTTGCAGTTATTTTATTTGCAGCTTGTGGTAAGGAGGAAATTAGCAAAGAAAATCAAGAGGTATTAGAGAAAACAAATCTTTTGCTATATGATTTTAATGTACTCTCTGAAGATGTTTCATTTAATGAAGAGCCTCAAACTATTTTATTGACAGACACTGCAACAGGTGGCAGTCTTAATTTGGAAAGCCTATCATTCAAAGTTAAATCTACACAAAAACCCGTGATTGAATTTGTTTATAAACATGACGAAAAGGGGCTTTCTGTTAATAAAAAGATTCCTAAAGTAGATATAACATCAACTTATAAACAAACAACCGATGCAGGTATAGCCTATAACTATTTATCTGAAATCTCTGTTTCTTCAATACCAACTCAGGTAGAAGATTTACAAGTACCTTTAGATATTTGTATGATTTTAAAAAATGGTACTAGCTTAGTTGCAGATACTATAACATTTGAGTATCGTCCAAAATATGATGATACAGAATTTAGTCCGGTATATTTAAATAAAAAATATTGGGCTCCTATAAATATTGGGGCAACAGCTATAAAAGGTAAAAATTCGCAGGGAGACGATGATATAAGACCAAATTTGGAAAACCCTTGGAATAAAGGGAGTAGAAATTGTCCTATAAAATCTGATTCTGATCCTTGTCCTAAAGGATGGCGTGTGCCTGTAGAATATGAATTTGGGGACATTGGTTTACATTATTTCAATGGTTGGCGTCATCATTTTCATATTTACTTCCAGGAGGTACCCTATTTTTCTCTCAGAACAGGCTTATTCTCTGAGACTCTTATACTTCCACTTAAATATGAAAATGATATGGATTATATTATAGGAGATAGAACTTTTTATTATTCATCAACATGTACAAATGAAGGTTTTAATATGTATGCAGTTGTAGAGCTCAATGCGGATAAAGAGACAGTAAGGATTTTTGATACTGAAGAGTTAAAAAGCAGCTATTGTGCTTATATACGTTGTATTCAAGAATAAAACAATACTATAGCTATCGATTAAGATTGATAGTTATAATGAGATTAAAAGGAGGCTGTCTGACATTGAACTGCAGTTCAAAAGTTAGACAGCCTTTGAAATTAAAACATAGGTGTTTTAATTTCAAAACATATATGCTTTGGATTCAAAACACCTATGTTTTGCAATCAGGCTAATAACATACTATAAATGCCACATTCCTTCCTGATTTACATTTTTTTCTGTATTCTGTTCTGATTCTCATTTTTATATTTTACCTTTGCGGCATAATTTTATAAATACTCCGATGAAAATATCTAAGTAAGCCGGTACCAAAAATATGAATAAGAACGCTTCCCAATCTTTCCGGGGGCGATATTTGGTATAACCTTAACCGGCATTTGTGCTATCTCTGGCACTATGTGAATTTCCCCTTTTAGTTTTAACATTTTAATTTTTGAGAAAGTTATGTGCATATCTGTACATCAATTATGCTATGTTCATGCTGATAAAGAACCACTGTTCCAGCATATAAATCTGATTGTAAATAAAGGAGACAGAGTTGCGTTAATCGGTAATAATGGAACCGGTAAATCCACTTTGCTGCGTATTATTGCAGGCGAGTTGAATCCTTCGTCCGGTGATGTGGTTTGTTCCTCGCAACCTTATTACGTGCCGCAACATTTCGGGCAGTATGATAACCTGACAGTAGCCGAAGCCCTTCGGGTTGCTCCCAAACTGAAAGCATTGCATGCCATCCTGAACGGAGAAGCTACTACGGATAATTTTTCTATCCTGAACGACGACTGGGATATAGAAGAACGTTGCTTGTCGGCCCTGGCTTTTTGGGATTTGCCTTATTTGAGGCTCGCCCAGCCGATGTCCATGCTAAGTGGCGGTGAAAAGACAAAGGTTTTTTTATCCGGTATCCAGGTTCACTCTCCGGAAATTATTCTGATGGATGAACCTACCAACCATTTGGATGTGTCAGGCCGGCAAAAATTGTATCGTCTGGTGCAGACCGGGCGTGCCACCCTGTTAGTTGTAAGCCATGACAGGACTTTGCTGAGTCTGTTGCCAGCCATTTGTGAGTTGGAGAGAAATACGGTAACCTTGTATGGTGGTAATTATGATTTTTACAAGGAACAAAAGGAAATAGCCTTGCAAGCCTTGCAAAACCAGTTGGATGAAAAAGAGAAGGCTTACCGTCTGGCTCGTAAAACAGCCCGGGAAGCATTGGAACGTAAGGATAAGGCAAATGTCCGTGGTGAAAAAACGAACATTAAAAAAGGGTTGCCCCGTATTATGTTGAATTCATTAAAAAGTAAATCGGAAAGAAGTACGGATAAGCTGAAAGAAATACATGAGGATAAACAGGCTGCCCTGTTGGCCTCGATAAATGATATCCGTAAAAATATTCCTGACGGCAGGGAATTGCAGACCGATTTTAATTCGCCTAATCTCCATGTGGGCAAGATTCTGGTTACGGCAGACCGGATTAATTTTGGTTACGCTTCCTCCTGCCTGTGGGACGAGCCTTTGAGTTTTCAGATCCGGAGTGGCGACCGTATCCGTATAAGCGGGGGCAACGGCAGTGGTAAAACCACTTTGGTGAAATTGCTTTTAGGCAGCTTGGAACCTGTAGAAGGCCATATTGCACGGGCCGGTTTTACATCCGTTTATATCGATCAGGAATGTTCGTTGATTGATGGAACCCTGAGCGTTTATGAGCAGTTGGAACAATTTAACACTGCCCATAAACCGGAGCATGAGCTGAAAACAATCCTGAACCGTTTTCTTTTTCCCTATGGGACCTGGGATAAATCCTGTGCCTGTCTGAGTGGGGGAGAGAAAATACGTTTATTGTTCTGTTGCCTGATGGTAGGAAATAATACTCCGGATATATTTATTTTGGATGAACCGACGAACAATTTGGATATACAAAGTGTTGAAATTATAACAACAACAATTCAGGATTATAAAGGTACCGTTTTGTTGATTTCACATGATTTTTCTTTTGTAGAAGAAATAAAAATAGACCGGACTATCGAACTTTTTGCTTCCGGTACTGTTATTAAGATATAGTGTTTTTCATGGTATTAGAATTAAGTTAGATTAGGTTATCCGTCTTGTTCGTGAGAATAGGGCGGTTTTTTTATTTTATCCGTCTTGTTTTCATTCTGCATTTATTAGTACCTTCGCAGCAAAATAATTGTCAACTGTCAACTGTCAACTGGATCCACATGCAATTTACAAACAAACAAATTCTTCATATTACATTTCCGGTATTGATGAGCCTTATGATGGAGCATCTGATTGGATTAACGGATACTGCCTATCTGGGACGTGTCGGTGAAGTCGAATTAGGAGCTTCCGCCCTTGCCGGCGTTTATTATTTGGTTATCTATATGTTGGGCTTCGGTTTCAGTATCGGGGCGCAGGTTCTGATTGCACGCCGGAACGGAGCCCGAGAGTATAAGCAGATCGGTTCGGTCTTTATGCAAGGAACACTCTTCCTTTTTTTATTGGCAGCATTGTTGTTTACGGCATCTCACTTATTTTCGCCTTTATTCCTGAAGAAGCTAATCAGTTCGGATGCAGTCTACGAGGCTACATTGAAATATATAGACTGGAGGGTTTATGGTTTCTTTTTCTCTTTTATAGCTGTAATGTTCCGTGCTTTTTATGTAGGTATAACGAAGACGAAGATATTGACAGCCAACTCCATCGTGATGGTATTGACAAATGTCGTGTTGAACTATATCCTTATTTTCGGTAAATTGGGTTTCCCAGCGTTGGGAATAGCCGGAGCTGCTATCGCATCTTCAATATCCGAAGGAGTGTCCGTTCTCTTCTTTATCATTTATACCTATAAGAAGATTGACTATAAAAAATATGGCCTTTTCGAATGGGCGGGTATCAATTACCGGATACTGAAGCAAATCCTGAATATCTCCCTTTGGATAATGGTACAACATGGAATTGCTTTCCTCGGATGGTTTATTTTCTTTATTGTAATGGAACGGCATGGCGAACGTCCGTTGGCCATAACCAATGTGGTACGGAGTATTTCTTCATTTCTGTTTATGTTTGTGAATGCTTTTGCATCGACTACCAGTTCGATGGTGAGTAACCTGATAGGAGCAGGGCAGGCAGATGATGTGCTTGGCTTGTGTAAACGTACAATACGGATTTGTTATTATTTTGTCTTGCCTTTAGGTCTTTTGATTGCATTGTTTCCGGAATTGGTTTTACGTATTTATACGGATAACCAGGATTTGATTGCTGCATCGGTGGACTCCCTCTGGGTGATGTTGTCTTCCTACTTGATAGCAGTGCCGGCGTTTATTATATTCTTTAGCGTATCAGGTACGGGAAATACAAAGACTGCACTGCTTATCGATATGGGGAGCATTTTTGTATATGTATTATACGCGTATTGGATCGGTATCGTTGTAAAAGCGGACGTGGCAGTTTGCTGGACTACCGAACACGTATATAATCTGATGATTTTAACCTCAGTCTTTTATATGTGGAAAGGGAACTGGCGGAATAAAAAACTGTAATATTATCGTTTGATTAAGACCGTAAGCCGTAATGATAAATCAAAGAAAATCATTTTTGCATTTACATTCTGTCCGATCTGTTGTTCTGCTATTGCCAGTTCTTCCATAATATCAAAAACATTCCGCTCATTGATAAAAGGGGCAAATTTTACGGAGAACCCCGCTTCGTCCAGGTTCATGTAATTCAGTTCCGGGGATTGGAAACGGTACATAAAGTTTTCACGTATCAGATGCTGGCAATAGGATAGGAAATTCTTTTGCCGCTCGCGCCCGATACCGGCAAGCAGGTCTGCCATCCCTTTCATCCCTTTTACATTACGTGCCCAGGAATTTCGCATCATCCCTTTGAATTGTTCAAGGAAGAATTTGTTTTCTTCTCCCAAGCTGATTGCTTCAATAGCCTTCAGGTAGTTTCCACTAGCCAGATGAGCAATGTGTTTGGCATCTTCCGGTGCCAAACCGAATTGCGAAACCATGGAGGCGGCAATGGCTTCCGGATGGATTCCCCGTACATTGATGCGTTGGGCACGTGACAAGATTGTACCCAATATTTGGTCGGGTGTTTCGGATACCATCAAAATGACGGTATTCTGAGGCGGTTCTTCTATTATTTTCAGTAATTTGTTGGCACAGGTGGGGTGAAGCTTCTCCGGTAGCCAGATTAATAGAACGCGGTATGTAGCCTCGTATATTTTGAGGCTGAGTTTACGGATGATTTCATCGCTCTCTTTCGAATAAATCAATGCTTGTGAATTGCCGGCTTCCATATAATCCAGCCATCCGTCTATATCAAAATAAGGACGTTCTTTCAGAAAACTTCTCCATTCCGTAAGGTAATCATCGCAAACCTCTTTTTTCTTTTCTTTTTTGGCAACAATCGGGAATACGAAATGCAAGTCCGGATGTGCCAGTTCATCGTATTTCAAACAAGAAGGACAATGACCGCATGAGTCTGTTTCCGTACGGTTTGTACAATTCAGATAGCGGGCGTAAGCCAAAGCCAGCGGAAATGCGCCTGCACCTCCCTGCTCCGTGAAAAGCTGGGCGTGCGGAACTATACCGGTTTGTGCTGATTGTATAAGTCTTTTTTTTATATCTTCCTGACCTATGATATCTTTGAAATACATGTATATGCCTTGTTGGTTGATAGAGCAAAGATAAGCATAATCGTGTGGATTCTAAAATGTATGATGAAGAAACGGATATGGATGATTGATATTATAGAATAACGTGTTTGTTAACAAAATGTCAGTAAAATATGTTTTATATATGATTTATCGGGCTTTGTTTGGGGTAAAATAAATAATTGATAATATATTTTGATTTCAAAATGTTAGTATATATCTTCGTGCCCATAAATAAGAGATAAAGTTGCCGGATATAATATATGTTCGTATGTATTCGCACAAAACAAGAATAAAAACATTTTAAAACAAGAAACGATATGGAATCTAAAATTACAGGAAAAACTCGTACCGAAAGTGATTTGATAGGTGCTCGCGAAATACCAGAAGAGGCTTTATATGGTGTGCAAACATTAAGAGGAATAGAAAACTTCTCTATCAGTAAATTCCATCTGAATGAATATCCATTATTTATTAACGGCCTTGCCATTACAAAAATGGCTGCTGCCGAAGCGAATTATTCTTTAGGATTGCTGACTGCCGGGCAGTATAAAGCAATCATGCAGGCTTGCCGGGAAATTCTGGACGGACAGTATCATGACCAATTCCCTGTGGATATGATCCAGGGAGGTGCCGGTACTACTACCAATATGAATGCCAATGAAGTAATAGCGAACCGGGCGCTTGAAATTATGGGACATCAACGCGGGGAATATATCTATTGTTCGCCAAACGATCATGTGAACTGTTCGCAATCGACCAATGATGCTTACCCTACAGCTATCCATTTGGGAATGTATGCCACCCATCTTCATTTGCTTCCGTATCTGGAAGCGCTAATCGCTTCTTTCCGCAAAAAAGGAAAGGAATTTGCACATATTATTAAAATGGGACGTACGCAGCTGGAAGATGCCGTACCAATGACATTGGGACAGACTTTCAACGGTTTTGCCAGTATCTTGCAGGATGAAATAGCTCACCTGAACCATGCTGCCGAAGATTTTCTGACTGTCAATATGGGAGCCACTGCCATCGGTACCGGTATTTGTGCAGAGCCCGGATATGCAGAGAAGTGTATCAGTGCATTGCGTGAAATAACCGGTTGGGATATTAAATTGGCAGCCGATTTGGTTGGAGCCACTTCCGATACTTCCTGTCTGGTGGGATATGCTTCTGCGATGAAACGGGTATCAGTAAAAATGAATAAGATATGTAATGACCTGCGTTTGTTGGCAAGCGGTCCGCGTTGCGGGTTGGGAGAGTTTAATTTACCTGCCATGCAACCCGGTTCTTCTATTATGCCGGGTAAAGTGAATCCGGTTATACCTGAAGTCATGAACCAGATAGCATATAAAGTAATCGGAAATGAACTGTGTGTAACGATGGCCGGCGAAGCTGCCCAAATGGAATTGAATGCGATGGAACCGGTGATGGCCCAGTGCTGTTTTGAATCGGCAGAATTGTTGATGAACGGCTTCGAGACTTTGCGTACGCTTTGTGTGGAAGGTATTGTGGCAAATGTGGACCATTGTATTGAGGAAGTTCATCATAGTATTGGAGTCGTAACAGCCTTGAACCCTGTAATTGGTTATAAGAATTCCACTAAAATAGCCAAGGAAGCGCTGGAAACAGGCAAAAGCGTATATCAGCTTGTATTAGACCATGGCATTCTGACAAAAGAAGAGTTGGATACTATATTAAGCCCGGAAAATATGATTCATCCGGTAAAGTTGGATATTAAACCCAGAAGATAACAATCGTCTTATAAACCGCAGGTGGCAGTATGAATAATCTTAATACAAAGGCATCCATTTTGTTGATATATACAGGTGGAACTATCGGTATGATAGAAAACAAGGAAACGGGCGCATTGGAAGCTTTTAATTTCCAACATTTGGAAGAACATGTTCCAGAATTAAAGGAGTTGGGACATACGATAGATTCCATACAGTTTGACCCGCCACTGGATTCTTCATCGATGGGACCGGAGTCATGGACGGATATCGTCCGGGTGATTGCAGATAATTATCATCATTATGATGGCTTTGTCGTATTGCATGGAACGGATACGATGGCATTTACGGCTTCAGCCCTGAGTTTTATGCTTGAAAATCTGGATAAGCCTGTTATCCTTACCGGTTCCCAATTACCCATAGGTATGCTTCGCACGGATGGCAAGGAGAATTTGATAACGGCTATAGAGATCGCTGCAGCCCGTGAAAATGGTATGCCGGTAGTACCGGAAGTTTGTATTTTTTTTGAAAATGATTTGTTAAGAGGAAACCGTACCTGTAAAACCAGTGCGGATAATTTTAATGCGTTTCATTCCTATAATTATCCATCTTTGGCTCATGCGGGTATTTCAATCCGGTATGATAATACACAGATTTACCATCCGGTAGCCCGCAAACCTTTAAAACCTCACTACCTGCTTGACCGTAATATTGCTATTTTAAAGATATTCCCGGGCATTCCGCCGCAGGTGGTGGAAAGCATTTTAAATATTCCCGGTTTGAAAGGGGTTGTCATGGAAACTTTTGGAAGTGGAAACGCCCCTGGTGACGAATGGTTCCTTAATATTCTGAAAAATGCGGTGGAGCGCGATATTGTCATTGTGAATGTTACCCAATGCCGTGCGGGAAGCGTTGAAATGCATCGGTATGAAACAGGTCGTTGGTTGTTGGATGCCGGTGTAATAAGCGGATACGACAGTACGACGGAATGTGCATTGACCAAGCTCATGTTCCTGTTTGGCTGTGGCATGAATTCAACGCAGGTGAAGGAACACATGGGCTGTTCATTGATAGGAGAAATCACCGTTAACGATTAGGATTGAAGAATGTTAAATAACTGTGTTGTAGTTATTTAATGTTAAGCGGTTTGTGTATTAAATACCTTTTGCGGACTTTTGCGAAAGAAAACCATTCGTAAGGTATGTTGTATAAAATTTTAACAAAGACTTTAACCATTGTTCTGCTTTAAATGCAGACAATTTTTATAATTATTAATCCTAACAACTTTAGAAAATGAGAACGTTAATTATTTTAGTGGCTACCATTTTATTGGTAACCGGATGTGAAAAGACTCACGATTTAAACCAAGACAGCAACTCTGAGGCAAAAGTAAAATCAGAGGCTATCATTTCTTTACAAGGGGATGATCATGCTGATTATTCAAAATTGACCGTTTCTTCTTCAAACGGAAATCAATTAATTATTAACAAAAGCATCGTTGAAAACAGTGCACAAGCTGCAAACTTTAAGGTAGGCAACACTATTACAGCTTTTACATCACCTAAAGATGCTGTTATCGGTAAAATTCTTTCAATCAAAGAAGAAGGTAACTCTTACGTAGTAGTAATTGAACAAGAGTCAATTGCTTCATTATTTGAAAGCCTTGACGTGGATTTGAGTTTGAATCAATTGGGAGAAAACGGTTCAGAAACAAAAAGTGCCTCACATACAGGTGGTATTGTATATCCTGTTAGAATTATCGGCCAGAATGAAAACGGTGAAGATGTAATCTATAACAACACACCTGCAACACGTGCATCTTGGGATAATTCATTCGAGTATCCTTTTAACTTATCAGTTCCTTTGAGTAAAGACAAACAGTCTGCAATTTCAGTAACTAACGGTTTGGTAAAATCTAAGATTACCACTATATTGAATGTACAGATTAGCTGGTTTAAACTTAAAAAGTTTGAAGTGTCTATGCAAGGTTATATCAATGCAAATGCTCCAGTGAATGTTAAATATAATCTGGATAAAGAATACGATTTTAATAAAGAGTTTAAAACGACCATCAATACAGAAAAGTATTGGGCTGTTTATAAAATCGCAGGTATTCCTCTGGTTGTTGAGTTTACTCCAAGCGTTAAATTCAGCGGTTATGTGAAAGCAAATGCTTCTGCTGATTTGAATATCGATTTAGGTATGAACACTGAATTCAAAGCCGGTGCATATTATACTGGCAACTGGAGCAAGGTTGCATCAGCAAAACCTGAATTTAAATTTGAAGTATCCGGAGTTAGCTCTCCTCTTGAAGTTCAGAGCAGAATTGGTATTGTTCCAAGTGTGAAATTGAATTTGCTCGGATTTGTATTAGGTGAAACGGAATTGGATAGCTATGCTACAGCAAATATAAACGCATATATTAAGACTCCGGCTGATAATGATAAAGGGGAACTGGGTGTATCTCTTAAAGCTTCTGCATATGTTGCCGGTTTTGTAGATTTAGGACTGAAGGCATTTAATAATTCAAGCACGTACAAGAAAGATTTTAATATCTATGGTCCGAGTGAATTTTTAAACAAGAGCTGGACTGTACCTTACAATAACGTAGGGAAATAATCAGCAGGATACAAAATTCTTATAAAAAAATACCGTTTTTATTTGCAAATAGTGAGAGAATATCTATATTTGCCGACGTAATAACAAAAACAGTGATGAGAACATTTATAGTAAATACATATTGGTGGCGCTTCTTACAACTCGAAAGGTCGTAGGGAAAGCAGTCCTGTGTGTATATAATAAATGAAAATATAGTAAAAGGTCTGTCGCACTTGCGGCAGGCCTTTTTTTATTGCGGAAAAACAAACAAGAATAGATAAGATGAAAACGTATTTAGTAGACAAAAACGGTTATTATGGTGAATTCGGGGGTGCTTATGTACCTGAAATACTTCACCAGTGTGTGGAAGATTTGCAGAAAGCTTATCTGGAAGTACTGGAAAGCGAAAGTTTTAAGGCAGAGTATGAGCAATTACTTCGTGACTATGTAGGTCGCCCTTCACCTCTCTACCTCGCTAAACGACTGAGTGAGAAGTATGGTTGCAAGATTTACCTGAAACGGGAGGACCTGAACCATACCGGTGCCCATAAAATCAATAACACAATCGGACAAATCCTGCTGGCACGCCGTATGGGAAAGAAGCGTATTATCGCAGAGACCGGTGCCGGACAGCACGGGGTCGCTACAGCTACTGTTTGTGCCCTGATGGATATGGAATGTATTGTGTACATGGGTAAAACGGATGTGGAACGTCAGCATGCCAATGTCCAGAAAATGGAGATGCTTGGGGCGACAGTCGTACCTGTTACCTCCGGAAATATGACATTGAAGGATGCTACGAATGAAGCAATCCGCGACTGGTGTTGTCATCCGTCCGATACCTACTATATCATTGGTTCGACAGTGGGTCCTCATCCTTATCCCGATATGGTGGCGCGTCTGCAATCTGTTATCAGTGAAGAAATAAAAAAACAATTGAAAGAGCAGGAGGGACGCGATTATCCCGATTATCTGATAGCTTGTGTAGGCGGAGGCAGTAATGCTGCCGGAACAATTTATCATTACATAGACGACGAGCGTGTAAAACTCGTGCTTGCCGAAGCGGGCGGCAAAGGGATTCACTCCGGAATGAGTGCCGCTACCATACAATTAGGCAAGAAAGGTATTATCCACGGCTCCCGTACTTTGGTTATGCAGGATGAAGATGGACAAATAGAGGAGCCTTATTCTGTTTCGGCTGGTTTGGATTATCCGGGAATCGGTCCGATTCATGCAAATCTTTCGGTGAGCCATCGTGCCACGATCCTGGCTGTGGATGACGACGAAGCTTTGGATGCCGCCTTTGAGTTGACCCGCTTGGAAGGAATAATCCCGGCACTGGAAAGTTCGCATGCCTTGGGTGCCTTGTCGAAAGTGAATTTTAAACCGGAAGATGTGGTGGTACTTACCGTCTCCGGACGTGGCGATAAAGACATGGATACTTATATTAATTACAAAAACAAATAATAGACCGGATATGAACTATTCATTTAAGACAATAAGCAAAAAGGTACTTGGCGACCTTCATACCCCTGTAAGTATCTATTTGAAGGTACGGGATATTTATTCGGAGTCAGCCTTATTGGAAAGCTCCGATTTCCATGGAAATGAAAACAGTCTTTCTTATATAGCCCTCTGTCCGTTGGCAAGTATCGGTATCAATAATGGCGAATGTACAGCCCAATATCCTGACGGGGCAAAGGAAGTCACTTCCCTGACAGAGCAATATAATGTGGCGGAAGCCATGAATGCTTTCCTTTCACGTTTCAATATTGAAGGGGTTGATAAGAAAGTGTGCGGCTTGTTTGGTTATACCGCTTTCGATGCTGTCCGTTACTTCGAGCATATACCGGTTATGGAAGCGCACCATGAGGAAAATGATGCACCTGATATGCTATACATATTATATAAGTATCTCCTTGTGTTCAATCATTTTAAGAACGAATTGACCTTGGTAGAGTTGTTGAGACCCGGCGAATCCTCCAATCTACAGGAAATGGAGTCGCTTATAGAGAACCGGAATTATGCATCCTATAATTTTCAGGTATCCGGACCGGAAACCTCTCCTGTTACGGATGAAGAATACAGGGCTTCCGTTCGCGAAGGAATCCGCCATTGCATGCGCGGGGATGTATTTCAGATTGTATTAAGCCGCCGTTTCGAGCAGCCGTTCCAGGGTGACGACTTTAAAGTGTATCGCGCTTTACGCAGCATCAATCCGTCACCTTATCTGTTTTATTTTGACTTTGGCGGCTTTCGTATCTTTGGCTCGTCACCTGAGACACACTGCAAAGTTACCGATAGTCATGCAAGCATAGACCCTATAGCCGGTACAGCTTTCCGTACCGGAGATGTTGCTTTAGACAAACAAAGGACCGAAGCATTGCTTGCCGACCCGAAAGAGAATGCCGAACACGTCATGTTGGTCGATTTGGCGCGCAACGACCTTAGCCGTAACGCCAACCATGTACAGGTCGATTTTTATAAAGAAGTACAATACTACAGCCACGTTATCCACCTCGTATCCCGCGTGAGTGGTGAAATCAATCCTGAGAGTAATCCCATAAAGACTTATATCGATACCTTTCCGGCAGGAACCCTGAGCGGTGCCCCGAAAGTGCGTGCCATGCAACTGATTACAGAGATAGAGAAGCATAACCGTGGCGCATACGGAGGATGTATCGGCTTCATCGGTTTCGACGGAGATTTGAACCAGGCAATCACTATCCGTACATTCGTTAGCCGGGGAAATGTCTTGTATTATCAGGCTGGAGCAGGGATTGTGGCGAGAAGCAATGACGAGCGCGAATTGCAGGAGGTAAACAACAAACTGGGTGCTTTGAAGAAAGCGATTGACCTTGCCGAGAAACTGAAAAATTAAATGCAGACCAACTAAAAACAGAAAAGACGTATGAACGTATTATTATTCGATAATTATGACTCCTTCACATACAATTTATTACATATCCTGAAGGAACTGGGTGCCGATGTAGAAGTGCACCGTAATGATAAAATTTCATTGGATGAAGTAGGCCGTTTTGATAAGATATTGCTTTCGCCGGGTCCCGGCATACCTGAAGAGGCCGGCATTTTGCTCCCTTTGATACAACGTTATGCACCGACAAAAAGCATATTAGGCGTTTGTCTGGGTGAACAGGCTATCGGGCAGGCATTCGGGGCAGGACTTATCAACCTGACGGAAGTTCATCACGGAGTCTGTTCGGATATCCGTCTCAAGGCATCCGATTCATTATTTGCCGGTCTTGAACCCGGGTTCCGCGCCGGGCGTTATCATTCGTGGGTTGTTTCTAAAGAGAACTTCCCGGAATGTCTTGAAATTATAGCCGAGGATACGGAAGAGGGACAAATCATGGCACTCCGCCACCGTGAAAATGATGTAAAAGGCATACAGTTCCATCCCGAATCGGTCCTTACTCCAAAAGGAAAGATTATTTTGGAGAACTGGATACGTGGTTAAACCTGTTGTTGAACCAAAGTAATAAAATTAATAGCTAAAGAAAATGAAAGAAATATTATATCGTCTGTTTGAGCACCAGTATTTAGGACGGGACGAGGCTCGCCGGATTCTTCAAAATATGGCGGAAGGCAAATATAACGACTCGCAAATAGCCAGTTTGATTACTGTATTCCTGATGCGCAGTATTTCCGTAGAGGAGTTGACCGGTTTTAGAGAAGCACTTTTGGAAATGCGCGTCCCGGTAGACCTGTCCGAATATAAACCGATTGATATTGTCGGGACAGGCGGGGATGGCAAGAATACGTTTAATATCAGTACCACATCTTGCTTTGTTGTTGCAGGGGCCGGTTATCATGTCGTGAAACATGGTAACTATGGAGCTACTTCCGTAAGCGGAGCCAGTAATGTGATGGAGCAACACGGTGTGAAGTTTACAAACAGTCTCGACCGGTTGAAGCGTTCTATGGATACCTGCAATCTGGCCTATCTGCATGCGCCTTTGTTTAATCCGGCCTTGAAAGCCGTTGCCCCGGTACGTAAGAGTTTAGGTGTCCGGAGTTTTTTCAATATGCTCGGACCGCTTGTAAATCCGGTTATGCCTGCCTATCAGTTGTTGGGTGTATATAATTTGCCGCTTTTACGCCTTTACAGTTATACCTATCAGGCAAGCGGGACTCGCTTTGCTATCGTCCATAGCCTCGACGGATTTGATGAAATTTCGTTGACATCGGACTTTAAGGTCTCCATGCCGGATAAAGAGAAGTTGTATACGCCCGAAATGCTCGGGTTCTCCCGTGTAACGGAAAAAGAACTCGATGGCGGTGAAACCGTTGCCGAGGCTGCACGTATCTTTGACAATGTCCTGAATAACCGTGCTACGGATGCACAGAAGAATTGTGTGATTGCCAATTCCGCTTTTGCCATCCAGGTGATATGCCCGGATAAGAAAATAGGCGAATGCCTGGAAGAAGCCCGTCTTTCTTTAGAGAGCGGAAAGGCCTTGGAAACATTCAGGAAGTTTTTGGAATTGAATAGCTAAGTTGCGAGTATGAAAGATATTCTACAAGATATAGTTGCCAACAAGCGAAAAGAGGTAGAGCGACAGAAACAAGCTGTCAAGCTTCAAACTTTATTGGGATTGGGAGGCGACCGTTTAGAACGTGCCACCCATTCCATGCGGGCTTCGCTTGCTTCGTCTCCCTCCGGCATTATCGCCGAGTTTAAACGCAAAAGTCCCTCAAAAGGATGGTTGCATCCCGGTGCCGTTATCGATGAAGTGGTACCTGTATATGAAAAGAATGGCGCATCGGCATGTTCCATCCTGACAGATACCGATTTTTTCGGAGGTTCGTTAAGCGACTTGTGCCGTGCCCGTTCGATGGTAAACCTTCCTTTGCTCCGTAAAGACTTTATTATAGATGAATACCAATTATACCAGGCCCGTGTGCTGGGAGCTGATGCCGTTTTGTTGATTGCCGCCTGTCTGACCCCTGATAAATGTCTGGAACTGGCAGAGCTGGCACATACGTTAAGTATGGAAGTCCTGCTCGAAATACATAGCGAGGAGGAATTGGAGTACCTGAATCCTGCCATCGACATGCTGGGAGTGAACAACCGGAACCTTGGAACCTTCCATACCGATGTGGCGAATTCTTTCCGGTTGGCAGAGAAATTACAAACTTATACCGGGCAGCAAAATTTATCGCCTTTGCTTGTCTCCGAAAGCGGTATATCTGATACCGGTACAATCACCAGTTTGCGTGAAGCCGGTTTCCGCGGCTTTTTGATAGGGGAGACTTTTATGAAAACCGGGCAACCGGGCGAAACGCTTGCCTCATTTATAGGAGAATTGCCATGTTAATCAAAGTATGCGGCATGCGCGACCCCCGGAATATCCGTGAAGTATCCGAACTGGGTATCGATTGGATCGGTTTCATCTTCTACCATAAATCATTAAGGCAATTGACAAATCAGTGGACAGTGGACAGTGGACAGTGGACAGTTAAAGAAGAAAATACAAACGCGGAGCAACTGTCACCTGTCATCTGTCAATTGTCAACTGATTCGTCACCAGCTAAAGTGGGTGTTTTTGTCGATGCTACCATCAAGGAGATGATGGAAATTGCTTCCGATTACCGGCTGGACTATTTGCAATTGCATGGAAACGAGTCGCCGGAAGATTGCCATACGCTGCAAAAGCGGGGTTTCTCATTGATTAAAGCTATCTCTGTGTTGTCCAAAGAGGATTTGGAGAAAACAAAAGCCTATGAAGGGCGCGTCGATTATTTTCTGTTCGATACGAAATGCAGTGGTTACGGCGGTTCGGGAAAAAGCTTTGACTGGTCGGTCCTTTCAGACTATCGCGGGGATACGCCTTTTCTGCTAAGCGGTGGTATTTCACCTGAAAGCCTGGAGGCTGTACGTCATTTTAGTCATCCCTGCTTTGCCGGTATCGACCTGAACAGCGGCTTTGAGATAGAACCGGGATTGAAAGATGTTGGAAAGTTACGGGAGTTTATTTCCCATTTGAAGTAAAAAATAATCATTAGACATAAAAAAATAATCATAATATGAATCGCATTACAAACTTATTTGAAACAAAGAAAAGCAACATTCTGTCTGTTTACTTTACTGCCGGATATCCCAAACTGGAGGATACGGCTATTGTTCTGAAAACGCTTCAGGACAAAGGCATTGACATGGTAGAAGTAGGTATTCCGTTTTCCGATCCGATGGCAGACGGTCCGGTGATACAGGCGGCCGCGACACAGGCCTTACGCAACGGGATGTCCTTACACCGGTTATTCGAGCAATTGAAAGCTATCCGTTCGGAAATAAACATACCTGTTATTCTGATGGGGTACCTGAACCCGATTATGCAATTCGGCTTTGAAGCATTCTGCAAACAATGCGTGGAAGCTGGCGCGGCAGGAATGATTATCCCTGACCTGCCTTTTGCCGATTATATGGCGGATTATAAGGAAGTGGCGGAACAGTACGGTTTGAAAATAATCATGCTTATTACCCCTGAAACTTCGGAAGAACGTATCCGTTTGATAGACGAACATACTTCCGGTTTTATTTATATGGTATCCAGTGCCGCTACCACAGGGGCGCAACAGCATTTCGATGAGCAAAAGCAGGCCTATTTCCGCCGTATTAATGGAATGAACCTTCAAAACCCGCGCCTTGTAGGGTTCGGCATTTCCAACAAAGCGACTTATGAAGCGGCATCCGCCAATTCCTGCGGTGCCATCATCGGCAGTAAATTCGTGCAGTTTTTGGGGAGTGAACCTACTCCGGCCGATGCTGTAGATAAATTACTGGATAGTTTGAGCAAATAGTAACTGTTTAGAGCTATCGAAAACTACCTGTGCGGATTGTTAAAACTATCTGCGCAGATCTTTTCCACTACCCGGAACATAATCGTAACTATGTTCCGGGTAGTGGCGACAATCCGCGCAGGTAGATGAAGAGGGGGGTAAACCGAAAAAATTAAGCATGGCAATGTAATTCTCCGATAAATAGGTTATTTTTGTACCTACAAATGACAAAAACAACGTCAATAATCTAAATTCTTGTAAATGAAAACATTATTTCTTTCTTTATTGCTGGCAGGTTCAGCAGTAACGGCATTCGCCCAGCAACAAAGTTTCTGGAAAGAAGACTTCTCATCAGGCAAATTACCTACCGGATGGACTGTCGCCGATTCGTCAAAGACCGGCAAGTGTCAATGGATAGTAACCGACCAGCCTTACCCGGGGTCTTTCCAGTTTGAGCAACAAGCTCCTCCGATAGCTTCCACCAGCCGGGGATTTCATATGCAATACCGCCCGGGTGTTGTAACCGGTGAGGAAATAACCAAATGGAACCAGCGTGGCGAGTATCCGAACGGGTATTTCCAGACTAACGCTATCGATTGCTCCGGCAAAAACGATGTAATCCTGAAATTTCAGCACCTGTTCCGTTGGAACAACTGGTTTACCGGCAACCATGCCGGTCTGTGGGTTGGTGTCAGCAACGATGGAACCAACTGGAAAGAGTACAACGTAATCGATAAAATCCCGGCAGCCACCTTATTGCATGCCCCGATAAATGAAGAAATCAATATCAGTGAAGTGGCAGCGAACCAGAAAACCGTTTACCTGCGTTTCTTCTGGCGCGATATCTTCTCCTGGTACTGGATGGTGGATGATATTGAACTGACTCAACCGTTCGATTACGACCTTGCTTTGGAAGGTGTTACCTCCCATAAGGAAACCGGAAATACATTTACCAAAGAAGATGTACTGAAAGTGAAACTGAAAAATGTCGGTGCGAAAACTGTTAATGAGAACTTTACGGTTACCGCCTCCCTGAATAATGGACAGAAGCTGACAGCCGAAGTAAATGCTTCGCAGAAGCCGATTGAAAAGCAGGAAGAACGCGAAGTCTCTTTCCCGGCAACAGACCTTACCCAAATGGGCTCTTATAAAATAGAATTTGCCATCGATTACCCAAAAGACCAGCGTGTGGAGAATAATCTATTGAAAACAAACCTGTATGCCGCCAAGATGAATTTGGGCAACTTGACGAAATTTAATAAAATCAGTAATACGGAATATGAATTTGTTTCCGGATATGCCAAGGTAAAACTCATGTTCTACCGGGATGATATTTTCCGTATCTGGCTTGCACCGGATGGCGAATATACGAATCCGGCAGCGAACTCGATTGTCGTGGATTATGGCGTGAAGAACCCGAAAGTATCCATGAGCAATGCCGGGGAGTATTATAAATTCTCCACTCCCCAGTGCGTAGTCCGTGTTTATAAGCATCCGATTCGTTTTGCCATGTACGACAAAAGCAATAAGTCAGTCTTGTTTGAAGAAGCCGAACCGATTTCTTTCGGATTGAAAACAACCCAGAACCTGCGCCGTAGTGCGGATGAAGACTTCTATGGTTGTGGCATGCAGCAAGGGAACTTCTCGCATAAAGGGAAAGTGCTCGACATAGCTGTTACCGGCTGGGATGAAGACCAGTCATCCAATCCGGTTCCTTTCTACATGTCGACTAAAGGGTACGGTGTGTTCCGTAATACATTCGCACCCGGCAAATATGACTTTAACAGTTCCGCAGTTTCGGAAAAAGCCTACGATGACGGTTTCAAGATGCTGGGATATACAAGCAACCTGACACACGACGAAAACCGTTTCGATGCTTTTTATTTCTTCGGCCCTTCTTTGAAGAATATCCTGAATGATTATACCGATATCACCGGAAAGCCGTTTATGCCTGCTATGTGGATGCTTACGATGGGGGATGCTGACTGCTATAATAAGGGCGAACAACGTACCGGATGGAAACAAACCACCCCGGATGTCATCTCGCAGGTAGCGGATAAATATGTGGAATATGATATGCCGCGCGGCTGGATTCTTCCGAACGACGGTTACGGTTGCGGCTATGTAAAACTGGATTCTGTTGTTTCGGAACTTCATAAGAGAGGCTTCCATACCGGATTGTGGACAGAGAACGGTGTGGATAAGATTGCCTATGAAGTTGGAACTTGCGGGACACGCCTTTGCAAACTGGATGTTGCCTGGGTGGGTGAAGGATATGAGTTTGCATTGAATGGTTGCAAGTCCGCATTCGAGGGTATCCAGAATAATACGAATGAAAGAGGTTTTGTATGGTCTGTCTGCGGATGGGCAGGGACACAACGTTACTCTACAGTATGGAGCGGCGACCAGGTGAGCAACTGGGATTATATCCGTTACCATATCCCGACCATTACCGGTGCAGGTCTTTCCGCCATGAATGCTGCAACCAGTGATGTGGACGGCATCTTCGGCGGTTCGCCAAAGACCTATACACGCGATTTGCAATGGAAAGTCTTTACTCCGATATTTATGACGATGAGCGGTTGGGCGGATGCTGACCGTCAACCGTGGATTTACGGACATCCTTATACCGACATCAACCGTAATTACCTGAAGCTGAAAATGCGTTTGAACCCATACACGTATTCTTACTGCCACGAGGCACATACAAGCGGCGTTCCTATGGCTCGCGCCATGGTTCTGGAATTTCCGAACGACCCGGTTACCCGCGATACGACTACCCAATATCAGTTTATGAGTGGCGAATGGATGATGGTCGCTCCTGTTTATACCCGCCGGAATGTGCGTGAAAACATCTATTTCCCAGCCGGAGAATGGTATGATTACTGGACCGGGGAGAAATATGAGGGAGGCAAGTGGCTGGATAAATACAATGCAGGACTGGATATATGCCCCGTATTTATCCGTCAGGGAGCCATCATCCCGATGTATCCCGATATGAATTACGTAGGCGAGAAGCCGACTGATGAACTTACCCTTGAAATTTATCCGTACGGCAATACCTCCTTCAATTTGTATGAGGACGATTGCCTGACCCGTGATTATGAAAAAGGGGAGTTTGCACAGACCTTGATTTCCGTTTCTGCCCCGGAAGGAAAGCCGGGCACGGTTACAGTGAATATCGCTAAGGCAAAAGGCGATTTCAAAGGACGCCATATGGAACGTACTTATATAATAGACAGTCGCTGTGCCGAAGCGCCTAAGATGGTAACGGTAAGCGGTAAATCCGTAGTGGCAATTTCCGCTGCCGATTTCAAGGAAGGAAAGACCGGTTGGTATTTCGATGCTTCCGATCGCCAGGGACGTTTGAAGATACGTACGGCACGTCTGTCCACAAATGCAGACCAGCAAGTGGTAATCGAGTGAATAAATCTTTATCGGAGGTAAATTCCAAACATATTTATATCTTTGCGATATTGTATAACCTAATAAAACAGATGTGTTATGAGCGATAAGAATGATTTGATTTACGATGAAGATGACTCTGTAGCATTTATCCAGAATTATCTTCCGCAGGAATTGAAAGGCAAATTCAGCAACGACGATATTAATTATATTGTAGACCTGATTTATGAGTTCTATGAGTCTAAAGGTTTCCTGGATGAAAATACCAGTGACGATGCGGAAATCGATATCGATGAAGAGGAACTGGTGAACTATGTAATCAAGAATGCCGAAAAGGACGAAGTAGGTAAATTCGATGCCGAAGCAATCACATTTATCGTGCAGGGAGAGCTGGAGTATTGCGATTCCATCAACATGTTCGATTGATTGTTTGTTATACAACTATAACATAGTTTATAAACAGAAAAGAAAATGAAGAACTGGAAATTATTATCGGTATTGTTACTCTGTATGGCTGTTTTATTCAGCGGTTGTAAAACATGGAATAATACGGCAAAAGGTACAGCTATAGGTGTTGGCGGCGGTGCTGCCGTAGGTGCGGGTATTGGTGCTTTGGCAGGTAATACGGCATTAGGGTCTATTATCGGTGCGGCTGTAGGTGGTACGGCAGGTGCTTTGATTGGAAAGAAAATGGATAAGCAGAAGAAAGAATTGGAAGAAACCCTTCCGCCGGAAACGACTGTCGAGACTATCAACAACGGCGAGGCTCTGAAGGTTACGTTCGATTCCGGCATCCTTTTCGCAACCAATTCGAGTACATTGAGCGATGCTTCCAAAAGCGCACTGCGTAATTTTGCCAATAGCCTGAAAGCAAATCCGGATACGGATATTAAGATTGTCGGTTATACGGATAACACGGGTAGTGTGGATTACAACCAGACCTTGTCTGAAAAACGTGCCAAAAGCGTGTACGACTACCTGATGTTGCAGGGCATAAGCAGCGACCGTATGTTTTACGAAGGCAAAGGCGTTCATGACCCGGTTGCCAGCAACAGCACACCGGAAGGACGTGCATTGAACCGCCGTGTGGAAATTATCATTCTTGCCAACCAGAAGATGATACAGGAAGCACAGCAGGGAACATTGAGGTAATAGTTCTAACTTTAGAGAAAATAAAAGCGGTATAAATCGGGCGTGAAGCCGGGTTTATACTGCTTTTTTATGGTTCTGTTGGTTTATCCCCATCGTTTTGGGAATAATTACTTCACAAGTTAAAACCTATCTGATTATAACATCTCTATATCATCTTCAGTAAGTCCGGTAAATTCTATAATCTCAGAGATAGGTTTACCCGCCTGTTTCATTTTACAGGCAATTAGGTTGGTTGTTTTTTCCATACCTTCGACTAAACCTTCTTCTTTC
>UQLN01000029.1 GCA_900541965.1 uncultured Parabacteroides sp. | reverse complement strand
AGGTGACAGGTGACAGGTGACAGGTGACAGGTGACAGGTGACAGGTGACAGGTGATAACAAAATAAATAAAAGGAGCAAGTTTTTTTGAAGAAACCTGCTCCTTTTTTATGTTTTAATTATCCCGCTTATCGCTAACTGTCAATTGTCACATGTCAACTGTCAATTGCTTATTGGTGTTCCTGCCTCAGCAAATCATTCACCGTCTTTACCGGATTGAATGTTTCAATAGGAACTTCCACGAAGACCGTATTCCAGTCACTCATAGCGCCATTCCATAAACCGGGAAGTTCGAGCGCTTTCAATTCACGGCCGTCTTTACTCTTATATGAAATGAAACCGGTATTCTTATCTACATAATCAGGCAAGTTGAACTTTTCGCCTTTATAATTCTTCAGAGCACAAACCAAATCTACCGGATTGAAATGAGTCCCTTTTTCAAACATCGCTTTCTTAGCCGGGTCATTCAAATCAATCTGAGAGCTTTCCAATATTTGCAGGGAAATAGTTCCATCCGGATTAACAGCAAGGAACGGACCTCCGCCCGGTTCGCCCACATTCTTCACCATACCGCAAACGCGTAGCGGACGGAGCAATTTATTCTTTATATATAATACCAACTCTGCATCTTCCAGCAAACTTGTTTCCGGGTTCTTGATACAAAGTTCATTCTGAAGAAAGTAAATCATTTCTTCTATCTGGTCGTGGTTATACTTGCCACCATCTATCAGTTCCAGATATTTAAAAATACGTTCCTGAAGAGACACCAATACTCCCGCTATCACTTTCTTAAAGATGACCGTCGAACACTTGAAGCTGTCCGGAACAACATTATCGATATTCTTAACAAATACCACATCAGCTTCCACATCATTCAGGTTTTCAATCAATGCACCATGACCGCCCGGACGGAAAAGCAACTGTCCGTTCTTATCACGGAACGGCTGGTTCTCCATATCGGCAGCAACCGTATCCGTACTTGGTTTCTGAACACTGAAAGAAATATCATATTTAACAGAGAACTTTTCTTCATATTCACCCGCCTTCTTTGCCACCAACTGCTCAAACAATGGCTTATGTTCTGGAGAAACGGTAAAATGGATATTCACTTCACCCGCATTGTTCTTGGCATACATTGCACCTTCGGCAAGATGTTCTTCCATTGCCGTACGTACTTTTTCAGGATAAGAGTGGAATAATAAAAGACCTTTCGGCAACTGTCCATAATTCAAACCTTTGCCTTCCAATAAGTTTGCAACTACAGCCTTATAATTGCCGGAAGCGACCAATGCCGGAATATCTTTTTCTTCATTAGCAATGCAAACCTTGTTTAATGCATCATAAAATGCAAAATGTTCGATTTCAGCAAAGAATTTCTTTTCGAACGAAGTTTGAGGCTCATTATATGAAGCAGACAGAAACTCATACAAATTCTTAAACATACGGCTTGCCGCGCCGGATGCTGGTACGAACTTTACGATTTTCTTATTCTTTGCCAGATAAGTATCCCAGGCATCCATATAGGTGGCTTGCTCTTCCTGTGAAATTACTTTTATCCCTTTTTCTACCGAAGCGGAAGCTGTAATTTCCAAAAACGGGAAACCTTTCACAAAGCAGGCAAGCTGCTCTTCAATCTGTTGTTCGCTGATACCTTTGGCTTTCAGCATTTCCAAATCCTTTGCGTTTAACATAGTATCTCTATTTTAATTTACAATCTGCAATACGACAGAACCTTCCGGGACGCCGCATATCGCAAATGTATAAAAATACCTTCATAATGATATGAATATCCCGATAAAAAAGTTATTTTTACGGTGTGTTTTACAGATTGTCTTTCAAAAGACAAAGAAAAAAACTGACAAACTATGGATATACAACCGTTCTTTACCGAAGACGAGAAAAAACAATTTTTCTCCAAATACAAACAGTTACTACGTTACCTCGACTCTTTTTTGCAGGAGGAAGATTTAAGCAAGATGAAGACCCTTATGAAACGTGTCGTTGCGTTGGATTGTTACGGGCGGGATAAAAACGGTATCAACGGGCTTTTACGTAATATCGACACCGCGCTTATCGCGGCTTTGGAAATCGGATTGAAACGTACTTCTGTTATCGCATTATTACTTTACCGTCCGGTATTGAAACAAGCCATCTCCTTGCAAGATGTGGAAAAACTGTTCGACAAGGATATTGCTCTGATGATAAGCCGCCTGCTTAAGACGTCTGATTTATATGCCCGTAATACGGCTATCAACTCGGAAAATTTCCATCGTCTTTTATTCTCGTTTGCCGAAGATGTGCGGGTTATCCTGATAATGATTGCAGACCGCCTCTGCCTGATGCGTTTAGGCAAGCAACTGAGAGACGATAAAGAGCGCATGCGTCTTGCCACGGAGGTTTCTTACCTGTATGCCCCGCTTGCCCATCGCCTGGGGTTATATACCATCAAAAGTGAACTGGAAGATTTATCGCTAAAATATACGGACCGGAAACAATATGATTTCATTAAAAAGAAACTGAATGAAACCAAACGTTCACGCGATGCCTATATTGCCGAATTCATTGCTCCTATCGAACAGAAGTTGAACAATGCCGGATTGAATTTCGATATCAAGGGACGAACCAAGTCCATCCACTCCATCAACAACAAATTGAAAAAGCAAAATATTGATTTTGAGGGCATATACGACCTGTTTGCTATCCGTATAATTCTGGATACCCCTTTGGAAAAGGAACGTTCAGAATGCTGGCAGGTATATTCTATCATCACGGATATGTACCAGCCCAACCCCAAACGTATGAAGGACTGGATTTCCATTCCTAAGACAAACGGATACGAAAGTCTTCATATCACGGTAATGGGTCCTCAAAACAAATGGGTGGAAGTACAAATCCGTACCCGCCGTATGGATGAAATTGCCGAGCGTGGACTTGCCGCACACTGGAAATACAAAGGAGTAAAGGAAGAAAACGGACTGGACGAGTTCCTGAATACCGTACGTGCTGCCCTTGAAACGAAAGAGTCCAACCCGCTCGATCTGATGCAGGATTTCAAAATGGATTTATATAAAGATGAAATCTACGTCTTTACTCCGACCGGGGAATTAATCAAACTTGCCAAGGGTGCTACTGTGCTGGACTTTGCATTTGCGATTCATACCAAACTGGGAAGTAAATGTGTCTCTGCCAAAGTAAATGACAAGAATGTTCCCATTAAATATGTATTAAATAACGGGGATACGGTATCAGTCGTCACCGCTCCCACCCAGACCCCTAAACGGGACTGGCTAAACATCGTTGTTACCTCCAAAGCCCGTGTCAAAATAAAACAAGCATTGCGCGAAGAAACGGCAAAAGCGGTAGACTTTGCCAAAGAAATGCTCCAGCGCCGTTTCAAGAACAGAAAAATCGACATGGACGAGCCCGTATTGATGCGCTACATCAAAAAGAAAGGGTTTAAAACGGTGACGGATTTTTATGTAGAGATTGCAGAAGAACGCCTTGACCCTAATCAGGTTATCGATGAATATCTCGAACAGTTACGCCGTGAAACGGAAATATACGAACATACAGAAGTTCGGAGTGCCGGGGAATACATCACGACCACCGAAGTGGAAGAAATATCCACTCATCAGGACGTCTTGGTTATCGACAAGAACCTGACGGGAATCGAATACAAACTGGCAAAATGCTGTAACCCGATTTATGGAGACGAAGTATTCGGCTTTGTATCGACTCAGGGAATCAAGATACACCGTGTGGACTGTCCGAACGCGCAGGAAATGTTCAGCCGTTTCGGTTACCGCATCATTCAGGCAAAATGGAGTGGAAAAGGAGATAACGGCTATGTCGTAACTTTGCGGGTAATCGGACGCGACGACATTGCTATCGTCACAAATATTACTTCCGTTATCAGTAAGGAGAATGGGGTAACTTTACGTTCCCTGAATATAGATTCGGCAGCCGATGGAATCTTCCAGGGAAATTTCACGGTCATGGTTCGTGATACCACCTCCCTGAATATGCTGACTAAAAAGATTAACGCCGTAAAAGGTGTAAAAACAGTAACGAGGTTAAATTCTTAACCTCGTTAACTCTCTATATCATACCGGTTCCAATCCCATTTTCTTCGCCCTCTCCAGCATAAACCGGCGGGCAGGTTCATATTCGTTCGGGATAACCCCATCCAGAATGGCATTCTTTATCGCTTCTTTCAGGACTCCGACCGGCCTGGACGGAGCAAGTCCGAAGATTCCCATTATTTCTTCACCGGTTACGGGCGGTTGGAAATTACGGACACGGTCTTTTTCTTCTATCTCGGCAAGTTTGCTGCGGACTTTCTGAAAGTTATTCAGGAAACGGCGCACTTTCTCCGGATTCTTGCTGGTTATATCCGCTTCACAGAGTTTCATCAGGTCATCTATATCATCCCCGGCATCGAACAATAGACGGCGGATTGCGGAATCCGTCACTTCTTCATCCGCTAAGACTATCGGACGCATATGGAGACCTACCATCTTCTGCACATATTTCATCTTCTCATTCATCGGGAGTTTCATCTTACGGAAAATACCGGGAATCATCTTTACCCCAACAAAGTTATGATTATGGAATGTCCAGCCCAGACGGTTGTCAAAACGTTTGGTTGCCGGCTTGGCTATATCATGAAAGATTGCACTCCAACGCAACCACAGGCTATCGGTTGTCTTGCTCAGCCTGTCCAATACCATCAGCGTATGGGCGAAATTATCCTTATGCCCGATACCTTCTTTCGTCTCTACGCCTTTCAAAGCACAAAGTTCCGGAAAGATAAGAGGCAACAAGCCGCAACGGTCCAGCAAATCGAAACCGATAGAAGGTTTCGGCGACATCACAATCTTATTCAATTCGTCTACAATCCGCTCTTTGGAAATAATAGAGATGCGTTCCTTATTCCGCTCGATAGCATCAAATGTATCCGGGTCGATAAAGAAACCCAACTGAGTGGCAAAACGGACAGCACGCATCATGCGAAGCGGGTCGTCGCTAAAAGTAATATCCGGGTCAAGCGGAGTCCGGATAAGCAGGTTATCCATATCATCAAGACCGCCGAAAGGGTCTACCAATTCACCATACCGGGCCTTATTCAGGCAAAGGGCCAGTGCGTTGATTGTAAAATCGCGACGGTTCTGGTCATCTTCCAAGGTTCCGTCTTCCACAATAGGCTTACGGCTGTCGTGGGTATACGATTCCCGGCGTGCACCTACAAACTCGAGTTCAAGGTCACCGGCTTTTACCTGTGCGGTTCCGAAGTTTTTAAACACGGATAAATGTGCACCCCGTCCCAGTTTCTTAGCAACAGCTTTCGCCAACTCGATTCCACTGCCTACAGCCACAACATCTATATCTTTAGACGGGCGGCGCAGGAATATATCCCGTACATATCCACCTATCACATAAGCTTCAACGCCCAGTTCATCCGCTGCTTCAGATATCAGGTGGAACGGCTTTGCCGAAATATGATTTAATATATCTTGTTCTTCTATATACATCTATTCTTTCTTATTCTCCCCCATACTATTCTTACTATGGGACTGCAAAGATAATTAAATTCCCCCAGTGATACCAATTCTCCCTTTTTCGAATATCTTTGTCCGAAAGCGAAGACAGGTTGCACCTCAGCATAAAAAATGAACGGGTTCATTTTATTCTGCATCCGGTTTGCACTATCTTTGCAGGAAATAGTACAAATCGCTAATTAAACAGTAATCAGCATGAAAAAGTCTGTTATCTATATTGCAGCGCTTGCATTGACAACCCTGGCGGCCTGCAACAATACCGAAAAAGAGGCACAAGCCCGCCTCGATAACGCGAAAGCTATGTTTGAACGAAACGAGTTCTTTGCAGCTAAAAGCGAAATAGACAGCATACGTGCCCTCTATCCGAAAGAATATAAAGTATTGAAGGCCGGCCTTTCCCTGATGAGACAGGTCGAACAGAAAGAAGCGGAACGTAACCTGGCCTTTTGCGACAGCATGATACCGGTAAAGGAACAGGAGCTTGCCGAACTCCAAAAGAACTTCTCTTTTGAAAAAGATACTGCCTATAACGAATTGGGTACGTATGTCCCGAAACAACAAACCATCGAACGTAATATCCAGCGCAGTTACATCCGTTCCGGGGTAAACGAAAAAGGAGAAATGTATATCGCCAGTGTTTACTTTGGTAAAAATCCATTGAACCATACAGGCATCAAGTTAACTACCACCGACGGTATGTATGCCGAAACGCCGGCTATCCCTTATGACGGCGGCCTGAATTACCGTTTCAAAGATTTAGGAAATACAACGGAAGTGGTAACTTACAAAGGAGAAAACTGTGAAGATGTTGCCAAATTCATTTATGCGAATGAAAGTACACGCATCAAAATGGAATATACAGGAGGCAAACCGTATATTATTTACATCAACGACTCTGATAAGAAAGCGATTGCCTCCACATTGGATCTGGCTGTTATCCTGAGCGACATCGAAAAGATGAAAAAAGAAAAGGATAAAGCGACAAAAAAGCTGGACTATCTCAAAAAGAAATTGGACGAATCGATTCAGGTGACAGGTGACAGGTGACAGGTGACAGGTGACAGGTGGTAACAAAATAAACTAAAAGAGCAAGTTTTATCCAAAAAATTTGCTCTTTTTTTTATGTCTTAATCCTCCCGCTTGCCGCAAACTGTCAACTGTCACTTGTCAACTGTCAACTATCACCTGCCTCCCCCTGTCATTATTTCAAAATTACCACCTTTCTGCTAACACTCCTGATAAGCAAAAAGGACAATTCAGGAGAAATTCAGCCCTTTTTTCCCACAAAAAGAGGGCTTTTATACAGAATCCGGAACCTATTTCCATATATTCTGAGGGTATTTCCAGTTATCCTTGCGACTAAATACAACTATTCGCGCACTAAAATACAACTGTCCGCGCGAATAAAACATGTATGTTTCGACTTCAAAGCATATATGTTTTGAAATCGAATCATATATACTTTGATTTTTGATGTTATCAGGCGGAGAGGCAATACTATAACGGTTTAAAAACCGACTCTTATACAGATATCAAATAGATTGTTATTTTCCGTGAAATCTGAACCTAATAAATCAATACCATCACCATATCAATAAGTAAAATATACATCATTATCAACAGCAAACCGATAAAGCTAAACCTCACGAGAGTAGCATATTCCGGAACTTTCCCGTGACTCTATTCATACACAGCAAAGAGTACAAGGCTATTTTATCAATATGTCAAAATATCATTTTGTAAAATCATTCGATTTTATTTATTCTGAATGACAATATTAACAATCACTCTTCTATTAACCTAATTATTTTAACTACATTTGAAAATTAATCTTAATCGCCATGAAAACAGTTAACCGATATTGGCTATTACTCTTTTTCTGCATTTCCTGTTGGAGTTGCAGCAGCCCGGAAACCGAGAAATATCAATACAACCGTGACAATGTTATTCAAGTAAAAGATAAAATCAAAGAGATTGAGATTGACAGTGTTATACTAAGCTCATCCTGTGATCTACACATAATTGATGATTATCTACTTATTGTTGATTATAAATCATATGATTATTTTATAAGTATATTTGATAAAAACCAATTTAAGTATATTACCAGTACAGCCTATAGAGGAGAGGGAGCTGGAGAAATTATAAATATAGGATACATAGGCAAAGATTATGCACATCACAAATTCGACGTATCCGATTATGGCAAACAAGCCGTGTTTAGTTATGATTTAGATAGCGTCCTTACCATCCCCTCCTATATACCCTCTAAAAAATTAAACATCTATGGAGATAAATGTTTAGAGCAATATAAGTATATCAATGATACAATCTGTATCGGATTAATTTTTGAACCTATCAGCGTTTCCGATTTTACATTATCTGTCGGAACACAAAACATGAATACAGGAGAATTTAAACAAATGCCCTATATGCATCCCGAATTTAAAAAGAAATCTGTCTTTTTCGATGTATCAACAGAGCATGGGCTGTATGTGGAATCTTATATAAAGCAAGACTTAATAACTATTTGTACGATTAATGGAGAATTAAAATACAACATATATGGCAGTAGTAATTGGAAAGATAACCAAAAAGGACGATTTGAGTATTATCACCAAGTTGCATTTGTCGGAGATAAAATCTTTATTCTTTATTTGAATGATAGCGGTTACGTTCAAGACCCTGCAAAAGGTATTGTAGGAAATCTGGCTACCAAATTTTTAGTGTTAGACCTTAATGGAAATTATATTGCAACATTGGAAACAGGTTATCATATCGGATATTTTTGCTATGATAAAGCAAACAACAGAATTCTATTGAATATGAATGATGATATACTATTCGGATATTTAGATTTGGATGGATTGGTAGATGTTACCAGATAAAAGCAGAGAAACAATTATTTTTATCAGGAACAATTAAATCAGATACAATATGAACAAATTAATATACCTGTTATTAATCGTCGTTTGCTGGGCTTGCTCCAATAAACCGGAAACCGAGAAATATCAATACAACCGTGACAATGTCATAAAGGTCATGGATAAAATCAAAGAGATAAAATTTGACAGTCTAACATTTAGTAAATACTGTAAACTATATATTATAGACCAATACCTACTGATTGCTGATTACAATACGTATGACCATCTTATAAATATCTTTGATAAAAATACATTTCAATACATTACAAGTACTGCATATCCGGGATTTGCTCCGGATGAAATTGGAAATATGGGACCTATTGGCATCGACCAAGTCCGCCGCAGATTTGATGTTACAGATTATGAAAAAGAAATCATATTCAGCTATAACCTGGATAGTGTCCTTACGAACCCCTCTTATATCCCGGAAAAGAAAATAAAAATAAACCGTAACAAAGTTTTAGAACAATATCAGTATATCGGAGATAGTACTTGTATAGGCGCAATCACAGAACATATCATATACAACAACTTCAAAATGTATCCGGGAAAGCTGAATACGAAGAATGGCGAACTTACCCCTATGCCCTATGTGCATCCCTTAATTAAAAATAAACAAATAGCTTTTGATGTTTCCCCGGAACTGGGTTTATATGTGGAATGCTACCAAGGACAAAACCTGATGACTATTTGCTCGCTCGACGGAACATTAAAATATAATATACACGGAGGAAAATATTGGATGGAGAATCAGGAAGGAGAACTAAAGTATTATCAGCAAGTCGCCTTCGGAAACGACAAGATATTTGCACTTCTATTGAAAAATAACGCATCTGTTATTGACCCTATTCTCGGTTCAATCGAAAACTTAGCAACTAAAATTTTAGTTTTCGATCTCAATGGAGATTATATCGCGACCTTGGAAACCAGACATCATATCCGATATTTCTGCTATGATAAAGAGAACAACAGAATCTTATTGAATATAAATGATAATATGCAATTCGGCTATATCGATTTGGATGGATTGGTAGTAGTACCTAATAAAAAAGATTCATAAAAAGAACTAAAACAGGGTTTGCTAATCTACCACAAGACACATTGGAATTACATATTATACCATAAACTAATTGAGAAGGAAGAAAAAAGTATAATAAAATAACCCTCTTTACCGGACCTCATTGCAACTACTTAGTTTATACAAGTCAGAGGAGGCTACACCATGTCTATTATTTTTGAATATCAATAACAATAAACAGTTTCCTCATAATAAAACAAGCCACAATACAAATAGCAATACGAATCAAACATAATAAAAGGTATTGTATTTTTTAAAAATATCACATATATTTGCATCCATAATATACAACCATAACATTGTTTTATAACCAATTGAACAGTTCTAATCCATATTAATAAGAGGAAATTATTAACACATATATATCTAAAAATTATTTTTTTACAAATGACAAATTCTAATTTAACACGCGTATTAACCAATAAAAAATGGCAGGTGAGTGTATATCTATTATTCTTATTCACTCTATTATCTTGTGAAAAAGAGGATAAAGTGATGGAAGAAGAACTAACCGGTTCATGGAGAGTAGAAGCTGCTTATTATAATCCTTCTATGGACCTACTCAAATTTTTGGATACAAATAATGTACTCACTTTAAATGCAGATAAAACCTTTGATATTTCCAAAGATTTGATAATTCAAGAAGGGAAATGGCGCATTGATAAAAATATCGATGATGAATCCAGGCTTAAATTGGATTTTGAAACATCATCCCTTAAAGTTGATGCTGTCGTAAAACATGATGGAACAAAACTGACATTGATGAATTATAAACTTGTCCCCGATCCAAACTCAGCATTTAAGGACATAGAAGTAACACTCTTCAATATAACGTTAGTAAAAATCAAGTAAGCAAAGAATACAGAATTAAGGTGAAAGAGGTGAATGTATATCCATATATACCTCCAATCCTTTCGAAAACAAAAAAATCCCGAAAAACGATTGTTTTTCGGGATTTTTCAATATAAGTTATTTTACCATATTACCACTTAATTACTTGCCTTATGTACGGTAAGTTGCGGGAATGGGAAATCGATACCTTGAGCATTGAAGGTTTCATATATAGCCTTATTCATATCGAAATATACATTCCAATAATCCCCGCTGTTTACCCATGCACGCACTACGACATTCACACTACTGTCTGCCAAAGCATGCAAAGCGATAAGGAAAGCCGGATCTTTTAATATACGTTCATCTCCATTTAAAAGATTTTCAATAACACTCTTTGCTTTTTCAAAATCTTCCCCATAATCTATACCAATGATCCATTCCACACGGCGTGTTGCCTGATTACTGAAATTCGTTACCACTCCACTACTCAATGAACCGTTCGGAATGTAAATCACCTTATTATCGGCTGTGGTCAGGATTGTATGGAATATCTGCACTTCTTTTACTGTTCCGCCTACACCTTGCGATTCGATATAGTCACCAACCTTATAAGGTTTGAACAACAATATAACCAACCCACCTGCAAAGTTTGCCAGGTTCCCGCTCAGCGCCATACCAATGGCAACACCGGCAGAGGCAAGCAAAGCGGCAAAAGAGGTTGTCTGAACTCCCAATGCACCGACAACAGAGATAATCAACAAAATAGTCAAGATGACATTTACCAGACTACCAACGAACGTTTTTACCGAAGCGTCGATATCACGCTTACTCAGCACACGTTTCACCAATTTATTTATCAGATTAATGACAAAACGTCCAATAATAAAGACTAAAAGGGCTTTTATTATAGTCCACCCCAAATCTGCTCCTTGCGAAATAAGAGAATTAATCACTTTTTCCAGCTTTGTGCTGGCTTCTACTGCTGCTAATAGTATCATAATTAAAAATTTAATATTAAAAAATATCCATATAGTTAAATAACAATCCTACCCACAAAAAAGTATTACAAAGTGTAGCAAAGGTATAAAGTTTTTTTAATCTGTTAAAGAACTGATTTTATTATGTAGTTTTGCAACCAGTCAAATAACATCTTAATGAGCATCTTATGAGGGTATTCCTTATTTTTATAGGCATGTTGCTGTTCGTTGGAAACAGCTTTGCACAATCCTACGAAGAACTGGTAAAAAAAAGTTATGATTTTCTGGACAAAAAAGATTTGGTTTCCGCAGAAGAAAGCCTGAAAGCTGCTATGCGCAAAGAACCTGCCAACCCGCTTAATTATGCTTTGCTGACTAATCTGGGAACAATACAACGCAGGCAGGGTAAGTTGGAAGAAGCACTTCTCTCCTATTCTTCGGCTTTAAGCGGCCACACTTCCAATATTACCATTTTAGAAAACCGTGCCTCCCTCTATACGGAACTGGGTGAAACAGAAAAAGCTCTGAGTGATTACAACACGCTATTAATTGCAGAACCGACCCATCAGGAAGCCTTGTATTGCCGTGGATTGATTTATATCCAACTGAAAAATTATATGTGGGCGGAACAGGACTTCGATAAGATATTGGAGATAAATGAAAAGTCTGTCCGCGCCCGTCTGGGACACGCCATCCTTGAAAAAGCACGTGGCAACTATACCGAAAGCGAGAAAATATATAATTACCTGATTAAGGAAATGCCTCGCGACTGGATTTTATATGAAGGACGCGCCGACCTTTATTTTATGATGGGAAAGAACTCCCGCGCGATGGCTGATATTGAAAAAGTATTTACCGAAAGCGAACCCAGTGCCGCCTTATATGTATTACGTGGTAAAATAAAATTATCCCAATACGAAAAAGAACGTGCCATCCTCGATTTTGAAAAGGCAGCATCCATGGGATACGACAAGGCAACCATCGATGAGCTGATGAAATTAACGAAATAAAGACATCCCGTAAAGAAGCCGGCCATAACAGCCATATCCATCATATATCCGTTAAATGTAACGGGAAGGAGATACTCCGAATTGGTTTGTAAAATGTTTACGGAACGTATTTATATCATTATAGCCAACCATTTCGGCTATTTCTTGAACCGAATATTTTTTCTGTATAATCAATGAAGCAGCTTTACTCATGCGTATGCCACGGATTGCTTCAATAATTGACAAATTACTTTGCTGCTTCATTTTCCTGTATAATGTAGGCTGGCTGAGATTCAGGAGTTCAGCCAGCATCTTCGCACTGAAATCAGGATTAGTAAGGTTTGCTTCAACAATACCAATAACCTGCTGCATAAAAGGGTCAGCCTGTTCTTCGCCTTCCGAATTCTCAGCTGTATGTTTTAACATCAACGTTTTGGTATAGATTCGTTTCAATTGCTTACGCATATAAATCAGATTTTCGACTTTAGCCTTAAGTATTTCAGGGTTAAACGGTTTCATCAGATAATCATCCACCCCTATTCGAAGGCCTTTCAACAAATCTTCTTCTTCCGCTTTAGCTGTAAGCATTATAATAGGGATATGTGAAGTTTGCAAATTACTCCGGATTTCCATACAACAAATAAAACCATCTTTAACAGGCATCATGATGTCTGATATTATCAAATCCGGAATTTCATCAATTGCAATTCTTACTCCCTCATCGCCGTTGCAGGCTTCCAATACCTGATAATCCTTATTAAATAGTGTATGAATGTATTTTCTTATTTCATCATTATCCTCCACTATCAATAACTTCTTGTATGAATTAGTTTCCAAGGTTTTATTTAGCAACTGCGGTACATAAAAAGTTTCTTTTTCTTTTGGCTTCACCGCATTCTCAACCCATTCACATTCGTCATCTTTAAAATGTTCTTTTCCTATCGGAAGATAAAGAGTGAATTTTGCTCCTTTCCCCGGTGAACTGTCCAATACGACTTGCCCATGATGAATATCCATCGTATTCTTAACGATACGTAATCCTATGCCCACCTTGGTAGAAAATGAGGGTTCATTTTTGCCTGTTATAAAGGAATCAAAAATGCGTTCCTGCCAATCTTCTGCTATTCCCGGACCATTATCGGACACAGAAAGTAAACAAAACATTTTCCCGTCCACTTCTCTTTCTTCCAGTGAAACCTCGATTATTCCACAGGAAGGAGTATACTTAAATGCATTTGAAAGCAAATTTTTCAAGGCCGATTCTATTTTAGCCGCATCAATCCAAAGTTCAAGAAACTCTATACCAGAGTTCAGGACATACTTAGCCTTTTTTATTTCTGCCATATGCTTAAAAGAATTCATCACCTGTTTAACCAAAGCAACAATCTCCACTTTAGACAGACTTAAATGAACCATGCCAGCCTCTATTTTTTGAATATACAAAAGTTGGTTCACGAGAAAAAACAACGAAGACGCATTGTTATAAACCAAAGAAAGTTTATCCTGCAATATCTGTGGAAAACGTTCCGTCTGTAAAAGTTCTTGCAGAGGCGAAAGGATTAATGTTAGCGGTGTACGAAGCTCATGAGATACATTTGTAAAGAAACTTTCCCTTTCCAGGCTGATCTGTTTCTCCTTTTCTCTTTCCAAATTAACAATAAGCAACTCGTGTTTCAACTGTTCTTCCTGAGCCAGACGCATCTGTTTTCTTTTCAGGTGTTTTATCAGGTAACAGACTATAATAACAGCAAAAATAAATACCAACAGGCCGAACCAAAAAGTCTCATACCAATAAGGCAAAATTTTTACTGCTAAAGAAGTTATATCTCCGTTAGATCCATCTGGAAAAATACTCCTGACTTCAAAAACATATTCACCTCGGGGTAAATTTGTATACGAGACTTTGTCACCATCACCAGCCACTAACCAGTCTGTCTGGGCAGGAGTAAGTCGATAACCATATTTCTGTAAATCCTCCGAATAGGTCAAATTGCTGAACATCAGCGAAAAGTTATTATTGGTTGCGGTCAGTGTAAGTTTTTTAGTATAGGGAATACCTTTCTTAAGGATAATCTGACCGTTCACTTTTTGCCCGATTCCGACATGCTTATTATCAACCTCCAACTGGGTGATAACAACCTTGTTGGAAAGGTAATCATTCATAGCCTTATCCGGTAGAAAATAAGTTATATTCTTATTATTTCCCCAAAACAGATAGTCCTTATAAAGCATTACCGAACGGTTATTTCCAGATACATAATAGTTATAAAAAAGTTTCTGATGTTTTGAGTAACGTGAAACACTGGAGTTGGATCCCAGCCAAAGATGCCCTTTCGAATCTTCACTAATACAACCTATAAAATTACTGCTCAAACCGTTACGAGTCGTAAAATAACTCTCAATCGTATCTGAAGACAAATCCATTATACCAAATCCTTCCGCAAAACCAATATACAATTTTCCATCGGAAGAAGCAAAAAGGGAGCGGACTTCCCATGCCGGGATATTCGCTTGTTTTTCAAAGCCGGATTGTATAATATTCTCTGGAAAACAGAATTTTTTAAGTCCGTATGAAGTTCCCAACCATAAGCATTTACCAGGAACTTCTACCATTGCCCGTATTACACCTGAATGTACCGGATAATGTTTAAATAATTTTGTTGCAGGGTCAAAAAGTAATAACCCATTGGAGGTTCCCAACCATAAACGCTCCTGACTATCGAATACTAAAGACCAGACAGAGCCTGTCCAATGCGAACCGTCAGCCAAACGAATGGGAAGAACCGTTATTCTCTCATTGCCCGAATGATACCATATCAATTCGGACTGACTGTTTCCAAACCATAAATCTCCTTTTCTATCAGAGACAACACATAAAACAGTATTTCCTGTTCCGGAGGGTATTGATTCAAATGACAAATGAGACTGAGGATCGAACGGTTCCGAACTTCTCAAGATACCTTTATGAAATGAAGCCAACCAGATACGTTGCTTCTTATCGGTTGCCATTCCACAAATTTCATTATGAGTTTCCTGATGAAACCGTTTATAAAACTGCTTACGCAGGTCTGAGGCATAAACACCCCCTCCTTGTGTCCCGACCCAGATAATTCCTTCTGGATCATAATAGGCAGAAATCATCCGGGTTTCCAAATTCCGGTGTAATTGTGATGCCGTATTATTATAAACTTTTGTTGTAAGACGAGCCGGATTGTCTTTATCCGGCACAAGTACCGTATATCCGTTCCATGTTGCTACAAAATAATGTTCATTACCAAGGGGAACTACTTGATATACATCTCCATGTGATAATGTCCGGACTTTATCCTCCGGATTATAACTATATTGGTTATAAGTACCTGATTTCAGATTATAGCAAATCACTCCATCCACCCAAGTGGCTATCCATATACACCCATCAGAATATAAAAGACTTACAATATGAATCTTACCAGTTTTAAACCGGTCAATCTTACCTATTACATGAAATGTAGCCGGATCGAATGTAATAATATCTCCCCTATCTGTTCCGATATAAATTAGACCTTCCGGTGACTGGCAAAAAGCCATGTAACCTGTATCGTTTCCCCCCAAATGGGGGAACTCTTTTTCTACTTTCAGGTTAACCTCTGTTATATTCCCTCCCTTATCCGTCTTGTAATCTATCAGAACAGAAGAAAGAACATCAGGTGATATAGACCAGAAAGACGTATCATCTTGCATAAGTATGTCCTGAACTCTGGTACACTTTTCACTACCCCGGACTGGTATGAAATGCTCCATCCGCCGGTCGAAACAGAACAATCGCCTGTTGGCTATTACCCAAAGCAAACCGTTTTCCGTTTCCTTTATATGAAGCACCTTCATATAAAGGCTGTCTAAACTGAAGTTCTTAATATTCTTCCCGTCATACCGGCTCAACCCGTTATCTGTTCCAAACCACATAAAACCGTCCCGATCCTTATGAATGCAAGAGACTGTATTATCAGCCAGTCCATTCTGCATCGTAAGTATCCGGATATCTTTTTCAAAAAAAGCATAACCAGGCAAGCTGTAAAATATGACAAACAATATGACTATAATAGATTTCCTCATTGGCGAACTAACTGATCTATCCCTGAGAAGTAATAGGATCATATGCAAAGAAACAAAAAAGGAAGAAAGTATTTGTCACTAAATAAAAGAAAAAACAGCCCGACCACACAATTGAATGAAACACCCACTATTCATGAATAAAACACCCGGTATACTGACTTACAACAAGTAAAATAAATAAAACACCCGCTGTTAATGAATAATACACGAACCGTCCGATTCAACCATACCCCATACTTTTGTTTTCAAAATTATTTAAAATTAGTATTCACAACCTTAAAACTAAAAAAGGAATGAAGAAAAGAGTCACATTATTAATTGCACTGCTGATGACCAGTATATCCTATATATACGCACAGCAGCTGACCATTACTGGTACTGTTATTGATAAAGGTCTGGGTGAGCCGGTTATCGGAGCAACCGTCCTGGTACAAGGAACCACCAATGGAACCGTTACCGATATGGACGGTAAGTTTTCCATCGCAGCTTCAAAAGGAGATATATTGCATATTTCCTACATCGGTTACAAACCTCAAACTGTCAAAATCGACGGTACACAGAAAGTTCTTGCTATCCAATTGGGTGAAGATACGCAGGCGCTGGATGAAGTGGTTGTTGTCGGTTTCGGTACGCAAAAGAAAGTAAACCTGACAGGGGCTGTTTCCACCGTCGATACCAAAGCACTGGAATCACGCCCGGTTGCCCAGGTAGGACAAGCCTTACAAGGTGTCGTTCCGGGTTTGAACCTCTCGCTCAACAATCAGGGTGGAGCATTGGGAAACGCTTTGAAAGTGAATATCCGTGGTACAGGTACGATTGGCGAAGGTTCGAATGATGCTCCTCTGATCCTTATCGACGGGATAGAAGGTGATATGAATGCATTGAACCCGGATGATATCGAAAACATTTCCGTATTGAAAGATGCGGCTGCATCCAGTATTTACGGTTCGCGTGCACCGTTCGGTGTGATCCTTATCACAACGAAAAGCGGAAAGAGCGGAAAAACACAGATTACCTATAATAACAGTTTCCGCTGGTCTACCGCAACCAATCTCCCGGATATGATGGATTCCTATACATTTGCAAAATATTTCAATGCAGCAGCATTGAACAGCGGGCAAGACCCTGTTTTCAATGAAGAAACAATGGGTCGTATCATTGCTTATCAAAAAGGGGAAATCTCGACTACTACCGTTCCTAATCCGGGTAATGGCATGTTTGAATTCAACCAAAAAGCCAACGACAACCAAAACTGGGCACGTAACCATTTTAAGACTGGTTTCACCCAAGAACATAACGTTAATGTAAGTGGCGGTACCGAAAAGTTGACTTACTTTATGTCGGGTGCTTTCATGGACCAGGGCGGTAATATGCGTTACGGCGATGACGACTTCAAGCGTATGAATGCTTCGGCTAAAATCAACTCAAAAGTAAACAACTGGCTGCAAATCGGTTTGAGTACCCGTTTCATCCGCGAAGAACTGAATCGTCCGACATATGCAAATGATGATCCGGACAATACGACAAATGGCATCGATGTAGGTCTATACTACCACGATATCTCACGTACCTGGCCAACAATGCCGTTCAAAGACCCGAACGGACATTATATGCGTAACTCTAAAATCATTCAAATAGAAGACGGAGGACGCTACAAACGCAGAAAAGACATTATTTATACACAGGCCAACATAACTATCACTCCGCTAAAAGACTGGAATATCCGCGGAGACATAAGCCTGAAAGCCGAACATATAAACAAAGACGAAAATCTGGCTAAAATCTATGAATGGAACTCAAAGAACGAACCGGTCCCTTTGGCATTTGCAGGTAGTTACGGCCCGGGTGCAACCTATGCATGGTCTTCCGCACAGGACAACAATCTGCTGACAACCAGTTTGTACACCGATTACTTCAAGTCGTTCAACAAAAACAACTTCAAGGTAATGGTCGGTTTCAATACCGAACTCTACAAACAAAACTACGTATATGCCAAACGTGACGATGTGATTAGCGATGAAGTGCCCAGTATCGACACCAGCATGGGAAAAGATTATACTTCCGCAAATAAGAAAGAATGGGCAACTGCCGGTTTCTTCGGACGTTTGAACTATGATTACGATGGCCGGTTCCTGGCTGAAGTCAATGTACGTTATGACGGTTCTTCACGCTTTTTGCGTGATAAACGCTGGAACGTATTCCCATCTTTCTCTTTGGGATACAACATCGCACGTGAAGGTTTCTGGGAAGATATTTCGGAATATGTCGGAACATTGAAGCCCCGCTTCTCATGGGGTAAGCTGGGTAACCAAAACACCAAAGAATTTTATCCGTTCTACCCGGCTCAACCGCTTGGATTGAAAAATGGTAAATGGCTGATAGGAGGACAACAACCGACTACAGCTACTGCCCCACTGATGGTCAGTGCCCTGATGACATGGGAAAAGATTACGACAACCAATATCGGTTTTGACTTCGGAGCCTTGAACAACCGCTTGACGGGTTCGTTTGAATGGTATATGAGAAGTACGGACGATATGGTCGGCCCTCCCGAAGAAAAATCATCGATCATCGGTATAGATAACGACAAATTACCGCGTATTAATAATGCTGCCATGCAAAGCAAAGGTTGGGAACTGGCTTTAACCTGGAGTGACCAGGTCGGCAAAGTAGGTTATACGGTAGGATTTACTTTGGCTGATGCCAGAACCAAGATCACCAAATATCCGAACGATGCCCAAATCATAGACCGTAAGAACTCTGACGGAAACATGGAATATGTACCTTATAACGGAAGATATATGGGTGACATCTGGGGATTTGAAACGATAGGTATTGCTAAAACTGATAAAGAAATGCAAGACCATCTGGCTACAACCGACCAGTCACAGATCGGTAGCAAATGGGGTGCAGGCGATATCATGTATAAAGACCTCAATGGTGACGGTAAGATTACGACAGGTTCCAATACGGTTGGAGACCCCGGAGACCGTAAAATCATCGGCAATGAAACCCCGCGTTACCAGGTAGGTATCACATTGGGAGCCAATTGGAACGGTTTCGACTTCCGTGCTTTCTTCCAAGGCGTCTGTAAACGTGACATCTGGCTGGACGGCAACTTCTTCTGGGGAGCAGTTGACGGCGGTCTTTGGCAATCTATCGGATATAAAGAACATTTGGATTATTTCCGTCCGGATGGCGACGATATGGGAGCTAACTTGAACGCATATTTCCCGAAACCCTATTTCGATAACAATGCGACAAAGAACCATAAAACACAATCCGGTTACCTGCAAAGTGCCGCCTACCTGCGCCTGAAGAACCTGTCGGTAGGTTATACCGTGCCTGGCTACCTGACAGCAAAGGCGGGTCTGAGCAAAGTACGTGTATTTTTCTCCGGTGACAACCTGTTCACCATCTCATCTATCTTCGGTGTCTTCGATCCTGAAGCAGTAGGTGGAGCATTCGGTAATGGTAAAATCTATCCGCTTTCAAGAACACTGTCATGCGGAATAAATGTTTCATTTTAACAATTAAAACATCATGAAAAAGCAATCAATCATCATATTATCGCTGGCTGTCGGTTCACTTGGTTTCACTGCGTGTAACGACTACCTCGACCGCGAACCGCTATCATCTGTCACTGCGGAAAATTATCTGAATACGGAGGCTCAACTCGCCAGTTTCGGAGCCCCCCAATACGATGCACTTCCGTCACATAAACCGGGAGAATACAGTATCGGTGTTTTCAAAACCGATAACAACAGCGACAACCAGTGTTCTACGGTAGAAGAATCCAATTTTATCCCCGGCGAACGCCGTGTTCCGACCAGCGGAGAATGGGATTTCAAAAAAATACGTGACTGTAACTATTTTCTCGAAACCGTATTACCCAAATACGAAGAAGGAAAAATCACGGGTTCGGACCCGAATATCCGCCACTACATTGGCGAAATGTATTTCTTCCGTGCCTTCCAGTACTTCACTTTCATGAAAAAGTACGGTGACTTCCCTATCGTCGACAAAACATTATCTGATGACTATACCGAACTTGCAGAAGCCAATCAACGTCGTCCACAGAACGAAGTGGCCCGTTTCATTCTTGCCGATCTCGACAAAGCGGCAGAAATGATGAAAGAAACGCCGCCGGAAGCCAACCGCCTGACTAAATATGTAGCTTTATTATTCAAATCGCGGGTTGCCCTTTACGAAGGAACATGGTTAAAATATCATGCCGGAACCGATCGTGTTCCCGGCGGACCGGGATGGCCGGGTGCTAAAGCTCCTTACCTGAAAGATTTCCAAATTGACCTGAATAGCGAAATACAATTCTTCTTATCCGAAGCTAAAACATCAGCAGAACAAATAGCCGATAATTTTCCTTTGGGAGACTATTCCAGCATGTTCAACAGTGTTGACCTTTCCGATAAGAAAGAAGTGCTGCTGTGGAGAAAGTATGATATCGGCCTAAAGATATTCCATTATGTCGTATCTTATTTACAAGCAATTTACCCGGGAGGTAACGGCTGCGGAAATACAGGATTAACCCGCTCATTGGTTGAAAGCTGCCTTATGGATAACGGCTTACCCATCTACGCTGCCGGAACTTATTATTTAGGAGACAAAACACTGACCGATGTAGCGACAAATCGCGATAAACGCCTGCGTGAATCCATAAGTATTCCCGGCGATCCGATTAATGAAAATAATAAATTCACGCGTCCGGGTATCACTATTATCCCGGAAAATAAAAATACGACAGGTTACTGTCTGCGTAAAGGTTTGAATCAGGATTTGAGTATGGGAGGTACAAATCCGGGCTATACGGCTTGTGTTATCTTCCGCGCGGCAGAAGCTTATCTGAATTATATCGAAGCCAGCTATCTTTTAAATAATAACTCACTGGATGCAAAAAGTATCTCTTATTGGAAAGCGCTACGCCAAAGAGCGGGCGTTGATGAGGACATTCAAAAAACAATCGATGCCACCGATCTGTCAAAAGAAAACGATTTAGCCGTATATTCCGGAGAACAGCCGGTTGATGCCACCTTGTATAACATTCGCCGTGAACGCCGTACGGAATTCATTGCCGAGGGTTTACGCCTTGACGACCTGTATCGTTGGAGAGCACTCGACCGAATGAAAAATTACCAAGTGGAAGGTTTCAACCTTTGGGACGAACAATACAAACTGTATGACGACTTGAAAGTAGAAGGCGAAGCAGACGAACCAAATGTTTCCAGCAGCAAATCAAGCAAATATATCCGTCCGTACCAGATACACCGCAACAACAAAGCATTCAACGGATATACATTTATGAAAGCCCATTATCTGGCTCCTATCGCTTATGATGTGATCCGTCTGAGTACTCCGGAAAAGGGTGGCGACATCAGTACCGCTTACATTTATCAGAACCCGGGTTGGGATATTCAACCGGGAACAAGTGCTAATAAGTAAAGGATATATTTAGTCCTAATAAGATTGATAACTCATACAAAAATCCCTATCTTTTAGTCTTTCGGCAAACACCGGAAGATTAAAAGGCAGGGAATTAACTATTAATAATTCACCATGAAACAGTTTCCCAAACAGTTATTATTACTTACCTCCTGCCTGGCTGTAAACCAGATACAAGCTCAGGAAAAACCGGAAACCCCAAACCTGGTATTCATCATGGCCGACCAATGGCGCGGACAAGCAATGGGCTGCCTGGGACTGGAACCGGTACAGACACCCAATCTCGACCGCCTCATCTCCGAAGGGGTATACTTTACAGATGCAATCAGTAGCTATCCTGTCTCTTCTCCTGCCCGGGGAATGCTGATGACTGGTATGTATCCGATAGACAGCAAGGTAACAGGCAACTGCAATTCGGCAACTGCTCCCTACCATGTAGAGCTGCCAACCAAAGCCCGTTGTTGGTCGGACGTGCTGAAAGACCAGGGATATGAACTGGGATACATCGGGAAATGGCATCTGGATGCTCCTCACAAACCTTACATCGACACCTACAATAATAAAGGGGAAATAGCATGGAACGAATGGTGCCCGAAAGAACGCCGTCATGGTTTTAATCATTGGATTGCCTACGGGACATACGATTATCATCTGAAACCCATGTATTGGAATACGAATGCCTCACGTGACGAGTACTATTTCGTAAATCAATGGGGACCGGAATATGAAGCCGACCAGGCCATCGACTACATCGCCAATAAAGACAATAAGTTACGCAACAGCAACAAGCCTTTCGCTCTGGTTGTATCCATGAACCCTCCTCATACAGGATACGAGCTGGTTCCCGACAAATATAAAAAGATATACCAGAATGTAGATGTCGAAACGTTATGCAACTCTCCCGTTATTCCTCCCAAAGGAACGGAAGAGGGTAATTATTTCCGGAAAAGCGTACTCGACTATTATGCATGCATGACCGGGGTCGACGAACAAGTAGGCCGCATTCTCCGCGAGCTAAAAGAACAGGGATTGTTCGACAACACAATTGTCGTATTTACTTCCGATCACGGCGATTGTATGGGAATGCACCACCATATCGGCAAGGATATTTATTATGAAGAAGCCATGCGCATTCCTCTTATCGTCAGTTGGCCGGAAAAGCTTGTGCCGCGCCGCGATTCTACTTTAATGATTTCTTTTGCCGACCTTTATCCTTCCCTGCTTTCACTGATGGGGTTCAAAGGCCAGATACCTGCCGAAGTACAAACGTTAGACCTGTCCGCTTCCATCCTTTCTCCGGATAAAACACAAGAGGTCGTACAGCCCTATTATTATATCCTACCTGAAAATTTAACAACCGGATACCGGGGATTACGGACAAAAAAATATACATTTGTGGTGCACGCTACAAACGGCCAAACAGACGAATGGATACTGTTCGATCGCGAACAAGACCCATTCCAACTAAACAATATAGCTTCCGGTCAGCCGGAACTGGTTAAACAATTTTCTTCCCGGTTAAAAGGCTGGTTAAAGAAAACAAATGATCCTTTTGCAAACTGTCTATAACAAATACACACATGAAAATAAATTTTTATCTGATAATCTTTCTGATAGCAAATATCTTCCCTGCAATAGGGCAAGAAACCTTTATCCCAGTCCCGGCACCTCATCAGTTAAAGTGGCACGAGTCGGAAATAGGTGTCGTCTTTCATTACGACCTGCATGTATTCGACGGCATTAAGTACGGTCAGGGCAACAACCGTATCCAGCCAATTGAGGATTATAATATCTTTAACCCGACAAAACTCGATACCGACCAATGGATACGGGCGGCTAAAGCGGCAGGAGCAAAGTTTGCCGTACTGACAGCCACACACGAAACAGGCTTTGCCATCTATCAGAGCGATGTGAATCCGTATTGTTTAAAAGCGGTAAAATGGCGCGACGGAAAAGGCGATATCATCCGCGACTTCGTCAATTCTTGTCGCAAATACGATATAATGCCCGGCATTTATGTTGGTATCCGATGGAATTCACTTTTGGGCGTTCATAATTTTAAGGTACAGGGGGAAGGTGAGTTTACCGCCAACCGTCAACAATGGTACAAGCGCTTCTGCGAGCGCATGGTGCAAGAACTGTGCACCCGTTACGGGGATTTGTTTATGATCTGGTTTGACGGTGGCGCAGACGACCCGAGAGGCGACGGGCCGGATGTATTGCCGATTGTCAGCAAATATCAGCCGGAATGCCTCTTTTACCATAATGTAGACCGGGCGGACTTCCGTTGGGGCGGGTCTGAATCGGGTACAGTCGGTTATCCCTGCTGGTCCTCATTTCCCTACCCTTTTTCGCACAGCAACAATACGGAGGGAGTACACAACCATAATGACTTGCTGAAACATGGCGACAAAAACGGTCGTTACTGGGTTCCGGCTATGGCTGATACACCACTTCGCGGAATGAACGGCCGTCACGAATGGTTCTGGGAACCGGACGACGAGCAGGCTGTTTATCCGGTCGACAGTTTAATGAACATGTATTATAAGTCGGTAGGAAGAAATGCCACATTGATTGTCGGCCTTACGCCCGACACGACCGGATTAATCCCTGCGGGCGATACACAACGCCTGAAAGAGTGGGGCGACGAAATCAACCGCCGTTTCTCTTCTCCCATTGCTTCGACTTCCGGGCAAAAAAAGGATCTGACTCTGAAACTGAATAAGCCGCAACCTGTCAATCATTGCATTATTCAGGAGAACATCCAGAATGGAGAACGTATCCGCCAATACAAAGTAGAAGCCAAAGTGAACGGCAAATGGCAGACAGTTTGCGAAGGTGAATCGGTCGGTCATAAACGCATCGAGCAGTTCCCGACAGTCGAAGCCTCGGCTTTACGTCTGGTTGTCTCCCAGTCGGCTGCACAGCCGGATATTCGAAACTTCAGTGCTTTCAACGTAATAACAAAGGAATGACAAGAAATAAAACATATCTGATTACATTACTCCTCAGTGGTGCGGCATGGATTTGTCCCGGCCTCAGAGGGCAAACCTCATTTGTTTATAAGAAGGGGAAAATGTTTACTGACGTTACTGCTCTCCGGATGGAAAAGCCTATCAGGCTGGAAAAATTGCAAACCGCAGTATATTACGAAAAGAACATTCCCGGAAAGCAGCCTACCATTTCTTATCAAACAGATATACCGGCTTACAAGCAAGGAATATTTTTTAGCCGCGATTACCGCCCAGGCGATTATCAATGGCCCAATAACACGAACAGGTTATTGCCCTGGGTATTCAATAGCCTGAAAGATTTGACACAAGCTGATTATCCGGGAATTCCGTCTAACGGGATGCCTTCTGTTCTGGGAGATGCCCTGTTGCTGGAACTGGCTGACGGAGGATTTCTTTTCGCGAAGGCGGTAGCCGGAGAAAACAGTATCAGTTGGTTTCAAGTAAATAAGAATGGTTCGCTGACAGTCTACTTATCAACATTGGGAACCGACAATCTGGCTTCGCAGGCTCCTGTCTTATTGGTTGAAAAAGGGAAAACTGTCTATGAGGCCATTCATAAGGCATACACCTCATTAATCGATAACAGGGAAATATCAGCGTTGCAGAAAAGAACGGATAAAAACTATTTTGAAGCCTTCGATTATCTGGGCTGGTGTTCCTGGGAACATTATCACTTCAATATAGACGAAACCAAAATGCTGAGCGACCTGGATGGTATCGAAGCATCCGGCATACCTATCCGGTATGTCCTGATAGATGACGGGCATCTGGCAAACAAGAACCAACAGCTCACGAGTTTCGTTCCGGATAAGAAAAAATTTCCTGACGGATGGAAAAATATCATCTCCCGGAAGAAAGCGGATAAAATAAAATGGATGGGATTATGGTATAACTTCTGCGGCTACTGGATGGGGATATCGCCTGAAAACGACTTTCCTGAAAATATCCGGCAAACTCTCTATCCTTACAACGGCAGCATGCTTCCCGGAAAAAGCAAAGAGCATATCGAAGCTTTCTATAACTATTATATCGGAACGTTGAAAAACTATGGCTTCGACTTTCTGAAGATAGACAACCAGTCTTTCCTTCTGCCTCTTTATATGGGCAATACGGAAGTGGTACGGCAAGCCAAAGCCTGCAATCTGGCGTTGGAAGAACAAACCCATAACCAGCAGGTCGGCTTGATGAACTGCATGGCACAGAATATCCTGAACATCGACCATACCCGGTATAGTGGCGTAGCGCGCGTCAGCATCGACTATAAAAAGTATGATGAAGACATGGCTAAATCGCATCTGTTCCAATGTTACACCAATACATTACTGCAAGGGCAAACGGTGTGGCCCGACCATGATATGTTCCATTCGTGCGATACCATCTGCGGAAGCCTGATGGCCCGTTCGAAAGCAATATCCGGAGGCCCGGTCTATTTATCGGACTCGCCGGCTGATTTCATAAAAAAGAATATCCTGCCGCTCATCGATGAGAAAGGCCGAATATTCAGGCCCGAAGCTCCTGCCATACCAACACCCGAGTCGGTGATTAGCAATCCCCTGAAAGATGGAAAAGCCTACTGGGTATTTGCTCCTACGGGAAACGAAGCAGTATCACTCATCTGTTATAATTTGAATACGTCCGCTTCCCATCATACGGTGGAAGCGACAATCAGTGCAACAGATTATTCTCTCCGGGAAACAATGAGTGGGAAAACAATGCATCAAGCAGAACGCATCCTGTTATATGACTGGGAAAAGCAGACAGCAGAAGAGCTAACTGCCGATAAACAAATAACATTGGAAGGATTTACGGACCGGTTGTTCCATCTTTGTCTCATTCATAACGGATGGGCAGTAGTCGGAATACAGGAAAAGTTCCTCTCTCCTGCCACTGTCGAAATTATTTCCTCCACTCCCGAACAATTAAAGTTGAATGTCCTTTGCCCGGGAAATCTCCGGGTATGGGTGGAACAAGGCGGTCAGCAGGAATTACGCACCATACCGGTCATTCATCCGGGAGAAATAACAATAAATAAACAAGAATCAAAAAACATACAATCATGAACAAGAGCCTACTTCTATCCCTGGCGGTACTCCCCTTAGCAGGGGCGACAGGCCAAACAAAAACTTCCAACATACAGAAACGGCCGAATATCATCCTGTTCCTTGTAGATGATATGGGTTGGCAGGATACTTCCCTCCCCTTCTGGAAGGAAAAGACACATTACAACGAGGTATACGAAACCCCGAATATGGAACGTCTGGCACGTCAGGGTATGATGTTCACACAAGCATATGCTTCAAGTATCAGTTCGCCCAGCCGTTGCAGCCTCTATACCGGAATGAATGCCGGACGCCACCGGGTAACAAACTGGACATATCCCAAGAATGCATCTACCGACCGTAAAAGCGATGTGTTGCAACTTCCGGACTGGAACGTAAACGGCATATGCGAAGTACCAGGCATAGAACATACCTACCAGGTGACTTCCATGGCTCAAATTCTGAAAGATAACGGCTATCATACCATCCATTGCGGCAAAGCCCATTGGGGGGCAGTAGATACTCCGGGCGAAAACCCTTATCACTTCGGATTTGAAGTAAACATCGCCGGGCATGCCGGCGGAGGCCTGGCAAGCTATCTCGGAGAAGCCAACTTCGGCAACCGTACGGATGGGAAACCCAGTCCCTGGTTTGCCGTCCCCGGACTGGAAAAATACTGGGGCAAGGATATATTCATCACCGAAGCCCTGACGCAGGAAGCAACCAAAGCACTCGACAAAGCACAACAATACGACCAGCCATTCTTCCTGTATATGTCGCACTATGCCATCCATGTTCCGATAGACAAGGATATGCGCTTCTACCAAAAGTACATAGATAAAGGCCTGAGTGAAAAAGAAGCAGCCTATGCCGCCCTGATTGAAGGAATGGACAAGAGCCTCGGCGACATCATGAATTATCTGGAAAAGAACAACCTGGCAGATAACACCATCATCCTCTTTATGTCCGACAATGGCGGACTGGCCTCCGAACCGGAGTGGCGCGATGGCAAACCACATACGCAGAACTCGCCCCTCAACAGCGGCAAAGGTTCCGCCTATGAAGGGGGGATTCGCGAACCGATGATCGTCAGTTGGCCGGGAAAAGTACAGCCGCAAACCAAATGCGACAAATATTTGATTATCGAAGACTTCTTCCCTACCATCCTCGAAATGGCCGGCATAAAGAAATATAAAACAATCCAACCTGTCGATGGTATCAGCTTCATGCCGTTGCTCACCAACACCGGCGACCCGTCCAAAGGACGCAGCCTCTATTGGAACTTCCCGAATCTTTGGGGAAATACAGGCCCGGGCATCGGAGCCACCTGCACAATTCGTCGAGGCGACTGGAAACTGATTTACTACTATGAAACCGGAAAGAAGGAACTATTCAACATACCTGATGACATAGGAGAAAAAAACGACCTGTCCGCTTCCCGTCCCGACCTGGTAAAGAAATTATCCAAAGACTTAGGCAAACAGTTAAGGAAGATGAAGGCACAGCGTCCGTCATTCAAGGCTACAAAGAAAAACTGTCCCTGGCCGGATGAAATCTGATTCATAGCAGGAAACAGCATCGCATTTTCATTCCGCTGGCGTGCGAAAGCGGTATACAGCACTGTTTGATGCCTCCGCGCGCCAGCGAAGACATAAAACAGTACTGTAAAATGCTTTCGCTCACGAACGGAGGTATCAAACAGTGCTTTAAAACCCATTCGTACACCAGCGGAGATACAAAACAGCACTGTAAAATGCTTTCGCTCACGAGCGGAGGCATCAAACAGTGCTGTAAAACCCATTCGTACGTCAGCGGAGGCTCCAAACAGTACTATATACTGCTTTCGCACGCCAGCGGAACGATTTCCATTATAAAATTTTACTTTTTGACGATATAATCGGCAATCCAATCCCCAACTTCACTTGTCGTATAAGCTTTCGCGCCGTCGGCAATATCTTCGGTAACCATACCGGCAGCCATAGATGCAGCTACAGCTTCGCGAATCAGGGCACCTTCTTCCATCAGGTTGAAAGCATATTCAAACATCAAAGCACCGCTCAGGATAGTTGCCAAAGGATTAGCAATATTCTTTCCGGCAGCCTGCGGGTAAGAACCGTGGATGGGTTCGAATACGGAAGTATGTACACCGATAGAAGCAGAAGGAAGCATTCCCAGTGAGCCGGTAATCACAGAGGCTTCGTCGGTCAGGATATCACCGAACATATTTTCCGTCACCATCACATCAAAGCTTTTCGGCCATTGAACCAGGCGCATGGCAGCATTATCCACAAACATATATTCTGTTTCCACATCAGGATATTCTTTTTCTATCTCCTGTGCCACCTGGCGCCAAAGGCGAGATGTCGCCAATACGTTTGCTTTATCGACCACTGTTACTTTCTTGCGGCGTTTCTGTGCATACTGGTATGCCAGACGGACGATACGTTCGATTTCCTCACGTGTGTACACGCAAGTATCATAAGCCGTATTGCCATCTTCGCTTCTACCCTGCGGACGGCCGAAATACATACCGCCCGTCAGTTCGCGGATACACATAAAGTCGGCGCCATCTATCAATTCAGCGCGCAAAGGAGATTTGTGCAGCAAAGACGGGAAAGTCGTCACAGGACGGATATTCGCAAATAATCCCAGTTTCTTGCGCATTCCCAGCAAACCTTGTTCAGGGCGCACCTTGGCAGAAGGATTATTATCATACTTGGGCGAACCGATAGCACCGAAGTAAACGGCATCGCTCTGCATACAGAGTTCATGCGTTTCATCCGGATAAGGATTGCCTACAGCGTCGATGGCACAGGCTCCGACTAATGCTTGTTTGTAACTCAGTTCATGACCGTATTTCCGGCATATCGCTTTTACGGCTTTCATTCCTTGCTCTATGATCTCGGGACCGATACCGTCGCCGGGAAGTAATGCAATGTTCAGTTTCATAAGTGTTTATTGTATAATAGAGGCTGTATCAAAAAAGCTATTGCTGAACACAGATGACCCTTAGTCTGCGTTCCATAATATAGACTTTTGGCACATCCCCTTTATTATTAATTATTCCCGTTTGAAGAATACATATTTCGGTTCTGTGGGGACATAGGTTTCATCATCCCACAGCGTACTGGTAATCATTAAGTCAGCACTGTAACGGTTGCAGGCGATAGGTACGTTATGAACGCGACACTGGCGGAGCAACATCTGGATGTCGGCTTCATGAGGCTGCGGGTTCAGGTCGTCTATCAGGAATACGGCAAGGTCTATTTCCTTGCGTACAACCATGGCCGCTATCTCTGCATCTCCCCCCATCGGACCGGAGTGCATGCAAGTGACTTCAGCATTCACGCCTCTATCTTCAAGCGCTTTGTGTACAAGATTTCCTGTTGTGCCGGTACATACCAGGTGATGCTGGGACAGATACTCGGCATTATGGACTGCCCATTCTACCATTTCCGCTTTCCGGTTGTCGTGTGCAACAAGTGCAATTTTTAACTTCTTTCTCATAACTATCTATTTTTAGTTGACGTATATATTACATCAACTGATTAGCCTTCAATCTTGTTCAGCATTTTCAAAGTAGCCTTGATAGCAGCTTCAGTCTGGTCGGCATCAAGCCCCCTCGTTTTAAAGTCTACTCCGGCATAATTCCAACTGATAACCGTCTGCACAAAAGCATCGGTCCGCCCGCCGGGAGGGATAGAAACGGAATAGTTGGTCAACATCGGGAAAGGACGCCCCAAATCGGTATAAATCTTCCGCAACGCACGTACAAAAGCATCATACTGACCATCTCCGGAAGCGGATTCTTGATAAGCTTCACCGTTAATCTCTATTTTTAAAGTAGCTACCGGTTTCAGCCCCTGTGCCAAAGATAGAGAATAATTCAATATCCGGATGCGCTGGTCTTCCGCCGTATCATGGTGAAGCACATCACTGATGATATAAGGCAAATCTTCCGAAGTGACCATCTCTTTCTTATCCCCTAATTCGATAATGCGCTCGGTGACCTTCTTCATCGAATCTTCATCGATATCGATACCCAGGCATTCCAGGTTCTTGCGTATGTTGGCTTTACCGGAAGTTTTTCCCAGCGCATATTCGCGGACACGTCCGAAGCGTTCGGGCAGCAGGTCGTTGCAATACAAATTATTCTTGCTGTCCCCATCTGCATGAACCCCTGCACATTGTGTAAATACATGTTCCCCGATAATCGGCTGGTTGGGCGATATATGGATTCCGGAATAAGTTTCTACCAAGCGGCTCGCATAATTGATTTTCTCCTCCCGGATACTGGTTTCTTCTCCCAACTGGTCTTTTAAGACAGCCAGAACGCTGCTGAGAGGCGCATTTCCTGCACGTTCTCCCAAACCGTTCAATGTGGTATGGATACCGTCTATACCGGCACGGACTGCCGAATAAACATTTGCCACAGCCAGGTCATAATCGTTATGTGCATGAAAATCAAATTTCAGTTCGGGATAACGGGTTGCCATCTCCTTACAAAACTCATAGGTATTACCCGGATTCAATATGCCGAGCGTATCAGGCAACATAAAACGGCGGACCGGCAGGTCTTTCAAGGCATCCACGAATTGGAAAACATATTCCGGAGAATTTTTCATGCCGTTGGACCAATCCTCCATATAGATATTCACTGCAATATCCCTTTTCCCGGCAGACTCTATCACGGCCCGAATATCGGCAAAATGCTGTTCGGGTGTTTTGCGTAACTGTTCGGTGACATGTTTATACGAACCCTTACATAGCAAATTTACGACACGGCATCCGGCAGCCTCGATCCAGTTCAGAGAAACTTCTCCATCTACAAATCCAAGTACTTCCAGTTTTTGCAAATGTCCGGTACGCTTCGCCCAGGCAACTACACGCCTCACAGCTTCGAACTCTCCGTCCGAAACCCGTGCGGATGCAATTTCAAGGCGGTTCACACCAAGATCGACCAGCAAAGCCTGGGCAATACTCAGTTTCTCATGCGCAGCAAAAGAAACCCCCGATGTTTGTTCCCCGTCCCGCAGGGTGGTGTCCATTATTTCGATCATACTATCTTTAATTTATCCTATTACGGTATTACGCGGTATTACTGAACGCAGACAACGCAGAATGCGCAGACTGACGCAGATTATTTATTTCTGCGTCATCAGCGTTCGGTAATACTATTATGCTGTTCGTATGCTTCGATTTTATGCTTATTTGCAAGTAGGTAATCGATGTCGTCCAAACCGTTTACCAGACAATCCTTTTTATAGGCATTGATGTCAAAATGTTCACTATGTCCGGTTGTATTGTTGGTGATGGTTTGTGCAGGCAGGTCCACCGTCAATGCAGCTTCCGGATTTGCCTGTACCGTAGCAAAGATTTCAGCCAGAAATTCAGGAGATACAACTACGGGAACCAGTCCGTTGTTCATTGAATTGTTCTTGAATATATCGGCAAAGAAACTGCTCACTACTACACGGAATCCATATCCGGCAATCGCCCAGGCGGCATGTTCGCGGCTGGAACCGCTACCAAAATTCTTTCCTGCTACTAATATCTGACCTTTATATGTATTCTGGTTGAGAACAAAGTCGGGATTGGGGTTTCCATTTTTATCATAACGCCAGTCGCGGAACAAATTGTCTCCGAATCCCTCGCGGGTTGTGGCTTTCAGGAAACGTGCCGGGATAATCTGGTCTGTATCCACATTTTCCAAAGGAAGAGGAACGCAGGTGGATGTCAGTATATTGAATTTTTCTTTCATTGTCTTGTTTATTTTTATTCTGTTATTGAACGGCTCTACCAAGCCTTTACATCAAATCTCTCGGGTCTGTAATCTTTCCGGTTACAGCAGCGGCGGCAGCTACCAGCGGACCGGCTAAGATGGTACGCGCACCCGGTCCCTGACGACCTTCAAAATTACGGTTAGAAGTAGATACGGCATATTTGCCTGCCGGTACTTTATCTTCATTCATTGCAAGACAAGCGGAACAGCCCGGCTGGCGAAGCTGGAATCCGGCACTCTCCAATACCTTGTCTATACCTTCGGCACGTATCTGACGTTCCACCAACCAACTACCCGGAACTAACCAAACAGTTACACCGTCCGCCTTCTTCTTACCTTTCACCAAAGAAGCAAATGCACGGAAATCTTCGATACGTCCGTTTGTACAGCTTCCCAGGAAAACATAATCTATTTTCTTACCCAAGACAGGTTCCCCGGCCGTAAAGCCCATATAATCCAGGGATTTCTTGTAAGAGATACGTCCGGCTTCATCCACACTCTCCATCGGAGGGATATTGTCACGGACCCCCATTCCCATTCCCGGGTTGGTTCCATACGTAACCATCGGCTCTATATCTTCCGCATGGAATACAATCTCCTTATCAAAGACTGCATCCGGGTCACTGTAAAGGCGGCGCCATTCTGCCAGTTTCTTATCCCATGCTTCTCCACGAGGCGCATATTCGCGGTCTTTCAAATAACTGAAAGTGACATCATCCGGGGCAATCATACCTCCGCGGGCTCCCATTTCGATAGACAGGTTACAGATGGTCAGGCGTTCTTCCATTGTGGTATTGCGGATGGCTTCTCCGGCATATTCTACGAAATATCCGGTAGCACCTCCTGTTGTCATTTTACTGATGATATAAAGAGCGACGTCTTTTGCAGTCACTCCCGGTTTCAGTTTACCGTCGACAGTGATACGCATAGTCTTAGGCTTACGCTGCATGATGCACTGGGTAGCAAGCGTCATTTCTACTTCGCTGGTACCGATACCGAAAGCAATCGCTCCCATAGCCCCGTGGGTCGATGTATGAGAGTCGCCACAAACAATCGTCATCCCCGGTTGTGTCAGTCCGGTTTCCGGTCCTACCACATGGATAATACCGTTTTTCGGATGAAGCAATCCGAAATAGGTCAGGTCGAAATCTTTCGCATTCTTTTCAAGCGTATCCACCTGGTTCTTTGAAACAGGGTCTTCGATCGGTTTGTCCTGAGCCAATGTCGGGATATTATGGTCCGGCATACAAGTAATCTGCTCCGGACGGAACGGTTTCAGTCCACGGGCACGTAATCCGGCAAAAGCTTGCGGGCTGGTTACTTCGTGGCAATAAAGACGGTCTATATACAATTGAATAGTTCCGTCGGGAAGCGTATCCACTACATGCTTCTCCCAAATTTTTTCGAATAATGTCTTGCTCATAACTATATCGTATCTTTTATTTTACAAATTTATTGATTGCGTCGATAAATGCCTCAACAGAAGCAGCTATAATATCCGTATTAGCAGCAAATCCATAATAATTATTTCCGTCATATTCCACCTGCATATGTACTTTACCCATATCATCGCTACCTTTATTAATGGCTTGTATCAAGAACTCCTGAATGGTCATTGTACGATGGATAATTGATTTTACGGCTTTGATGGCTGCATCCACAGGACCGTTTCCGGCTGCGGCTGCTTCGAACTTTTCGCCGGCAATGTTCAGGCATACGCTGGCTACCGACTGCAAACCGACACCGGAAGTAACCTGCAAATATTCCAGTTTGATACGGTGCATGGCTGTACGGTCTTTTCCTACCAGCATCAGGACATCGTCATCATTAATATCTTTTTTGCGGTCTGCCAGTTTCAGAAATTCTTCGTAAGCCTTGTCCAGCTTTTCCTGTTCCAGTTCCACCCCCAGTACATGCAGGCGGTGTTTCAGGGCAGCACGTCCGCTGCGTGCAGTCAATACAATTGCATTATCGTCGATACCAACGTCTTTCGGGTCTATGATTTCGTAACTTTCACGGTTTTTCAACACGCCGTCCTGATGGATACCGGAAGAGTGGGCAAAAGCATTACGCCCCACAATCGCCTTGTTCGGCTGAATCGGCATATTCATCAGGCTGGAAACCATACGGCTCACACCGTAAATCTTAGTGGTATTGATATTAGTAATGATTTCACGTTCCTTATGGCTCTTAAATATCATTGCTACCTCTTCCAACGACGTATTACCGGCACGTTCCCCGATACCGTTCATGGTAACTTCAACCTGACGGGCACCGTTCAATACGCCCTGAACGGTATTAGCTGTAGCCATGCCCAGGTCATTATGGCAATGTGTGGAAATGATGGCATTCTCTATACCGTCTACATGCTCCATCAGGTATTTGATTTTCGCACCGTATTCATCCGGTAGGCAGTATCCTGTCGTATCCGGGATATTTACAACGGTTGCACCGGCTTTGATAACAGCTTCCACCACCCGTGCCAGATATACGTTGTCCGTACGTCCGGCATCTTCACAATAAAATTCCACATCTTCCACATATCTCTTCGCATACTTGGTTGCAGCGATAGCACGTTCGAGGATTTCGTCCTGGTTGGAATTGAATTTATATTTGATATGATAATCAGATGTTCCTATTCCCGTATGGATACGTCCGCGTTTAGCAAACTTCAATGCTTCGGCTGCCACATCAATATCTTTTTCTACGGCACGTGTAAGTGCGCAGATTGTAGGCCAGGTAACAGCTTTGGATATCTCAACCACACTATTGAAATCACCGGGGCTTGAAACCGGAAAACCTGCTTCTATCACATCCACCCCCAGTTCCTCCAATGCCTTTGCAACCTGTATCTTTTCAATACTGTTTAACTGGCAACCCGGCACTTGCTCACCGTCACGTAATGTTGTGTCGAAAATAAATAATCTGTCTGACATAGTCTTTATCGTCTTAAATTGTTAATACCTATCGCTTGAATACTAAAAAAAAGCCTCTCTCACAGGGAAGTGAGAAAGGCTCTTTATATCTTTATGCCACGAATGCATACACAGTCTCACTTCCTATCCCGTTCCCAGAGTAGAATAATAGATAGAGAAATAATGAGGCTATTTAGCATTTCCTGTTTCATATTGTCTTTTTATTTGAACGCTGCAAAGATACAGCCTTTTTATAAACATCCAAATATAATCCGAAGTTTTTTATACGTTTTTTCTTACAAAGTATAAGCTAAACAGAATCAAAAACCGGTTATTATAATCAAATCCGGTTATTTCTTTACTGAAAATCGGTCCAGGACTTTTCCTTCGGTATCTATAACCTGTACATCTAACTCCTCTGAATTTGCCGCAGCTTTCAGCACAGCCGTATTAGAATTAACGATAATCGGGAATGGAGTTTCTGCTGTCGCTTTCTGATGAACGAAACGGTGCAAATGCCCGCAAAGCATAAGATCCGGCTTTGCTTCCCGTAATAATGGCATGAATTTATTTTCCACTTCCAAATTACCATGCCATCCTCCTATCGGGGGAATATGCGCTACTATCACTTTAAAAGGAGCTTCCTTATATTCTTTACTATTTAAAACCTGTCGCAACCATTCTGCCTGTTCACTCCGGTATTCATCATAAACTGTAATGCCGGCATACTCTATATCCGAATCCGGTTTATCCTCTCCGGTATCCAAAATGACAAAACAAACAGGGCCTTGCCGAAACGTATAATAAATATTTTCTTCCTTCGGAGAGAAATAACGTTGGAACTCGGTTGCAAATGCACCACGGGTTTCATGGTTTCCACGGGTATAATACATGGGGATTTCAGAAGCGAACAACGCAGTGGCCTTATCCATAAAACCGTTGAAGATATGATTTTCTTCATTAAAAACAGAAACCATATCTCCATTAAAAATAATAAAATCCGTTTTTTTCAAATCACATTTGGATACCAGGTTTTCCAATAGCCCGTTATTACCATGAATATCATTTACCATTGCAAAAGAAATGGTTTGATTCGCAGGGTCACTTGTTCTAAATACCAACGGCTTTTTAGAATATACATTGGTCGCGGCATAATCGCCATAAACTATTTTATGCCCAATATGGCTTAACACCTCCTGTGCAAAAACACGATACCGATAGTTTGTACCCGGATTAAGTCCCTTCAACTTTACCGTATGAATCGTAGAAGTATTTTTTACTCCATTCTTAGCATCGAAAAAACGAGGGCGTTCGGTTGCATAAAAATTAGAACCGTCATCCGGAGCCAATTCCACCCAACCGACAGAAGGCTTATCCGACAACCAGACAATAGTCACTTCATCCGGTCCCATATTCTGTAAATAAGGTCCATGAGCCAGTTTTATACCTTCCTGCGCATAAACAGACACACTCAACAGCAAAACACATAATAGCAAAAGATTTTTTTCTTTCATAGGTTATCTTTATTAATCAACAATGTATTTCAAAGATATGGATTTATATTGTATGAGAATTGCCAATTGTGTATTTTAAACAAAAAAACCATCCCATTCTATTATTCTGAGATGGTTTCTTTCTGTTTAATTATGAGTCAAATAATAATACCAACCATTCGATAACCTAAACCAATCACGCAGACAAAATTCAATTTCATATAAAAAGATATCTTCCTATCCAATCTGAATCAAAAAGGTCAACCTATCTCCATAACCACCAGTACCGGATTGTCATCTTCATCTACATCCGGAATTTTGCCCTCGACTGCCACTATCGCATCAATTGAAGTAACTACAAGATTCCCCTTTATATATAGATTTCTTGCATTGATTCGTATTTTCTTTCCGGACGGAAGGCGCAAAGGAAAGCCAAACTCTCCATCTTCATTAGAAAAACGTGATACAATCTGATTATCCGATTTTCTCCATATCTCATCCCAGAAATTGTCTTTTCTTACATAAGAAATTAAATAATAGCCAGGGATTGAAGACAACCACATTGTCCGTATATAATCCGAACCAAAACCACTCGCTTCTGTCGGATTCTTCAATTCTTCTTCGGGAATATTATATACACCTTTCTTAAAAATGCACAAAGGCTGAGCTCCACTTTCCGTTACAGTGAAAACAGTATCTTCGTTAGCAAAATTGATCACTGCAAAATCCCTGTTTCTACAATAGTTCAACTGCCAAGTCAGATTCAAACGTTGCATTTCCGTTAAAGTCGTATCCATCGGAAACAGGCTTTTCCGGATATTAAAATCTTTATCCGCTATATAAAGTTTGTGAGTTGTATTATTTTGTCCTCTGGCAACAATATAGTTATCAGAAATAAGTATAGGTGTATCAAGACCTTTCTCTTTCAGGAAAATTTCCCGGATCAAATTGCCATCCAAATCATAGACAATATGCCTACCTCCTCTTTGGTCGAAAACTTCAATTGTAGAATCCACCTGATTTACATGTACATACGTCAGCACATTATATTCACCCGGTCCATGTCCTTTCCGGGAAAAAGAACTTATAACCTTACCTTTTTTATCGGTACGGAAAACTGTTCCTGTTTTATGATCCACTGCACAATACATAGTATGATCTACATATACAGGCTGAGCCGAACCGAATAATTTATCGGCTGAAGTTGAAATAGGAACATACGTAATCCGCTTGGCAATGCCATTCCATGTAAACGTATCCGGCACCTGCTTTCCTATAGCTGCTTCCATATCAAGTACTGGCAACGACTTTTGATCTTGATCCGAATTCATTTTACATCCGGTTCCTACTGATAAGACTATCAGGAAAAGTGTAAAAAAAGTTGTTTTCATAATGTAGAGATTTATCAGATTTTTAATTAACCCTCAAACAAAAAAGACAACAGCCATACATCATCGCTGTACTTTACAACATTTAGCTTTTGGCGCAGGTAATTTACAAATTATATCTTTATTATTATTCTATACCATTACTTTTTTCCAACAGTCCTGAAAAACAAAACAAATACTCATTAAGTTTCTACAAATTCATCGATATGGACTCAACTATATTTTAAGGGATTTCTTGCCGAAGGTTGTTTCTTCCCATTTTTTCTAAGGGGATGAACCATACTAATTTATAGAATGTTTAAGTGGAATTATAATAGAAGCCATATATGGAACCTTATGTATATAGCAACATACAGATATTTAAAATATGGAAAGGTAATATCCCAAAGATGTACTAACCAACAAAATAAATAGAATTATGGACAAATTGAATTTTGTATTTCTGATTAAAGATGACCGTTGCTGGGAACAATTATTTTCCCATATCATCAATTTAAAAAAACAGCCTGCGATGACAGATAAAATAGCAGTTATCAGTATTGGGACAGCACTGCTTTCTTGTTTAAAAAGTACACATTTGGATACAACCAAATCCACAATCACCTATTTAAATAACGAGAATGTAGAATTTTACCAATGTATCAATACCCTCTCCCGGTACGGAATAGATGAGATGATGCTCTTACCGGAAATTTCCATTGCCCGGGAAGGAGGATTGATGAAAGTAGCATATTTTGAATCAATGGGCTATCATTCATTCACACTATGCTAACAATCCAATATCCTATCAGGCTATACTGCATGTTTTTTCAAAAGTATGCTGCAAACACAAAAGGGGTTGCCTTAGTAAATTTAGACAACCCCTTCTATCAATTGCCGGAAATATATCCGGTGAATTATTTAAAATAACCTATTAGTTATTTTCCGGACGTAATTTACGTACAACTGCACCGGCACGCCACATTTCGCTTTCACGTAATTCTTTCAATTCGGCATCCAGTTTTTCACGATAATCCGGCTGGCTGTTTGTATCGATAGAACGTTGTGCTTCATTTCCGCATGCTACTTCACTGTACAGTTTTTCAAATACCGGTTTAACGGCATCGTGGAACGGACCCATCCAATCCAAAGCACCGCGCTGAGCCGTTGTCGAACAGTTTGCATACATCCAGTCCATACCGTTTTCAGCAAACAACGGCATCAATGACTGAGTCAGCTCTTCTACGGTTTCATTGAATGCTTCAGATGGTTCGTGACCATTTTCGCGCAATGTTTCATACTGGGCAAGCAACAAACCCTGGATAGCTCCCATCAAAGTACCACGTTCGCCGGTCAGGTCAGAATATACTTCTTTCTTGAATGTTGTTTCAAACAAGTAACCCGAACCAACACCGATACCCAAAGCCACTACACGGTCCCAAGCCTTGCCTGTAGCATCCTGGAAGATTGCATAACTTGAGTTCAAGCCACGTCCCTGAAGGAACATACGGCGCAAAGAAGTTCCCGAACCTTTAGGAGCAATCAGGATTACATCTACGTCTGCAGGAGGAATGATATTTGTACGTTCTTTGTAAGTGATTGCAAATCCATGAGAGAAATACAATGCCTTACCCGGTGTAAGATGTTTCTTAATCATCGGCCAACAAGCAATCTGTGCGGCATCAGAAAGTAAAACCTGTATAATAGTTGCTTTCTCACAAGCTTCTTCAATACCGAACAAAGTTTCACCCGGTACCCAACCGTCGGCTACTGCTTTATCATACGTTTTACCGGGACGCTGTCCTACGATTACATTAAAACCATTGTCACGCAAGTTCAAACTCTGTCCAGGACCCTGAACACCATAACCGATTACTGCGATTACTTCATCTTTCAATACTTCTCTTGCTTTTTCCAACGGAAATTCTTCGCGGGTTACTACATTTTCATCAACTCCGCCAAAATTCATTACTGCCATTTGTTTTTAATTTTAATGTATAAAAAAACTGATTTATTCATTCTCAATAAGCAGGTCTCCCCGCTTTGTATCATGACCATGTCACTGCTGCACGGCAAATTGCCTTACCTTCGTGACAGATGGACATATTATATTTATCCGGGATTATTTCCTTGTTATGAAGCGATAACTCCATCCCATATTTTCCCTCCGCCTGATAAGCAATTTCAAAACGGCTTATCTTTTTTTCCTGATACATGGCTATATCAAACATATCCAACAGATGTTCCATATATTTAATACTGTTCAGATGCCCGTTTACATCCAGGTCACTATACTTCACTTTATAAAGTTCTCCTTCCGTATCATTTTCCACCGGGGCAATTTTTCCCGGCTTTTCAATTGGACAGGGACGATTCGTGATATATGCACTCAAACCTTCCACATCGAGCAAAGTCGGACGGCGGGTTTCCACGTCTATTGCCGCCCAGATAGAACGGGCAAAAGCAAAAGTATCCCCTTTTCCGTCGACAAACTCAAAGCAACGGCTGGTAAAGAGTTTGCCAACTTCATCTACCCATGTATATAATGTTATGGATTCGGACATCCCGGGATAAGCTTTCATTTCAATAGCCAGGCGTGACAATACCCATGCCGTATGTTTTTCCGTCATGTCATTATAACCGAAGCCACGGTCGGCCGCATGTACGGAAGCTGCATGAAGCAGATAATTACCAATCATAGGTATCGTTATACGTCCCCGGAAATCCATTAAATAGGATTCGGTTACAAAATGAAATTCTCCTGTTTTGTTCTTTTCCATACGATTCTATTTTTTGACAGGCAGAAAAACCGCCTTCAGGTTATGCTTGCTTTTCCTGCAATTTGCGCTCCATCTCTGCCAGCATATCGCTCAACCGTTCCACACGGCTTTTCGTTATTGCCACACGTCCCGAACGTATAAATTGCAGCACTCCGATCGATTCGCTCAATTCACGGAACAAAGCCTGTGTTTCATCATAATGGCCGCTTTTTTCCAAAACTACGCAGGATTCGTTCATTTCAAGGATACGGGCATTGTATTTACGAATCAAATCTTCGACCGTTCCCATCTTTATAAACAACTCCGTGCTTAATTTGTATAAAGCGATTTCCTGAAATACCAGGTCTTCATCCGTATTGTAATAAGCCTTCAGTATATCGACGCGCTTATCTATTTGTTTAACCACCTTGTCTATCGTATCCTCATCGGCAAAAGTCGTAATTGTAAACTTATGGATACCCTGGATAGCAGAAGGAGAAACAGAAAGCGTCTCAATATTTAACTGCCGGCGCGTAAAGATAATCGTAATCTGGTTCAGAAGACCTACTGTATTTTCTGAAAAGATGATAACTGTATATAATTTCTTTGTATTCATAACTGTTTTCTCCCCTCTTACTTATCACCCAAAATCATATTAGTAACACAAGCTCCCGCCGGAACCATCGGATAGACCATACCGCAGGTTTCCACATTGGCGACCAGAAGATAAGCCCCGTCATGATTCAACATTTCTGCGATTGCATCATCCAGTTCTTCCCGTTTGTCTACCGAACGCGAAGCAATACCAAAGGCTTTGGCTATCGCTACGAAATCAGGATTTTTCATGATGGTGTTCGAATAACGTTCGTTAAAGAACAACTCCTGCCACTGGCGTACCATACCGAGGAAATTATTGTTAAGTACAATAATCTTCACATTCAGGTTTTCCTGCATGATCGTTCCAAATTCCTGAATAGTCATTTGTATGCCACCATCGCCGGTAAAGAAACAAACCGTACGGTCGGGTGCCCCCAGTTTGGCACCGATAGCCGCAGGAAGGCCGAAGCCCATTGTTCCCAGCCCCCCGGATGTTACCACACTGCGGGTACGTTTATATTTAAAATAACGAACTCCCATCATCTGGTTTTGACCGACATCAGTCACCAAAACTGCATCATCTCCGGTTGCTTGGGAAACCCGGGAAACCACTTCTCCCATTTTCAACTGCCCATCGGCCGGATAAAGTTCTTTCGCTATTACCTTATCATGTTCTTCCTTCTCATCCGGCTCAAATTCGGCATTCCATTCCGGACGCTTCCGTTCTTCCAGCAAAGCGGTAATCATCGGAATCGTATGTTTGGCATTACCTAACACCTTTACATCTACCGGTACATTCTTCCCTATTTCCGAATTATCTATATCCAGATGTATTACTTTCGCCTGTTTCGCATACGTTTTCAAGTCGCCGGTCACACGGTCGTCAAAACGCATGCCGATAGCAATCAAAACATCACATTCATTCGTTTTCCGGTTCGGACCTACGTTTCCATGCATACCCAGCATACCTTTATTTAAAGGGAAATCGGAAGGTAATGCAGACAGCCCTAAAACGGTTGAACCTGCCGGTATATCATTTTTAAGCAGGAAAGCTTTCAATTCTTCTTCGGCTCCGCCCAAAATAACACCCTGCCCTACCAGACAGAAGGGCTTCTTCGCACTATTAATCAATGCAGCAGCAGCCTCAATACGTTCCTCCTTAATATCAGGTTCCGGTTGGTAACTGCGGACATAATTTACTTTCTGATATTCATAATCTACCAGACCTACTTGAGCATCCTTTGCCAAATCCAGTACTACAGGTCCCGGACGGCCTGTAGATGCTATATAGAAAGCACGCGATACAGCCCAGGCTATTTCTTCGGGTTTACGTATCTGATAAGCCCATTTGGTAATCGGTTGGGTGATACCAATCACATCGACTTCCTGAAAAGCATCCGTACCAAGCAACGGAGACGGAACCTGCCCGGCTATCACCACCATTGGCGTACTGTCCATCAGCGCATCGGCAATGCCTGTAATGGTATTGGTGGCTCCCGGACCTGAAGTAACCAATGTTACTCCCACTTTACCGGAAACACGGGCATACCCTTGGGCTGCATGTGTCGCACCCTGTTCATGGCGTACCAGAATATGTTTTAACTGATCCCTGTAATCATACAAACTGTCGTAAATAGGTATCGCCTGCCCACCCGGATAACCGAAGATAGTATCTACTCCTTCAGCGATCAGAGCTTTCAATAAAGCTTCCGAACCGGTTATCTTTTGTTCCATACTTATATATTTTCGTTTCCGTTACTAATTAAATCTTCTACTATCCTTACACCGCCTTTATCGGCCGAACTTACCATCTTACCATAAGCTTTCAACGCTTTCGATACGACTCGTTGGCGGACCGGAGGGGTAAAGGCTTTGGTTCCGCGGGCTTCTTCAGCAGCACGGCGTTCTGCCAGTTCGTTTTCGCTCAACTTTACATTGATAGTCCGTTCCGGTATATTTATCTCGATAATATCTCCGTCTTTAACCAAACCTATTGCACCACCGGCTGCCGCTTCCGGAGAGATATGGCCGATAGAAAGCCCGGATGTCCCGCCACTAAAGCGTCCGTCGGTAATCAAAGCACACTCTTTACCCAGATGACGGCTTTTGATATAAGAAGTAGGATATAACATTTCTTGCATGCCCGGACCACCTTTAGGACCTTCATAGGTGATAACAACCACGTCACCGGAAACAACTTTTCCACCCAAAATTCCTTCACAAGCAGCATCCTGAGAATCAAAAACCTTTGCAGGCCCTGCAAATTTCCAGATACTTTCGTCTACACCGGCAGTCTTTACAACACATCCGTCCAAAGCGATATTTCCTTTCAGAACAGCTAATCCCCCATCTTTGGAATACGCATGTTCGAAATCGCGGATGCAACCGGCTGTACGGTCCGTATCCAGTTCTTTATAATAAGTTTCCTGCGACCCCATCTGTATACTGAAACGATGAGCCGGAGCACTCTTATATTTCTTCACTGCTTCCTGAGATACATTCGGGGAGGTTACGGAATACATATTTACGGCCTCAGCCAATGTCATTCCATCCGCCCGCTTCACAGTACCATCCACTAAACCGGCTTTCAGCAGCTCATCCATGATTGCTAAAATTCCTCCGGCACGATTTACATCCTGTACATGATAGGTATGTGTATTGGGAGCCACTTTACACAGGCAAGGTGTCTTACGGGAAAGCATATCGATATCATCCATCGTAAAATCGGCTTCAGCTTCCTGTGCTATTGCCAATAAATGCAATACGGTATTGGTGGAGCCTCCCATCGCAATATCCAGCGACATGGCATTCAGGAAAGCCTGGCGGGTAGCTATATTACGGGGAAGAACCGAGTCGTCGCCGTCACGGTAATATTTATAAGCATTTTCCACGATTTGTTTTGCCGCATCACGGAATAACTGCACACGGTTGGCATGTGTAGCCACAATCGTGCCATTTCCCGGAAGAGCCAGACCGATTGCTTCGTTCAGGCAGTTCATCGAATTGGCGGTAAACATGCCGGAGCAGCATCCGCAACCCGGACAGGCATTCCGTTCCACCTGTGAAATCCGTTCATCGCTTACTGATGTATCGGCAGATTCTATCATTGCATCGATCAGGTCGAGATGACGTCCGTCCAGTTCGCCGGCTTCCATCGGACCACCGGAAACAAATACAGTCGGGATATTCAACCGCATGGAAGCCATCAGCATACCCGGCGTAATTTTATCGCAATTGCTGATACAAACCATCGCATCCGCCTTATGGGCATTTACCATATATTCCACGCTGTCTGCAATAATATCGCGGGAAGGAAGGGAATAGAGCATTCCATCATGTCCCATGGCTATGCCGTCGTCAATTGCAATCGTATTAAACTCAGCTGCAAAACAACCTAATTTTTCTATCTCAGCTTTTACCAACTGTCCTACTTCATGCAAATGTACATGCCCGGGGACAAATTGTGTAAATGAATTGACAATTGCTATAACCGGTTTGCCGAACTGCTCTTCTTTCATGCCGTTGGCGCGCCACAAAGCACGTGCGCCAGCCATCCGGCGACCTTCTGTACTGTATGAACTTCTTAACGGGTTCTTCATCTTATCTGCTTTTTATCGTTATCTTTTTACCATAAAAAAAGCCCTTCTCTATAGGGAGAAAGGCTCTAAGAAATATCTTGCACGATTTCACAACTTCTTACACACCTTTCTCCTTACCTACTAATGACTAGAAGGACCACCACGAGAATAATATGTAATACATTGTTCATCATCTCTTGTTTCTTTTTTGTTTAACGCTGCAAATGTAGAACAATAATTTATACCAGCAAAGGATTTAAAAGAAAAATCTTATTTTTTCTTACACTTATCAAGCAAACAACCGCTTTTATATTGCATTTTATAAAATGCCAGCCGTAAAATTATCGATTTAAAAGAAAAACGCACTTTTCCTCACCTATTTTTAAAAGATTCTAAAACACCTTTAATCCGAAATCTTTTATGTGTCCCGCCTTGTTTATTCAACGGATAAGATTAATATAAACTTGGATATCATGACTAAAGGAACTATTGGATTGAATGCCGGAACAATCTGTAATTTGTTGTTAGAAGGCAAATGCTGGAGCTTTGAAGAGTTGAAAACGGCATCATCCCTGACAGAAGCGGATTTATGGTCGGCCATAGGATGGCTGGCCAGAGAGAACAAAGTTGAAATTAGAAAAGGCAGCAGCCAGTTATCTTTCTGTGCCGGCATGAATATTTATGCGTAATTAAAAGGTTCTGCTACAAAAATCTGAAAGACTTTACAAAACCGGTATTAAAAAACACTGATGACGCAGATATCTGTAAATTCTGCGTCATCAGTCTCCGGTAATATAATTTTCTTCCTTTCTTAAAAGATATAACGTACTCCTACTTGGGCATGCCAACGGGAATCCAAATCTATGGCTGTCACCATCTTCCCGGGATCAATAAATTTATAAGTTGCCTGCCCGCTTGCTACGGTTGCCACCACAGGAGCTAAATCGTAACCGGTAGTGGTTTTATTATAAAGTCCCCACTTTTTATTAAATAAGTTGCCTACGTTCAGGATATCGAAGTTCACCTGCAACGTATGGCGGCGACCAGCTACATTCATATAAAAATTTTGAGCGATATGGAAATCGAAATGATGTTCGAACGGCATTACCATCTGGTTTCTTTTCAAATGTTCGCCCTTTGATTTGCTTAATTCTTTATTACCATCGATCCAGTTCGCAAAAGCCGCTTTCTGCTCTGCTGCTGTAGCTTTCAACTGGCCTTTGTCATAGTTATCCACAAAGACCATTTGATTCCGCTCGGCATCTGTCGGAATATATAACAAGTCATTGCTCCAACCGTCACCATTCAAATCATTATTATACAATAAGGAATAGCGTCCGCCGGTCTGACCGTTATACACAAGACTGACCGTTGTTCCAAAATGTTTGGCATAGTCTTTTGTATAAGAGACAATACCTACAATACGGTTGCGGACATCAAACATCGACCAGGTAAGTTCCGGGTTGGCATCTCCGTAATATGTCGGATTAAATTTCCAGCCGGAATATGCCTGTGAAGAGTTTCCGTCTGTTAATGATTTCGACTGGCCATAGGTATATGCTACCATCGCACTCAGGCCAAAGTCAAAAGCCTTTTCCAACTTAGCGGTTATATTATAGGAATATCCTTTATTGGTATTCGTCAGATACATAATCTGAGTATATTTATTCGACTGTTTTTGGTAAACCGGACGGTCGTCACCCCCGTTGCCTAAAGTACCAGCTTGTCTATAATTCAGGTTTTCATACCAGATATTATTCAGTGTTTTTGAATAAAGCCCTTCTACACTACCTTTTATATCGAATGGGAACGTATGTTCCAATGCCAGATTAATACGGAAAACCGAAGGATATTTAAATTTCTTATCAGCCACATCCACTTCTGAAGTAATTGCCTTTGTTTCCAGATTCCGGTCATCCGGGTATGGATACTGGTGCGCGGGATCGGCATTAAATTTAAAGCCGTCTGCTTTTGCTTTTTCAAAATCGGCGGCAGAACTCAATGACGTTTTACCCATTTCCACTCCTGTATTTGAAAAACCATTTGCAATCCAGACAAAAGGTACACGTCCTGTGAAAAGTCCCAATCCGCCACGAAGCAAAGTCATTCCTTCCTCATCCAGGTTCCAACGGAATCCGGCACGCGGCGACCAAAGAACTTTAGCAGAGGGTAACTGTTGTGTTGCAATTCCATACTCACGAGCAATGTCCGATTGGTTAAACTCTTCATTAGCCCTTGGTTTATCAAAAAACAAAGGTATGTCTATTCGCAAGCCATACGTCAGACGGAAACGGTCTGTCAGCTTCCAGTCATCCTGTGCATAAAAACCTAACTGGGCAGCCCCGAATGTTGGAGTCCAGCGGGTTGTTCCCGTTACATCCTTCCGGGAATAAGCATATGAATAAAATGAAGGCATAGCCTCATTGGCTGTTCCAACCGACAAAAAGTCATCAAGAGAATTATAAGTATATGCTCCGTAATTATTGGCAATATACAAATTCGTAAAATGGAAAAATTCATTGTATGTTCCGAAAGTAAAAAAATGATTCCCCTTATTCCATGAAACATTGTCTACAAGCGTATAAATATCCTGTCCCAATGAGTTTGCCGTAGAATTGGATTCCGAACCAAACTCCAGGGAAGCCCCTTTTGAAAGGTTCAGGATTTTAACATATGGCATCGGCCTGCCTATCGGATCACGGCTATCGCGAACACGGGTCCAGCCTGCGCGGAATTCATTTGTCCAATCGGAACTAATCTGGCTGTTCAGCTCGGCTACCAACGAATGGGTCGAGTTATTCATATAATATCCATTATCATTCAGATGAGCGGCTGACATATTATTTGAAAATACCATGCTACGTGCATCCAACAAACTGTAACGAATCGTAAACTTATTACGTTGATTTATATTCCAGTCCAGACGTGCTAAAAATTTATTGGAATACGTATCTATATCCAAAGGTGCATAGCCACCTCCATTATATCCACCTGTTAACTCGGAAATTTTATTAATCACAGCGTTTGCTTCATCTGCAGTTACATTCGATGCGGAAGAACCTATCGTGTTTGTCGAAGGCTTTGTTTCCTTTACACGTTCGAAGTTTGTGAAGAAAAAGAGTTTGTTTTTGATGATAGGACCACCCAGTGTTACACCATAAGTTTCTGTGGAAAGGTCACTCAAACGTTTACGGTCGTCTGTATCGCCCGGAGTTTTCCCATAAAATTTCTCATTATTAAAATAACCGTAAGCCGAACCATGAAATGTATTTGTTCCCGACCGGGTAATTGCATTGATGCCGCCCCCTGTAAACCCGCTCTGACGGACATCGAAAGGTGCTATTACTACCTGTATCTCTTCGATAGCATCCAAAGAGATAGGATTGGCCCCTGCCTGTCCGCCATTCGTTCCGCTGGGTGCAAGTCCGAATATATCATTATTGGCTGTACCATCAATTAAGAATGAGTTGTATTTGTTACTTGACCCGACAAAAGACATTCCGCCACTCGTATTAATAGCCATCGGATTTAACCGGGTAATATCGAAAATGCTACGCTTGATGGACGGAATAGCCTGAATCTGGGACTGATTAAAATTTTGCGCTGCCCCTGTTTTTTGCGAATTAAATAAGGCACTTTTAGAAGCTGTAATGAAAACTTCATCCAATGTAGCCGATTCCGTTAATGCCACATTCAACAAATAGTTTTCACCGAGTTGCAATGTTATATTTTTAAAGACTGCTTTCTGGAAACCAACGTAAGATACTTCAACAAGATAAGGTCCTCCCGTACGAAGTCCCTGCAAACTATATTGCCCCTCCATATTTGTTGTTGTCCCGTAAATCGTACCTGATGCCTCGTGTATTGCCTGAACCGAAGCTCCAATCAAAACATCTCCATCTGCCGTTACTTTTCCATTTATACCTGAGGTTGTCATTTGTGCCCTCAATGAACTTCCTATGCACCAAAGAAGTAAAAAAATCAAATAATATTTCCCCATACAATGTAGAGTTTAAAAAAGAAAGAAAAAAATACTTTTTCTTAAAAACAGTACAAAGATATAGAATTATGTATTCATGCACACTTACTAAAACATATAATTTTCAAATGTTTTGATTATTTTTATCCACCTTTTCTATTTTCACGCAACTGGTCTGCAATATCTTTATGCTGCCGTGCCAATTCTTCCTCTCCGGTATGAAGAAATGCCTCGGATAAATATTCGTGTGCGGATGCATGATCGGGCTTTATATCGACCGCTTTCATAAAATCGCTTACTGCTTCTTCATAATATTTCAATTGGAGGTAACATTTTCCCCGGTTATAACGTGCCTTAAAAGAACCCGGATTCAATTTCACCGCTTCATTCAGGCAGGTGACCGCCTGAAAACTATCTCCTATATCTAATAATGTCACACCTTTGCGAACCCACGCATCCACATATTCCGGATACAGTTTAAGTGCTTTGTCAAACGAACGGATGGCGGCATTCGGGTCATGCGCAGTCGTAATACACTCATTTCCCATCAGATAATACTCACGTGCATATTCTTTCTGTATCTCCCGTTGGGCATGTATCTCTTCACGGAGTTTTTTAATCTGGGAACGTTGTGTATTCAGGCGTTGTAACTTAAACCGGAGTAACCGTTGCATCTCCGGCTTCTCTAATTCATTTCTCTTGCTAAGAGCTGCAGAAAAGGCTTCGACAGCCTCTTTCATATCTCCGGCATCAAACGAACGGATGGCACGGGCATATAATAATTCCGCCTCATTTTCACGCAAACTCTTTTCTATCAATTGCCGGTCATTGAAAATCTGGCTGAACTGTACAATTTCTTTCCGCACAAATATATCATGCGACGACACTTTACTTTTCAATACAAGACCTTCCAAAGAAGTACAACGGCTCAGTGCAACGTAAGTCTGCCCACCGGCAAAAACACCGCCTGTAAGGTCCACTACAACACGGTTAAAAGTCAATCCCTGGCTTTTATGCACCGTTATAGCCCAGGCCAGACGGATAGGAAGCTGCTCGAAAGTACCGACAATCTCCTCTTCTATCCGTTTCTCTTTTTCATTATACTTATATTTATAGTTACGCCAGGAAGTCGGTTCCACCAGATACTCGACTCCGCTTTCTAACAAGACATAGACATTTCCATTCTCATCGATACCCGATATCATACCGATGGTTCCATTTACCCAACGGCGCTCATAATCATTATCGATAAAAATAACCTGCGCCTGCTCTTTTATAGAAAGATTCAACTGGGTCGGAAGAGAAGATTCGGGAAAATCCCCCTCCACTTTCCCATGAGCTATAAATTCGTCGCCAGGCAACTCCGCAAGTTTCTTTTCATTAATAAAATCTACCTGGTCGCGACGGGTAGCCAGCGTGATATACATATCTTCATTACGCGGGGAAAAATCAGGGAAATAACGGGCATTCAGGATATCTAATTCTTGCTTACGGGCGGCATTATTACGAATCCGGTCCAAGATATTGATGAAAACAGCATCTGTCTGCCTGTACACCTTCTGAAGTTCTATAGGTACCAGATTTATTTCTTTAAAAACACGTGCCGAAAAAAAGAAAGGACTGGCATAAAACAAACTCAATATCTCTTTCTGGTCAGACGGAACCACCGGTTCCAACTGGAAAACATCTCCCACAAATAATAATTGCTTTCCTCCGAACGGAAGGCGCATATTCCCGGAAAAGACACGCAAGATGCGATCCACACAGTCTATTATATCCGCTCTTACCATCGAAATTTCATCAATGATAATCAACTCGACTTCGGCAATTAGCTTTCGATGCTGCTTCCTGTATTTGAAAAATTCAAAAATACGCCCGTCTTTCAGGCTCAGATCCGGATCATCCGGCAACATCGGACGAAAAGGCAGCTTAAAAAAAGAATGCAAAGTAACTCCTTCCGCATTAATTGCCGCAATACCAGTGGGTGCGAGCACCACATACTTTTTTTTAGTCTGGGAACAGATGTATTTAAGAAACGTAGATTTTCCCGTTCCTGCTTTCCCTGTCAGGAAAACGGACTGGCGTGTATGGGTTATCAGTTGCAACGCATCCTGAAACTCCTTATTGTTTGTATCTAACTGAAATTCCAATCAAGCTTAATTTGAGTAGGCAAAGCTATAGAATATTTTATATATCTACTCATAAAAAAAGAAAGATTTTATTTGCTCTTTTCTAAAAAAACGCTTTCTTTTGTGATATCAAAATAATATCAAATACCAATCATTATGAAGACATCTGAAAAAACTTACAATGGTATTAAAATAACAGGCTTCGGTGCACTGTTAATCATGCTGATTTTAATAATTGTTGCAGTGTTTCTCTTTAATCTGCCGCACATCGCAAACCATGCTTTGGGTCTACTCTGTACTGTATGTTTTATTTTCATGATTCCCGGTTTTATTATTATCCAGCCGAACAATTCTAAGGTTTTGACTTTCTTTGGAAAATATGCCGGGACAATTACGGAAAACGGTTTTTACTGGATCAATCCATTATTAACGAAAACAAAAGTTACCCTACGTATTTTCAACCTGGATATCGAACCGATCAAGGTAAACGATAAGGTAGGTAACCCGGTCATGATAGGGGCGGTTGTTGTATGGAGAGTAAAAGACACATACAAAGCCACATTCGACATTTCCGGCAATGTAAAAGAATTTGTTCTGATACAAAGTGATGCGGCACTCCGTCAGGTTGCGGGTATGTATGCTTATGATGCCAACGAAACAACAGATAAGGTAACCCTCCGTTCCGACAACAATGGCGAAGTGACACAACGCCTTGAAGCCGAACTGAACAACCGCTTATCAATTGCCGGTATAGAAATTATAGAAGCCCGAATCAATTATCTTGCTTATGCTTCTGAAATAGCAAGCGTCATGTTAAGACGACAACAGGCGGATGCTATTATTGCAGCCCGCGAACGTATTGTTGAAGGGGCTGTCAGCATGGTTCATCTGGCTTTGGAAAAATTGGAGAAAGACGGCATCATCAATCTCGATGAGGAACGGAAAGCAACAATGGTAAGCAATCTGCTGGTAGTTCTTTGTGCAGACGAATCTGCGCAACCAGTTATCAATACAGGTACTTTATACCAGTAAACAGAACTGAATTAAGAAATGGCAAAAAAAGAGAATGAAAATACAACCCGGAATTTCATATTGCGTATAGACGCTGAAATGATGGATGCTATTGAAGCCTGGGCTGCGGACGAGTTCCGCAGTACCAACGGGCAAATACAGTACATTTTGGATCAGGCACTAAGAAAAGCAGGCCGCTTAAAAAAGAAACGGCAAACCAAATCAAAAGAAGAATAAAATTGGGATAATTAACGGCTGATAAATAACCAGGCATCCTTATATTTCGGATTCTGACGAAGTGTAGCCATATAAGTTTCCGCATCCTTACGATTATCGAAACGGTCTGCATAAATACGGTACTTTCCATCCCGTACCACTTTACTTACATGCTTGCATTCGCCCTTATTAACTCCGGCTATATACTCATCCGCCTGTGTTTCGGAAGGGAAACTGGCTATTACAATATGATACATCTTAACGTTCGTCTTTGCTTGTTCCGTACGGATTTCCGGTTTCGATACAACTTCCTGCTTCCTTGGAGCAGGTGTTGCATTAACAACCGATGCTGGAACAGAAACTTCAGGAGCTACTACAACTTCTGCTATCTCCTCTTTCTGCTGTTCCGTTGCAACTGCCGATTTATAGGAGACCATCTCCGTTGGAATAAAACTGGCTGTATACGCATCCTGATTCACATCCTTTACCGGAGTTGAAACCAACAGGAATAAAGCGATAGCTGCCGCCGAAGCGACCATGGCACGAAGCAATTTCCGGCTGACCGGTATATAAAATGTATCTTTCTTTTTTTTCTTTTTTTCGGTAAGAAGGGACACTTCCTCACGTTCTACCTGTAATGGCATTAAAACAGGGAAATGAAATGCCGGCAAACCATAGGAATTAACGCTAAATAAATCAGTTTCTTCAGGACGGAATACCATTTGTCCTTCCTGCTCTATACAGAATGAACCCAACACACCCAACGAAAGTTTCCCATTACGCTGCAAAGAAGATGTCATATCCGCTATATCTTCTTCCAGCATCAATTGCGCCTGACGGTAATTCACGTGATACATCTGCATATACGATTCTGCCAACAAGCCGTCGTTATGCTGCAAGGTCATGTTAAAACCGATTTCCTTCCGCAGAGGACGGAACGTATGATTTCCTGCTTCCCGGACAGCCGGAACTGCCTGCAAAACAAAACCACCGAATTTAGGCACAATCACACAATCATGCACCAAAAGCAAACGTTCAATATGTGTTATAATCCTAAGCATAGAACAAAGGTAGCTATTTAGCGGAATTTTCAAAACAAAAAACGCCACAAATACTAAAATTATATTTCTACCTTTGCAGTTATTATGTATTGGATATCTCAACCTGCTTACTTATCAAAAATAATCCCATTCCTGGGCGGTTGGCTGGGCGACCGCATATTGGGAGACCCCGAAGGATGGCCACACCCGGTCGTAGCCTTTGGCAAGGCTATTTCGTATGTTGAAAAAAAATGGAACCAGGGAAATGACCGGGCCTTGAAAGGAACATTATCGGCAATTGCGCTTATAGCAGGTGTTTTTATCCTCTGTCTGGTAGTACTGAATTGGGCAAACCGGATTCACCCTTATCTGGAAACCATCCTCATAGGTATCGGAGTATTTTACTGTCTGGCAGGAAAAACATTGGTTAAAGAAGTAAAAGCCGTATTCGAAGCTGTAGATCGAAGTACGGAAGAAGGCAGGCAACAAGTCGGACGTATTGTCGGACGTGATACCACTTCACTTTCTCCACAAGAAATCCGGGCGGCAGCTTTGGAAACTTTAGCCGAAAATCTTAGCGACGGGGTTATCGCCCCCATGTTCTGGTTCGCATTGCTCGGACTGCCCGGCATGATGGCATACAAAATGGTAAATACACTCGACTCCATGATTGGCTACAAAAACGAACGGTATATCGACTTCGGACGGACAGCCGCCCGCTTGGATGATATAGCCAATTATATTCCTGCAAGGATTACCGCATGGCTCATGCTGGCTGTTTCAGGTAATCTTAATAAAATGGATTTCGTAAAACGCTTCGGTCCTGCACATGCCAGCCCGAATTCCGGATATCCGGAATCTGCATTAGCAGCCATACTGGATTGCCGTTTCGGAGGTACACACGATTATTTTGGAAAGCCGGTTGAAAAACCTTACATCGGCACGAACGAACGAGCCTTTACTACCGACGACATGTTAACAGCCATACAGATAAACAACAACACAGAGCTCGCGATGGGTTTATTAGTTTGTCTGTTATCAATAATCATACATTAAAAAATAACGAAGAAAATGGAAATAAGACTGAATAAACTAATTAGTGATACGGGTATCTGCTCACGCAGGGAAGCTGACGAATTTATAGAAAGCGGTCGTGTCACCGTAAATGGGAATTTGCCTCATGTCGGACAGAAAGTTTCAGAAAATGATATTGTCCTTTTGGATGATGTACGCATCCAGTTAAGTAAACAGGCAATTGAGAAAGCACGTGCCGCCGCCGGCAAGCCAGCCCCGCGTATTGCAGAAAAGGAGATGAAATCCACCCCGGCAAAAGCCTCTTCTCCCGAAAAAAAGGCAAATACCCAATCTTCCGGCCCTGCATCCAACGGCTTACGCCCCGGAAAATATGTAAAATATAATAAATACGCTGCTGCCCGTAAAGCAGCGAAAAGCGGCTCAAAACCTCACAAGGAGGCAAATGCAGATGAAAAATTACTGAAGGAAGCCATGCAGCCTAAATTCGGCAAATCGCTGAGCCGCTCTGCTGTGGCACAACGTATCGCTGCATCTCCCAAATCAGCCAGCCTACGTAAAACCAGCCGCAACAATCCGGCTAATAAAGCTAAACGGAATAATTTACGGAACAAACCTAAAGATGAGTAAGGAATGGTAAGCAAGCACATCGTTTTGGTTACCGGAGGACAACGTTCCGGTAAAAGCGGATATGCACAACGCCTGGCTCTGTCGCTTGCCTCTAATCCGGTCTATCTGGCGACTTCACGGGTCTGGGACGATGAATTCCGGCAACGTGTCCTTCGCCATCAGGCAGATCGCGGACCGGAATGGACGAATATTGAAGAAGAAAAACAGCTAAGCCGTCATAATTTGAACGGACGGGTAGTTGTAATTGATTGCGTAACACTGTGGGGAACCAATTTCTTTTTCGATAACGACAGCAATGTCGAACGTTCTTTAAATGAACTGAAAAACGAATTCAATAAACTGGCGGAACAGGATGCATACCTGATTTTCGTAACAAACGAAATCGGACTCGGAGGGGTTTCTCCGGATACGGTACAACGTAAATTCACGGATTTACAAGGATGGCTTAACCAATATATTGCTTCAAAAGCAGACGAAGTCGTCCTGATGGTCAGTGGTATTCCTATGAAAGTCAAATAACATAATATCATGATTACTTTTAATATTCAAAAGCCTGATACAACAATCGCAACGGCTCTACAAGACAAAATTGAAAATCTCACCAAACCCAAAGGTTCCCTGGGCGTATTAGAGGAACTCGCCCTGCAAATCGGCCTGATCCAACAAACATTATCACCTGCGCTCCATCATCCATTCAATGTTATTTATGCATCCGACCATGGCATCGCCGACGAAGGTGTCAGCAAATCGCCTAAAGAAGTTACCCGCCAGGTAATTCATAATTTTTTAAATGGCGGTGCCGGCGTCTGCTTTCTTGCACGCCAGCATGGTGTGGAAATAAAAATCGTAGATGGAGGGGTCGATTTCGACTTTCCCCCCATTCCGCAATTAATCGATAGGAAAATACGGAAAGGAACACGCAACTACCTTCACGAAGCCGCCATGACGCAAGAGGAAATGGAACTGGCTCTCCGTTACGGTGCGGATATTGTTACAGACTGTTATAATGAGGGATGCAATGTTATCAGCTTCGGAGAAATGGGTATAGGCAATACGGCTACTTCCAGCATGTGGATGACCTGCCTGACCGGGGTCCCCCTGATTGAATGTGTCGGTGCCGGAAGCGGATTGGACAACGAAGGTATCAGACACAAATATAATGTCCTGAAAAAGGCTTTGGAGAATTATAAGGGAGATAACAGCACGCTCGATATCATACGTTATTTCGGAGGATATGAGATGGTTATGGCAGTAGGCGGTATGCTTCGTGCTGCCGAACTGAAAATGATTATTTTGGTAGACGGTTTTATTATGACTAATTGTGTACTTGCCGCCTCCAAATTATATCCGGAAATGTTACCTTACTGCATATTCGGGCATTGTGGCGATGAAGCCGGTCATAAACGCATACTGGATTATCTTCAGGCAAAACCGCTTTTGAATCTCGGATTACGCCTGGGCGAAGGTTCCGGTTCCGTTTGCGCCTATCCTATTGTAGAATCTGCCGTTCGGATGATTAATGAAATGCATAGTTTCCGCCAGGCTGCTATCACCAAGTATTTCTAAATTACCAGGGATTTCATTTTAAATATTCAACAATCAATCATCAATTACGCATATGCTCCGTATCCTTGCCGCCTTCATATTCTTTACCCGGTTACCCTTTTGGCGGGTTGCCGAAATTCCTGCCGAATATTTCAAGAATATTGTCAGTCATTGGGCTTTGGCTGGTTGGTTGACTGCCGGGTTATCTGTACTTGTTCTATATGCCAGTTCATTACTTCTGCCCGTCGGGGTAGCGGTACTGTTGGCTATTATTACCCGGTTACTGGTAACCGGATGCCTGCATGAAGACGGGCTTGCCGATTTCTTCGACGGTTTCGGAGGAGGTACTTCCCGCGAACGAATTCTTGCCATTATGAAGGATTCACATATCGGCAGCTACGGAGTAATCGGATTGATACTCTATTTCGGACTTCTATATACGTTATTGAGCAGTTTGCCTGTAGCAATTGCAGGCAGTGCCATACTGGCGGGCGATCCTTTTTCCAAAGGGGTTGCTGGAATGATTATCAACCGCCTCCCTTATGCACGCAAAGAGGAAGAAGCCAAGAACAAAACGGTCTACAGCCGGATGACGGCAGGTGAATATACATTTTGTCTTTTCTCCGCTCTCATCCCCCTTCTTTGGCTTCCCAAACCGGTCTATTTCCTGGCAGCTTTATTTCCCGTAATTGTTTTTTACATTCTCACCACCCTGATGAAAAACAAAATACAAGGTTATACGGGCGATTGCTGCGGAGCTACATTTCTACTCTGCGAATTGAGCTTTTACCTGGGAATTACTGTTATTTATACAACAATGATATAAACAATATAATATGGAAATCTATCTGGTCAGACACACATCCGTAGACGTCCCGGCTGGTTATGCCTACGGGCAAACAGACGTCCCCGTCCGTTCATCCTTTGAAGATGAGGCGAAAGTCGTAAAAGAGAACCTATCCGGTCAGACATTCGATAAGGTCTGGAGTAGTCCGCTTACACGTTGTCTCCGTTTAGCCACCTATTGCGGTTATCCCGATGCAGAAAGAGAAGACCGCATCAAAGAAATCAGCTTTGGAGAGTGGGAAATGAAATCATGGGAAGAACTATCATCCGATCCCCGTTCCAAAGAATGGTTCAACGATTGGGTTAATGTACCCGCACCTTCCGGTGAATCTTTGCAGGAACAATATAACCGGGTAAGTTCTTTCTTAGAAGAAGTAAGAAATAGCGGATTAGAAAAGGTATGCCTTTTCGCTCATGGCGGAGTTTTAACCTGCGCCCGCGTCTATGCCGGCGAATACGACCTGAAAGAAGCATTCAAAAATGTTCCCTCCTATGGAGCCGTAATAAAATTAGAACTCGACTAATTATATATTATACTCGAAGAACCAGGTTTACGGATAACGCGGATAGGGCGGATGAAGACGGATAAGAATTATTTTTAAAATTAAAAAATCCGTTCCAATCCGCCCTATCCGCGTCATCAGCGTACCTCGTTCTTCTTTCCAGACTTATGCCTATAGCACAGCCACATACGAAAAAAGGAGCCAGCCTTTCGACTAACTCCTTT
>UQLN01000028.1 GCA_900541965.1 uncultured Parabacteroides sp. | reverse complement strand
AACCACTTCAAGGCGGTATAGCGGCCCTTTCATCAGGTTGAAGGGTTTCACGAACTCCTTTTTGTGAATGGCAAACTCTTCTTCATTCATCAGTATTTCGGGAATGTTTACCTTTTGGATGGCATATACCTGTACGATATCTTCATTCCTCATTTCGAAATGCGTCATCAGGTGCGGATGCGCTTCCACAACCTCCGCAGCGGCGGCAACCAGTTTTTGCGGCAGGATATCCAAGGGGTAAGTCAGGATGAAAGGAATATTATATACCGTTTCAGTCGGGCGTTTCATACATTCATAGTACACGCCGGATTGGGAGTAGGACAGGGGGTAATATTCTTTTTGGGCGCTTGTTTTATCCTTTCCGCCTACTTTTTGGGGAGCCGTCAGCAAATGCCGGATAACCTCATTCTCTATATCCTGTATCGTTCCGCTTTTTACCAGCGTTTTCGAGTCGAGCGTCACCCCGTATTTTTTATAAACCACGGTAGCCAGTTTGATAGCGGATATGGAAGTCAGGCCCACATAGCCTAATTTGGAAGTAACCCCGAACTCTGTTGTATGGATAATACCGGCAACAATTTCCATTAATTCCTCTTCAAGGACATTCAATGGGCGGTTATCCTGTATTTCTTCCGTGGCGGATGCTTTCTTTTCCGGTACGGGAAGTGCCTTCTTATTTACTTTCTGGTTTTGATTCAGCGGGATTTTATCTATTTGCATCGTAACCGCCGGAACCATATAAGGAGGCTTGGTATCGAGAATAAAGTCGTTCAGCGCCTCGATGTCTACCTGCTGGTCCGATACGATATAAGCGGCAATAAATTTACCTCCGCCTTCCTCGTCGAACGCTTGTACCGTTGCATCCTTGATACCGGGGAATTCGCGGATAACGGCTTCTACTTCTGTCAGCTCGATTCGGAATCCCCGGATTTTCACCTGGGCGTCTTTTCTCCCTACAAATGCGATATTTCCATCCGGAAGATAGCGTACAATATCTCCGGTGCGGTAGATTCTTTCATATCCCGGTTCATTGTCGAATGGATTGGGAATATAGGCTTTTGCCGTTTCTTCCGGACGGTTCAGGTAACCTCTTGATACCTGTATGCCGGCAACCCATAACTCGCCGGTAGCCCCTGCCGGAAGACGGTGGCCCCGTGGGTCTGCAATGTAAAGTTTCAGATTATCCAGCGGTTTGCCGATGGGTATATTTTCTTCATTTTTTGTGAGTTGGTAAACCGTTGTATAAATGGTACATTCCGTCGGACCGTAAGCATTGTGGAAATGGTAGTTTGCCGGAGGCGTCAGGGGAACTAACTTTTCACCGCCTATAGATAAGTGTTTCAGGGAATGGTTTTCCACTTCCAGCGCAAACTGCCGTCCCACTTGTGTGGTAATAAAACTATGGGTGATTTTATGCTTTTCGAAGTATTCGTTCAGTGCAATTAAATCCAAGCGGATATCTTCGCCGATTATATGCATGGTAGCCCCGCAGGTCAGTGCCGGATAGGTATCCATCATGCTGGCATCGAACCCGTAACTGGCATAAGCTGCGACATGGTTTCCCGGCTTCAGTTCGTAATAACGCTGGTACCAGTTGCAAAAGGCTACCAGGTTCCTGTGTTCCAGCATGCAACCTTTAGGTACGCCTGTGGAACCTGAGGTATAAAGGAAAATAAATAAATTTTCCGGGCAGACGTCTTCCAAGCGGATTCCTTTGTCCGGCAGGGATGGGATGTCTTTGGTAAGCAATATTTCGCCCTTATAATCCGGGACAAGGGGAATAAGGATCTCGTCGGCAATCAGAAGTTGTGCATCCGTGTCTTTCATCATGAAGGCAAGCCGTTCCATCGGATAAGAGGGGTCTAACGGTTGGTAGGCACAGCCGGCTTTTAATACGCCGAGCGAGGCTATTGCCATATATTCGCAGCGGGGTATCAGGATAGACACTGCCTGCTCTTTCTTCAATCCGAGGCTTTTTATGTGTTGTCCGATACATTCGGATAATCTGTCTACTTCCTGATAGGTATAATGTTTCTCTTTATATACGACGGCAATATTGTCCGGTGTTTCTGCCACCTGGTTGCGGAAGAGGCTGACGATCGATTGGGTGGTGTCGTATGCAAATTCCGTTTTATTGAAAGAATCGAGCAATTCGGTTTCTTCGGGAGATAACATTTCCAAATCTCCGCAGGCTTTATCCGGATGTTCTACGGCATCTATCAACATGGTCCGTAGGCAGGCAAACATTCTGCGAACTTCATTTTCAGTGAACAGGAGTTTATTGTAGACGAAACGTAAGCTCTGTAAACCTTGCTCATCTTTTTTAGCAAGGTTGACCCTGACGGTGAAAGGAAGCAGCAACGCTTCTTTTTCATTTATCTTTCCGGGTATGTCTATTGAGTTGGAGACAATGGAATAGGAGAAAAGGGATTCCGGTTGAATATCGGCTTTAACCAGTTCGTTGGTGCATAGGTTAAACGGATATTGGCAGTGCGTCAGCCCTTGTTTCAATATGTATTTGGCCTCTGCAATGGCTTCCCTTACCGTTTGTTCCGGTTTGTAGGGGTATTTCAGGGGAACCGTATTCACGCACATTCCGCTTATGCCTTTCTGGTCTTGCGGACGTGCATTCATACCACTTGCCAAAACAACATCCGGTGTCCGGTTTACCCGTGCCAGATAAATAGCGAACAGGGATGATGCCAGTATAAATGGTGAAATCCGTTTCTCAAAAGTATCGCAAAAAGCAAGGAACTTGCGGGATTCTTCTTCTGTAAACGAAAAGTCGATGTAGGGAACCGGAAATGAAATATCGGCAGCCGGCAGTGTGGGATATTCTTCCAGGCCGGAAAGATTATTTATCCAGAATGTTTTGTCCTGTTCCGCTTTTTCTGATTTCAGATATTCGATTTCGTGGAATACATATTCCTGGTATCCTGTTTTTTCTGTTGTATAACTCTTGCCTTCTTTCAGTGCCGTAAGGTTCTGCAAGATGTCTTTATAAAAGATATACATGCTTGTGCCATCGGCAATAATATGGTGAACATGGAAAATCAAGGTGATGCCTGTTGTTTTTTTCACTAGGGTGATTCTTGCCAATGGCTGGTCCAGTATACCGGGGTATGGTTCGAATGTCACTTTATTGATTATGGCTTGTGCCTTTGCCGGTGGCAGCCCGCTGATATCCTCGAATGCTATGGGAAGCGGCTCTCCGATATATTGTTCGTAATCTCCTTGTTCGTTTTGTGTCAATCGAAGCCTGAAACAAGAGGGAACAGAGGCTTGTACTGCTTTTGGCAAATAGATTTCATCTTTCAATGGAAAATCGCAGGTACGGATTAACTGATAAGCAAAGCTTCCTGAAAATTGGAGTGTTGTGGGGAGTAACCTCAACTGGGCATTTGAGAGTGGAAATACTTTCATTAGAGTAGAGTTTAGTTTGTTTATTCAAAAGACGAATTAAAAGTAGTGCAGATGAAATTAAGAAACAACTTTTTTAGTTATTTTATATTTGGCTTATATTACAGGAAGTCAGTTAAGTGGTTTATTTTTGTATTCGATGTGCTTTATTTAGTCTTTCCATACTTTGTGTTTATATTAGGATTATCCTCCCGCAAACCATTCTTTAAATTCGGAAACCCGTGCTTTGCTGATTAATATTTTCTCGGGCACGGGCACTTTCATGTTTACGGATAAGCGTCCGTTAAACCACAAATCGATATCGAGCACCGCTTTTCTGGAAATAAGGTACTGTCGGTTTACGCGGAAGAAAAAAGCCGGGTTCAGACTGTCTGTCAATTCATCCAGAGTCTGGGGAAATATATATTCTTTTCCATCTGCCATCATCACTTTTACTACCCCTTCGTCTATATGAAAGAATAAGATGGAGTCTGCCGAAACAGGAAGTAATTTATCTCCTTTTACCGGAATCAGAAAGTGGGTTTTGTAGTTCTCTTCTTTTTTTAAGGCACGTAGTAAAGATGTATAATCCGGTTCTTTGTTTGTGCTGTCGCTATTTAGAAGTTTCAGCTTATCAAGCGCTTTTTGTATGTCTTTCCTGTCGATGGGTTTGAGTAAATAATCGATACTGTTTACCTTGAATGCTTTCAGGGCATATTCATCGTATGCCGTAGTGAAGATAATGGGGCAACGGATTTCCACATGTTCGAATATTTCAAAAGCAGAACCGTCTGCAAGGTGAATATCCAGAAAAATTAAGTCCGGAGCGGGAGAGGCCCTGAACCAATCGATCGTTTCCGTAATACTATCCAATACAGCCAATATTTCCATGTCGGGCGCTACTTCCGACAGTAAAGCCTGTAGGTTGCGGACGGCTGCTTTTTCATCTTCAATAATAAGTGCTTTCATACAGTAAAAATTAGCAGGTGTTTTTCAGATTAACGGAATTGTAACGACAAACATCTCTTTTTCTTCCCAGACGACAATCTCTTGTTTGAAGAGTAGCCGGTAGCGTTTGGACAGGTTCGCAAGACCAATACGGGTACCTGCACTTGCCGTTAGCTTGGGTTGTACCGGATTAGAAACGCTCAGCATATGGTTTGCCGCATGGATATGAATCACCAATGGGCGGCGGTTACTGATTTCATTGTGCTTTACTGCATTCTCAATCAGCAGTTGTACCGACATGGGAGGCAGATGGCAGATGTCCATCGCTTCGTCTATTTGAATATCAAACGAAAGATTCTCTTCATAACGCATTTTCAGTAGGAAGATATAGGCATTTACAAAATCCATTTCTTCCCGGAGGGATACGCTCTGGCTTTCATTCTCTTGCAAGGTATAACGTAATACATGCGATAACTCCTGTAAATAATCCTGTGCCTTATCCGGTGTTTCCCGTATCAGGGAACGCAGGGTGTTTAATGAATTGAACAGCATATGCGGATTAAGCTGGCTCTTTAATGCCTCATATTGGTTGAGAAGATTCTCGGCCCGCAGTTGCTGGTTCTCAACCAATACCTGCTGGCTTTTGCGTACCAGATAAGTAATATAACAACTGCCCACCACGATACAGGTTATGATAAAATCGCGCAGGGGGTGCAGATAGTGGTGCACCATTGCATCGATAGCCGGAATATCGAAATGATGATGCAGGAAAACAAATCCTTTGCCTAACACATTGCTGACAATCCATGTCATTATAAACGACAACACAATCTTTTTCCACGTAATGACTGACGACGGGCGGTTGAACCTGAACACAAACGTATTCAGGGCAAAAAGCAACAGCAACGAAATAAAGGTGAAGAAGATTTCGTTGGCCACATCCGCCCAGTGCATACCCGGAAACAGGTTATTTTCCCCCGAATGGTCGAACAACGAAATCAACTCGGGGAAATGGGTCAGGAATGCCACCATTATCGAAATAACGGCCAGCACCACTACATATTTATCTATCCTGTTCATTTTCACAATTGCAAATATACTATTTTTCTACGCGTGCACTTACATACATGCCGGGACGGAAACGCGGATTGCTTTCTTTTACACGTCCGTAAATTTCGAGCGAACGGTTTGTTTCATCTACTACCTGCCCGATTGACAGTACCGTAGCATGAAATGTCTGTTCGCCCATCCCGTTGACACGGAACTGTATGCGTTTGCCTGCTTCCAGATTTTCCAGGTCTTTTTCGTAGGCAGTCAGGCATATCAGTGTTTCACCTTTGTCTATGATGTCGCAGATAGGTTCGCCGGCATTGATGTATTTGCCCAGGTTGATAGCCATATTTGCCACATAACCGTTTAAAGGAGATTTTACTTCCAGATAAGGGCGGATACCTTTCTGAAGCAGTTCTTCTGCCGGGACACCGAGGATGGTCAATTGTGCGGCGGCAGCTTCGAGCCGGCTTTTCATGGAAAGATAATCAGCCTTGCTTTGTTGCAGACGTTTCTGTGAAGCAGCCTCCTGCGATGCCAACCGTTGTTGGCGGGCATATTCGGTTTCCATATATTCTGTTTGTGCATGTGCATCCAGATAGTTTTGTTGGAGCAGGATAAAGTCCGGATTTTCCAAGGTTGCCAATACGGTTCCTTTCTTTACATAATCGCCGGGCAGCAGGGTTGTGCTGTGTACCGTACCGCCCATTGTCAGCGTGACGGTTGCATGGCGTTGGGGAGGAACCATTAATGTCCCGTTGAACGAAGAATGGTTCGGCATGGCCGTTGCCGAGGATATGGCATCCACCTGCTCTGTTGTGTCCGTTATTGTTTCGGAAACTTCTGCTTGGACAGGTTCGGCTTCTACCGGAGTTGCTTCTCCCGTATTACCGGGCTGGGTAGGTTGGTTGCAAGCTGCCAGTAACAGCAGGGCAGCAGGTATCAATATTTTTTTCATCTTACTTTATTATTATTCGTTCTATCAATCTATTTTGTATATAATTCCAGTTCGAGGGCGGCTATATTATAATTGTATACGGCTTCGATGTAGCCCTTTTGTATTTCACGCGCGGCATTCAGGCTTTGCACGAACTGGGTGATATCCGTTTCGCTTTCCCTGAATTGTATCAAGGCACTCTTGAGTAAAGCTTCGGCTTCGGGCAGTGCACCGGTTGTGTAGTAACGGATACTTTCGGACTGTTTACGCAGCATGGCTTGCAGCTCGCTGATACGGTTGTCTGTCTGGCGGATATTGGCTTCCGCTGTGGTGCGTGCGATATAGGCGTCTATTTTAGCCTGCTTTATTTTACTGTGCTGGGGAAAGAACAGGACAGGGAAAGACACACCCACCATCCATGAGTTCAGTCCGCTTAACGGGGCTATCTTTTGCCGTACATATCCGAGGGACAGTTCGGGAAAGAAACGGCTTCGTTCTATATTCAGCATTGCCTTCTTTTCGTCTGCCTGGCTGATGAAAAAGTTTTTATAAACATCAGATAGCAGGTTTGCATCCGTTTGTACCGGAAGGACGGACAAAGAAGTGTCGGCAGGAATAATAGCATAGTCCGCATAGCAAGCCCATGTAAAACGGCGGGCGGCAAGTCGGTATTCTTCTTCTGCTTGTATCAGACGGGCACGAAGGTCGGCTGCCAGTGTTGTTGTCATATTGCGTTCCAACAGTGTAATGTCTCCCTGCTCATAGCGAAGTTGCCCGGCTTTCTGCAAACGTCCGGCAAGGTCGTTCTGTTCGCGATACAAAGAACAAAGACGATTGGCGTATTGATAATAGACATAGGCACGTTTTACCTCGGCTATGATTTCCTTTTTCACCATCTCTTTATAATACCGGCCGGTTTCGACCTGACGGGATACCAATGCGTTTTTATAGAAAGGAGTGAGGAGGGAACCGAACGATTGCGTCAGTTCCATTTGGTTGTCATTCCGGACCTCTCCGTTTATTTGCCCCCAGGAATAATTGAAAGAGGTGGAGGCCGTTTCAAGAATTTGTCCTCTTCCGGCTTTGGAATAGTCGATAGCGGCGGATGCCGTTTTCAACCGGGGATGATTCTCTATGGCAATCGCTATGGCTTCATCCAAGGAAACCGCCTTAGCCCCTTCTGTCTGGGCACTTGCATATGCCGGAGAGAGAAGCAGGATTGCCAATAGAATAACCGGAACGGTTCCTTTCGGCTTTCTTACTTTTCTCCACCATACAGGAGCGATATTCACCATCCGGTAGAATACAGGAATGATAATCAAGGTAAGTATTGTGGAGACAATCAAACCTCCGATTACAACCGTTGCCAACGGGCGTTGCACTTCTGCTCCAGCCGATTTGGCAATTGCCATCGGAACAAAACCCAAGGAAGCAACCAGGCCGGTCAGGAATACCGGACGCAATAGGTGAGGGCATCCTTTACGGATGATTTTATTGGTTGTCATGCTATATGTTGTTTGTTTGCGTAAATCATTGAAATGGTTAATCATCAGGATACCGTTGAGGACAGCCACTCCGAATAAAGCGATAAATCCGACTCCGGCAGAGATACTGAACGGTAAGTCACGTAGCCAGAGTGCCACGATACCCCCAATCAGCGACAGGGGAACGGTTGAGAATACTACCAGCGTATAAGTAACGCTCTTGAAAGCAAAGAACAACAGCAACAGGATAAGTGCCAATGCAACCGGAATCACAATAAGCAGCGTATTGATGGCATTCTGCAAGTTTTCAAACTGTCCTCCGTATTCAAAGTAATAACCGGGTTTCAGCTTGATATCCTTGTCGAGCGTATCCTGTATGTTGTTTACCACCTGTTGTATGTCGGCATCGCGGACATTGACCCCGATGACGATGCGGCGTTTGGTTGCATCACGGTTTATCTGCAAAGGACCGCTCACCAGCTCTATGGTTGCTACTTCGCTTACGGGAATCTGGATACCCTCGGCTGTGCGGACAAACAGCTTGTCCAGGTTCAGGTCGGATACTTTCTTGTTGTCCAGACGAACTACCAAATCAAAGCGTCTTTCGTTCTCGAAGATTACCCCGGCTGCTTCTCCTGCATACGCCGTACGGATAATCGTATTCAGTTCGCTGATGTTCATACCATAACGGGCTATCTTGGCACGGTCGTATTTCACAACCAACTGGGGAAGTCCCATTGCCTGTTCTACCAGAACGTCGGATGCACCGGGAACTTTTCTTACAAGTACGGCTGCCTCTTTGGCTTTGGCGTAGAGTTCAGCCATATCTTCGCCATACAGTTTGATGGCAATATCTGCTTTTGCCCCGGTCATCAGTTCGTTGAAACGGAGTTGGATGGGCTGGCTGAAATTAAATTCCGCTCCGGTTATCGGTTCGAGTGCTTTTTTCATCTTTTCGACCATCTCGGCACGGCTGCCCGCCGAGGTCCATTCCTTGAAAGGCTTCATGATAATCATCACATCGGCATCTTCTACCGCCATCGGGTCGGTAGGAACTTCCGCCGTACCAATCTTTGCCACGACATGTTTGATTTCGGGAAATTTCTCTTTTAATACTTTTTGTGCCTGGCTGGATAGTTCGATACTCCGTGTCAACGAACTTCCGGCGGGAAGCGTCATCTGCATGGCAAAATCACCTTCATCCAATGTTGGGATAAACTCGGCTCCCAATCTTGTAAACAGGAGCAAAGCCCCTGCCAGCATGGCGAATGCCGTCAATGTGGTGGTATAGATATGGTGCAGGCAGAAATGAAGCCCCTTTTGATAAAGCAGGTTCAGCTTCTCGAAGAAACGGTCTGCCAAAGTCTTTTTGGAGGAAATGGTATGTTTCAGGAAAAGGGATGCCATCATCGGCACATAGGTAAGCGACAGAATCAAAGCTCCGATAATACAGAATACCAGCGTTTTTGCCATCGGCGTAAAGTATTTCCCTTCTATGCCCGTCAGGGTAAGAATGGGGAAGAATACGATAAGTATAATCAATACGGCAAAAGTTGCACTGCGTACCACACCACCGGCGCCGGCTTCTACCTCCTTGTTCATTTCTTCCGGCGTGAGGGTACGCCCGGCAAGGCGTTTGGTATAAATATGTGCCAGTATGCCTTCGATGATAACGATAGACCCGTCTACCACGATACCGAAGTCGATTGCCCCGAGGCTCATCAGGTTTGCCGATACGCCGAACAGCCGCATCATAATAAAAGCAAACAGCATGGCCAGGGGAATGACCGATGCAACAATCAGCCCTGCCCGTACATTGCCAAGGAACAGCATCAATACGACAAACACGATAAGTGCGCCTTCTATCAGGTTGCGGACTACTGTCGAGATGTTCCGGTTTACCAGTTCCGAGCGGTTCAGGTAAGGCTCTACGCTTATTCCTTCGGGAAGCATCTTCTGGACTTTTGCCACACGGGTTTCCAGTTCTTTGGTTACTACATTGGCGTTGGCTCCTTTCAGCATCATGGCGATACCGCCCACACATTCGCCTTTACCGTCCATCGTCATGGCACCGAAGCGTTTGGGAGCGCCAAAGCGGACGGTTCCTACGTCACTGATATGAATAGGGATGCCGCCTCGGTTGGTTATTACGATACGTTCTATGTCTTTTATCTTGCTAATCATACCTTCCGAGCGAATATAATAAGCGCGGTTCACTTTCTCTATATAGCTGCCTCCCGTATTCTGGTTATTGCTGTTGAGGGCTTCGAACACTTCGCCGATGGTAATGTTCAGGGAGTAAAGGACGTCGGGGTCTACAGCCACTTCATATTGTTTCAGGTAACCGCCGAAGCTGTTTATTTCCACAATCCCCGGAATACCGGACAATTGGCGCTTTACAATCCAATCTTGTATGGTGCGGAGTTCCATTGCGTCATATTTATCCTCATATCCGGGGGCAACCTTCAATATGTATTGGTAGATTTCTCCCAGCCCGGTTGTGATAGGCATCAATTCCGGCGTTCCCAGTTCGGCTGGTATTTCACCGGAAACGGATTGTATCTGTTCGTTGATAAGTTGCCGCGCATCGAGTGTGGGTACGCTTTCTTTAAAAACGACCGTCACCAGCGATAAACCGAAACGGGATACCGAACGTATCTCTTCCACATTCATAATGTTGCTCATGGCAATCTCGATCGGTAGTGTAATCAGTTGTTCTACTTCCTGCGGGGCAAGGGTGGGCGAGACAGTTACGATTTGTACCTGGTTGTTGGTAATATCCGGTACGGCATCAATCGGTAATGTCAGCATTGCATAGATTCCACCTATCAGCAGGAATAAGGCGGTTAGCCCTACAAACAGTTTCTTCTGTATGGAAAAACGGACAATAGCTTTAAACATCTTTTTTATACTTTGATTTAATGATTGCAAAATAAAAGAGGGGGAATACCTTATACAATATGAAACGGTTGAACTCGCCCGATTGGCAAATGAACTGTCTGATTTCGGCAATGAGTTAAGCCGCCCCAAAAAGAGTTCCGGCATTTACGATGCAGTTTTTTATAATCAGGCTATCTGTTTATTTTTTGTATGGCAGGTTTAATCATTATCATTACCTTTGTTTTTCAATTGATGTAGATAATACAGGTGTTTTTGCGGGAAGTTGTATGAGAAACTACACATGGGCATTACATATGAAACTGATAAAATAAAGTGTAAAACATAATTAAATTAGGAATGAAAACAAATACATTATCGCTTATTATGACTTTACTATTGTTGTCGAGTGCTTGCGGCAATCGTGCAAAAGAGAGTAATAAAGCTGTGGAGCCAGAAGAAAATAAAATGACCGAAACACCTCTTACCGAAATATCACCTGTCGAAACTCCCGTTGTGGAGAATACCCGGTTCCCGGATGATGCGGAAATTACATTCAGAAGCGAAAGATCCGGTAGTTATAGAAATCTGTCATGTTGGTTTGATGATATGTTACTCCATATTGATGAATCGGAATACAGGGAGGTGTTTAACATGTATAAGAATCGGGTGGATACCACCAACAAGATACAGGCAGTGAATGGTGTTTTTTCGGTTCCTTTGAAAGACGGGGCTACGAAAAAACTGATAAACAATACGGATATGTCGAGTGATGCCAGTATGGAATATGAATATGCCGGCTATATTCCCTCTCTTAATTACTATAAATTTATTCGTTCCGCATACGCAGGTACAGGCTTCTCCCTTATCTCATCAAAAACCGGAGAAGAGTTTTTATTCGATAGCGATCCGCTGTTCTCACCTAATATGGAATATTGTGTAACAGCAGGTATAGAAGCGGAAGGAGTCGATAGAAATAGCTTTATACATGTTTATGGGGCAACGGAAACCGGATTTGATTATTTATTCGGATTATGGTCTGTCGGAATTCTTATCGACGAGGCCTGTTGGTTTCATAATACATCCCTATACCTCAAAACATATGAAAATAAAGAAAATGAACCGGAAGGAGATATCATAGAGTATCAATATTTCAAGGTCGATTTAAGTAAAATAAAGGACTATAACTTGAAAGTGGACAAAAGTTGGTATGGGGAATATGAATTTGCCACGAATGCGTCTGAAGAAGATGATTGGCACGAGTCCGGAGCCTACTCGATAGTTATTAAACCTGATTCCTGTTTTTTTACGGGGACTGGTTACCAGCTTTATTTTGAGGACTTATGTACAACCGAAGAAAGAGGGGCGGATGTAATCATTTTGTATTTTTATAAATTGCTCGATGGGTCGAGCATGCACAACGAAGAACCTTATCTTGGAACACTCTTTCGGAAGGACGGTAAATATTACTTCAACAGCCCGGCATTGAACAGTGAATCGGTTTACAATGTGGATATAGAGATAAAAAAGACAAAATAATAACCAGGTAGGCGACGCCGTTCGGCATCTACTGTAAACGCCGGTCTGTATCGACAGCAGTTATCGGGCGGTATCGACAGCAGTTACCGAGCGGTATCGACAGCAGTTACCGAACGGTAAAGGTCGACGCTACCGCTCGGTAAAGCCTGTCGTTACAAAAAAGCGGCTTTCTTTGCTAAACACCTTCGAAAACCTGCATTTCATCAATCTTATTTTTCCTTGTTTCCCGTAGTCCGTAGTTTCGCTTAAAGATTTAAATAAAACACGAAACATGCGGACAATTAAGATTTTATGGATTTTACTTTTAGGAATGGTTTCAATTCCTTTTTGGGCACAGGATGCCGGAATTTGTATTTCCGGTAAAATAACCGATGCGAATGGCTGTCCGATGGAAAGCGTAACCTTATTACTTCTACATGCTGCGGATTCATCTTATGTAACTGGAGGAATAACCGATACAAACGGTCTGTTTGCTTTTGCCGGATTGAAACCACAGGATTATTATCTGGAAGTTACGATGTTGGGATTCCGAAAACAATATATTCCCATTCGTTTTCTAACCGACCGACAAAGTAAAAACCTGGGGACGCTGGTTCTGGAAGAAGACAGCCGGATGCTGTCCGGGGTAACGGTAACAGGCAAACGTTCCCTGATGAAAATGGAACCGGGTACAACCACGTTTCATATGGATGCAATGGCATCAGGTTCGCAGGGGAATGTGCTGGATGCTTTGCGTAGCCTTCCCGGAGTGGTGGTGAATGAAGACGGAAGCGTTTTGTTGAACGGTCAACCGGGAATCCATGTGCTTGTCAACGGGAAAAGTACCTACCTGTCCGGCGATAAGTTAGTGAATTATTTGCGCTCCATGCCTGTATCCTCCATTAAGGATATAGAACTGGTGACGAATCCTTCCGCCAAGTACGATGCTTCCGGTAAGACGGGATTGATAGACATCCGTACACAGAAAGTCGCAACCAAAGGATGGACCGCCCATGTAAATACCGGCTACCAGCAAAATCAGGATGGCAGATGGAATGCGGGCGGACGTTTCACCTGGCAAATCAGAGTAGACCATCTGGAAAGTGAACTGAAATTGCTGAAAGCGCAATACCATCCCCATTTCCTTTTTAATGCGCTCAATACCGTGTATTTCCAGATAGACGAGGAGAATGAGGAAGCGATAGAAACGATTGATTTGCTTTCGAGCCTGTTGCGTTACCAGCTTTATGATATAAACGGGCAGGTCCCGGTTCACCGCGAAATGGACTACCTGCAAAACTATATCCGGTTCCAGAAACTCCGTATGACGGAACGCCTGCAATTGCAATGCTACATAGACCCAGCATTGCAGGAGCAGACCATCCATCCGTTGCTTTTCCAACCTTTGTTAGAGAATGCGTTTAAATATGTTGGTGGAGATTATAAGCTGAATGTGGATATCCATCCGGAAGGAAATGCAATCCACTTTAAGGTTACGAACTCGGTTGCCTTGACGGATGTTCTTGAAAAAGAAAAGAAAGGCATCGGCATCGAGAACCTGAAAAGAAGATTGGACTTGCTCTATCCGGGTAAACACGAACTGGGTTACCCGCACCCTGCGCGAGCAGGTCTATAAAGCAATTATAAACAACCGCCTGATTTCAAAATAAATACCGGACATACATAATTTATCATTTTGGACTTGGAATGTGATTAAGCCCTAAGACTAAATCTCTATATTTGCGATTCAATAAAACAATTGCATATGATAACAAAAATCCGGATGGCGAGCCAGCAGTTGGTGCATCCTCAGTTCAGTTCACCGAAAGACTTAGTTGCATATATGGGTGCCATGCAGGCGCAGGAGTATACAATGGCGAAATGGGCTGTAGGTATCCGGCTGAAATCGGCAACCCTCGGGACGGTGGAGGATGCGATAGCGAAAGGGGAGATTTTACGGACGCATGTGATGCGGCCTACCTGGCATTTTGTGGTAGCGGAAGATATTCGCTGGATGCTACGTCTTTCTTCGGAACGTATACGAAGGGCTTATAATTCATATATCAGCGGTCGCAAACTCGAAATATCGGAGGAACACAGTATCTTGGCAAGCGATTTGATTGTAAAATCACTGGAGGGAGGAAAAAGTTTAACCAAGAAAGAAATCGAACAGGTATTGAGTGAGGCTGGAATATTAACCGATGATACCCGTATCCGCCGCTTCCTTGCTTTTGCAGAGATTGAAGGAATTGTATGCAGTGGACCTGATAAAGGAAAGGAGGTAACTTATGCGTTATTGGACGAACGCGTACCTGCTACTCCCGAACTGACCAAGGAGGAATCGCTTGCGAAAATAGCCAGGGCTTATTTCCGAAGCCATTCACCGGCAAGCCTGAATGATTTTGTCTGGTGGTCCGGGCTGTCTGTTACCGAAGCAAGGCAGGCCGTCGCATTGATAGAAGGAGAGTTGCTGACCGACCGTTTTCAAGCGGAAAAGTTGTTTGTACATGAAACTTGGGGAACGGTCCGCTCTGCTAAAAACGTTCTTCATCTTTTGCCCTCTTATGATGAGTTTCTGATTAGTTATAAAGACCGCACGGCAGTCCTTGCATCCGAGCACCATCCGAAAGCCTTTAATTCCTGGGGCATCTTTTATCCCGTTATCCTGCATAACGGCAGGATAACAGGCAATTGGAAAAAGTCTTCCGCAAAGAAGGGGGTGGATGTGTCATGCTCGTTTTTCGACGGATATACATGCGAAGATGAAGCCTTACTTGCCGGTGCGATGGAACGATACCGGAAGTTTATACATGCCCGTATTTGCTGATAATTTTATTGAGATAGAATTAATCATTACATTCTTTGTGCAGTTCTTTGCTTATTCTCATGGCACAGAAGTTCGGACCGCACATTGTACAATATTCCCCGTCTGTTACAGCACTTTCTTTATAGTATTGCAAAGCACGTTCCGGGTCTAAAGACAGATTGAACTGGTCTTTCCAACGAAATTCAAAACGGGCTTTACTCAACGCATTGTCGCGAACCTGTGCTCCGGGATGCCCTTTGGCAAGGTCGGCTGCATGGGCGGCAATTTTATATGCGACAACTCCGGTGCGGACATCTTCTTTATTCGGCAAACCAAGATGCTCTTTTGGAGTAACATAGCAAATCATGGCAGTTCCGTGCCATGCAATTTGTGCGGCACCGATAGCTGATGTTATATGGTCGTAACCGGGTGCAATATCTGTCGTAAGCGGGCCTAACGTATAGAAAGGTGCATTATGGCAGGCATATTGTTGCTCTTTCATATTTTCGTGGATTTTATTCATGGGAACATGGCCCGGACCTTCAATGATTACTTGTACAAACTGTTCCCAAGCGATATTAGTCAATTCTCCCATCGTATGTAATTCTGCAAATTGAGCTCTATCGTTTGCATCGTAGATAGAACCGGGACGAAGTCCGTCGCCAATCGATACTGCAATATCGTATGCTTTCAGTATTTCGCAGATTTCAGCAAAATGTGTGTACAAGAAGTTTTCTTCGTTGTGTATCTGCATCCATTGGGCCATGATGGAACCGCCGCGGGATACAATGCCGGAAAGGCGTGTACGGGTAAGTTCGACATGCTTCTTCAGTAATCCGGCATGGATGGTAAAATAATCGACTCCTTGTTCAGCTTGTTCGATTAGTGTATCCCGGTAGATATCCCAGTTCAGGTCTTCTACACGGCCGTCCACTTTTTCGAGCGCCTGATAAATGGGAACAGTACCCATTGGCACCGGACAATTACGGATAATCCATTCGCGTGTTTCATGAATGTTCTTTCCGGTAGATAAGTCCATTAACGTGTCACCTCCCCATTTGCAACTCCAGATGGCTTTTTCTATCTCTTCGCTAATGCCGGAAGAGAGGGCGGAGTTGCCGATATTCGTATTTATTTTAACCAGGAACTTCTTTCCGATAATCATCGGTTCAGCTTCCGGATGGTTGATATTGGCGGGGATAATGGCACGTCCGGCAGCAATTTCTTTGCGGACAAAATCCGGTGTGATATAAGATTTGAGCCCGAGCGCTTCAATCTGTTGATTTTCGCGAATCGCTACATATTCCATTTCCGGAGTGATGATACGCCGCTTGGCGTAATACATCTGTGTAATATTTTTGCCCTCTTTTGCGCGATAAGGCAGATGTCGTTTCGGGAAACGGATACTATCCAGTGAGGAGTCAGCCAAACGTTGACGGCCGTATTCGGAAGAGAGTTCGGACAGTTGTATCAAGTCTTTTCTCTTTCCGCACCATTCTTCGCGGATGCGAGGGATTCCTGCATTGATATCGATTGCTATTTTGGGGTCGGAGTAGGGACCACTGGTATCGTACACGATAACCGGGTTATTCTTCTTAAATACTTTTTCTCCGTTTTTCTCAACGGTAACGGTGTCTAATAGTTTGATTTTACGCATTCCCACCTGGATTTTATTGATTTCTCCGGGGATATATATTTTTTCCGACGAAGGGTAGGTGATACGCATGCTTTTCTTGTTTGCCATATGCTGTTTGTTTGAATATTTATCCGTTGTATTATTTTACTATTTCCTGAATGAAACGACGTGTCTCTTCTATTGGATTCTCAGCCTGGATGATTGCACAGGAAACGGCTATGCCCGTAATGCCTGTTTCCATCAAAGGCCTGACATCTTTTAGTTCGATTCCTCCGATAGCAAAGATGGGGATTTGAATACCTGCTTCTTTACATTGCCGTATGATTTTACGGTAACCTTCCAATCCCAGAATCGGGCTTAATTTCTTTTTTGTTTCTGTAAAGCGGTAAGGTCCTAAACCGATATAAGAGGCCCCGGCTTTGTCTGCCTGTACGATGTCCTCAAATGTATTGGCTGTAGCTCCGATAAAAAATGGAGGTTGCGGATGGTGGTTGGCTACAATTTGCCACGCTTCGGCAACCGGAATATCTTTTTTCCCCAGATGTACTGCATGGGCTTCGGATGTTAAGGCTATATCCACACTATCATCGATACAACAGATACAACTGTTGCCGGATACTTCTTTTGTATATAGAGCCGCTTTTCGGGCATCTTCCGGATTCAGGGTATCTTTCATTCGAAGCTGAACCCAGTCGCAACCGCCTTCTATTACCATTTTGATTTCTTCAAGCTCCGTATATTTTTCTGTTCTGTGGGTAATGAACATCAACCGGCTGCTTTGTGAGAAATCCACATAACGGGGATTGCCGCCAAACGTAGTTAATATATTTTGTTTATTCATATCTGGAATTGTTTGTATCGTTCTATAATCGGATTTGAATCTTTCTCCGTGAGCTGATTGCCCCATAAGGCTCCCAATACGGCAAAACCTCCGAAATTAATTTCTTTGAGTAGGGGAATCGTAGTACTATCCAAACCTCCGAGAGCAATTACTTTTTCATTGATAATCCCTTTCCCGGATGCCTCTTTCAGTTTCTCCATAGGGAAATTGCTTGGGTATCCTTCTTTTGATATACTATCGAAAATGGGACTCAGGAATACATAATCGAATCCCTTGCATTCCTCTACTTCTTGCAGCGAATGACAGGAGCGGCTCAGGTTCCCTTTGAAGTTTGCCGGTATGCGGTTATTGCGGCGGTTTATGTGTAAACCTGCTACAGGATAGTTTGCTGCCAGATTAAAACAGTCATGCAATATAATGCGGTTGTGGAACTCCGGACGGATCATATCGATTAGTTGAATTAACTCTTTTTCGGAACATCCCGGTTTGCGTAGATGCAGATATTGCAGGCCTTCTTCAAAAAGACGAGTGATTATCTTTCCTTCTCCGGGGAAAAAATCAGGATATGTTATTACAATCAGTTTTTTCATCTTTCTATTTTAATTAAAGGCACAGGGGCGAAGAAATGATTGAGCGGACCGTGTCCATGCCCTGTTTTTACATTCGCTCCTTCGGATAAAGCAGTTGTGATATATTGTTTTGCCATTCGCACAGCTTTCTGCAAATCCTTGCCGAGAGCCAGATAAGCGGCTATGGCAGAAGATAACGTGCAACCGGTCCCGTGTGAATTTAAGGTGTCTATAGCCGGAACAGTGAATCGTATGGGGGCTTTATCCTTCATGTATAGAATATCTGCCATTTCTTCTTTGCCAAGATGCCCGCCTTTCATCAAAAGGGCATTACATCCCATTTCCATCAGGCGGTAAGCGGCTGTTTCCATTTCTTCTTCATTCCGGATGGTCATCCCTGAAAGAAAAGCGGCCTCGTCTATATTCGGCGTAACTAATGTAACGCGTCTGAATAGTTCGTTGGCTATGATTTCGATAGTGTTGTCTTCCAATAGTTTACTGCCGCTGGTTGAAATCATTACCGGGTCTAATACTATTTTGGCCGGCTTGAACGTATCGATAGCGGAAACAACAACTTGTGCGGCCGCTTTATTATGAAGCATACCGATTTTTACGGCATCTACTTTTATATCTTCGAAAACAGCGTGAATCTGTCCTTCCAGAATCTCAGGGGTGATGGCTTGTATTCCTCTTACTCCCTGCGTATTTTGAGCAGTGATGGAGGTTATAGCCGAAGCTCCATAAACTCCCAGTGCGGAAAAGGTCTTAATGTCGGCCTGTATCCCGGCGCCACCTCCACTGTCGGAACCTGCAATTGTGAGTACAACCGGATAACGGAATGTTGTCTGTCTGTTCATTTTTACATACGAAAGGAGGGAATAAGCCTAATCTGTCTTCTTCCTACGGCAGCATTACCTGCATCAGGTTCATAGGGTATAATCTCAGCCCGTTTACAGTATGGCACCCCTTTCGCCGGCAAAGGTAAAAAGTTTGGTAAGAGTAAACAAAAGAGATGTGTTAAATTTAAGACTATAAATTACTGTTTTAATGAATAATCTGCATTAAAAGGCTTCTGTCATATTCATGTAAACCTGTACTCCGGATTCTCCGACACCTTTACCTATATCAAGACGGAAGTTTTTACCGGGTTGCATTTGGAAACGAATACCAGCTCCGAAGTTGAATTTCCATTTATTCCAATCGAAAGGAGTTTCACCGACGGTTCCAGTTCCTCCCCATACAACAAAACCGCATTTTGCCCAGAAATTACCACTTTTATATTTTTCCATCGAGCCTAACATATGACGATATTCCACAATGCCGTACGCCATGGATTTATCTCTGTACTTACCTATATAATATCCACGTAAGTCGAAAGGAGAACCGAATGTCGGTAATTCGGAGTAGGGGATATCTCCGAATCCTATCTGGGTTTTAGCAATCCAGGCAAGAGTGCTCCGGGGACGGAATATGTTTTTGAATTGGCGGTATTCCAATTCTAATATTTCATAATTATAGGCTCCTCCCAAGTATTTACCGAATAATTTAAAATTGCTACTGAGTAATAAGCCTCGCGAAGGGGTTGCCACGTCGTCGCGGGTATCATATTGCACTAATCCTCCGATTCCCACATTGAGATATTTACTTTTATATTTAAGGAAATAGGGATCTTCTGCCATTTCCGGGTTGATATCTGTTGTGTTGGTAAAGTTCAGGTCGAACAGGCCTCCTACATAAAAGTTAGGGCGGATTTCCCATACGAAGCGTGGATATAATTGAAAATAGCTGCGATGGTATTTTGTAGTAGAGTCGCTTCGTAAAGTATTGTCCGCCTCTTCTATACCGATTCCATAATAATGTGCCGGCTCATTTCTGTATCCATAATTGGCATAAATACGAAATTTATTCTCATTAAAGAAAAATGTTCCTGCACCGGCTACTACAATTGTTCCGTTAACGGAAAGATTTAAACCTACCGGAAGAAACGAACGTTGTGAAATCGTATCTCGTTTATTCATCTTGAAGCTTGCTAATACGGCACCTCCAACACCGAAAGAGGCTTCCGGAGTATAGGAGGGACCTCCTAAAATAGACCACCAGATGGGTTTATGAGCACGGAGCGAATCTTTTCGTTGTTGCTTATAATATCTCTTTAGTTGTTTTTCATTTAACTTGCGTCCATCAACGAAAATTTCTTTTTGGGAAGTAGTATCGACCGTAGTAGTTTGTTCTTGTGCACTGATACTTAGGGCAGAAGCAAATAAAATTACTCCTGTATATGCAATAAGATGTTTTAACATTTTCGCCTATCTGATTGATTTTGAGGCAAAAGTACTAAAAAAAATGAGGTTTTATATTCGTTTTCTCTTTTTTTGAAAAAAAATTCTCTCTACCTTTGAACCAAATTACTAACGTCGCTGTTATAATAGTGTAAAAAGTTTAGGAAGCATCCTAAGCGTAATTATGTTAGTAGTAGTATTTGTTTTTTCATATAAGTAGAGTTTGTTATTTGTTTGGTCCGTATGTAACTGTGAAGTTGGATACGGGCTTTTTTTTATGTTCCATATGAAGGTGTAAATAAAGGAGAAAAACTTGTTCTTCCTGCTACAGGATTTCGTCAGGAAGCGGGTAATTCTGGTTTTTATGGTTACTACTGGACATATAAAAATGCCTGTTATGGCAGATAATTTTCTCAATGAAATTCGTTAAATTTGTACTTATCATCAAAATTATACAAGCTATAATATTAGAAACAATATTTTTATATGAAAAAGTCTAAGTTTTTATTACCAAGTTTAATTACCATTTCATTATTGACTGCTTGTGGAAACGATGCGGATATTGTTGGAGAATGGGTACAACCTGTCATCGGGATGCAAGGTGCCGAGCAGGGGTTTGTACTGGTAGAAGGAGGGAAAGCTTCTTCTGTTAATATGGCTACATTGCAATATGAAACGTGGCAACTTCAAGGCTCAAAGCTCATCCTTTCAGGGAAAAGTATCGGAAATCATCAGGTAATCTCTTTTACAGATACTTTGAATATCGAAACTCTGACACAAGACAGCTTGATTCTGACAAAGGGGGAACTTACTCTTATGTATGCCAAAAGAGAAAAACCGGGCAGAAAAAACGAGAGGAAAGAAGCTATTCCAACATCGACAATCACCCCTGCAACAACAACCTTTTCTGTAAAAGGAATATTGACAATCGGTCCGGAAGTACGTTCATTCAAGTTGGAAGAAAGTCAGGAAACATATTGGATAGTCGACAAGACAGGAAAGCTTTATCAAGAATATGACAGGGTGACAAATGGAACTAAAAGGGGTATTCCTGTGCATGCGGAACTAGATGTTGTGGATATAGGTAAATCAGAAGATGGTTTTTCCAAAGACTACAAAAGTGTATATGCAGTTCATAAAATTGATACTATTTATAGCGATTGACAGGAGTATTGCGCATCAAGACAAAGGAATGCAAAATTGTTGATTGTAGATGGAGAACTGAGAAAAACAGTCGAAGGAAAGCCATTCCTATTGCCGACTTTGCGGAAATAGATAAGATATTGCTGATAACAACTTCCAATCGTAAATTGAAAAAACATCAATTTATGTTTCGTATTAAAAAAGAGGTTACTTTATTGTAATAAAGTAACCTTCTGTTCTTATCTCTTATTTAAGAAACGTTTTGCTAAATACTTTCGTATTGGTTCATCATAGAATTTCAAGCATAGATAAGCGATTAATATATTCCATGCGTAAACACCCAGAGCAACTTGCCAAGTCTGATTGAATGTGAAAAGTTGATTTTTAATCAACCATGCATAGAATAAATACATGAATGGATAATGTATTACATAAAGTGGATAAGAGATATCTCCTAAGAACTTGCATACCTTAGTGGAGCTCTTATCTGTAGTACTTCCCGATGCCCCTATCCAAACAAGAATGGGAAATGCTACGATAATACAAAATGCTTCATAAATGCCATTAGTGCAGATTGGTTCAGAACCTTCCAAGTAAGGTATTGAGAACAAGGTAATCAATATTGCCGTACATATCCAAAATGCACCTCTAACTTTAATAGGCTTAAAATTACGCGATAAAAGCATACCCATAGAGAAAGGAAAAAGCATTCTCAATAATCCGCCAACAAAGTTTATTCCATCCAATGTCCAGCCAACTCCAATGTTTCCATAACCAGAGACGTCGGTGATAGCAAATGTAGCCAGTCCAGCTCCCAGTAATACGACAAATACAGTTAAAGCTTTAGTAGATAAACGACGAATGAATAGGGCATAGAGGATATTACCTATATATTCAAAGAACAATGACCAACAAGGTCCGTTCAATGGAAACATTTCACCATTTCCACGAACTTCATAACCAACGCCCGGCATTGCAGGAATAAAAAGTATAGTACAAAGCAGAGATAACATTATCATTGATATGGCAATGTGTGTTCCATCCCATTGCACAGACCCTTGAATACAGAAGGTAATAGTACCCAGAACGGCACCCATAATGACCATAGGATGAAGACGTATCAAACGGCGTTTGAAAAACTCTTTCATTGTGAAATTTTTACTCCAGCGATCGTCATAAGCGTAACTGATAACGAAACCTGAAAGGATAAAGAAAAAATCCACGGCTAAATATCCGTGATTGAAGTTTTCAATTGTAGTACCGCCTGCAAAAGCATAGCCTTCGAATACATGATACCACATGACCATAAGAGCTGCTACGCCACGGAGCCCATCCAGAAGATCATAATGTGATTTGGTATCTGCAAAAGCTGCTGAAGAAATTTTTGACATCTGTTTTTTGTATTGCTTAGTAAATGTTTTCAACGGCAAATATACAGCTTGTAATACAAAGTTCTTTTGTCCGAAAGTAAAAAAGGCCGGCAAACATCTGTTTTTTGTATATACTCAATTTATAAAAGACCCTAATTATACACTTCTGCATATAATAAACTCGATCAAACATACTAAATGGCAACTGTTTTTACTTATTTAGTCAAAAAATATGTATAATATAAAAATAGGAAAGGTTTTTCTTTTAGAATTATAGTCTAAATTGAAACTTAAGATTGTAATAGGACTATTTTTTGTAAATATTTCTTGTTCAAAATGAAATGTTAGTTTATGTATATTCGAATGAATGTTTATTTTTGCGCAGAATTCTAATATAAAAAAAGTATGGAGAAGCTAACCTTTGTAGAACTGGAAGAGTTAAATAGATATATAGTTTATAGAGACTGTTTCCAAAATGTCTTATCAATTGTAAATGTAGATTGTCATCCTAATGTATGTGGGTTGAAAGTCGAACATACATCTCCAATGAGATTGAATGCTCTTATAATGAATTTGGTTTTAGAAGGAACCGCTAAAATTTGTTTGGATTATGTTCCTTATTCTATTAGTACAAACGATTTTGTAACGATTATGCCGACTCATGTTTACCAATTGGAACAGGTTAGTGATGATTATAGGGCTATACTTCTTATTGCTTCTAAAGATTTTTTTAAGGAGTGTTCTGATATGGGGAAGTATCCGTCACTTGTTAGTGATATGGCAATAAGAAAGAATCCATGTATACGATTGGAACCGGGAGAAGCGGAAAGGTTAGCCGGATGTTTTAGTATAATAAGATGTAAAATGAGTGAACATACTCATTGCTATCAAAAAGAGATGGTCGAGATTGCTTTCTTAGCTTATTGGCTGGAATTAGCAAATATCTTTATTAAAAAAGATGATAAACTCATTAAACCTCGATTGAACCGCAAGGAAGAATTATTTGAACGATTTGTTAATTTGTTATATGAAAACAATAAAGAGGAACATCAGGTTACATTTTATGCAAATAAATTGTTTATAACCCCTCAATACTTGTCGCTGATACTTAAGGAGCTTACAGGCAAGTCTGCAAGTAAATGGATTGATGATGCATTAATCATGGAAGCTAAAATGTTATTAAAAGCACCTCAAATAACCGTACAACAAGTAGCCGATCAGCTTCATTTCTCTGATCAGTCTACTTTTGGGAAGTTTTTTAAGAAACATATGGGGATTTCCCCAATGGAGTATCGTAGGTCTTAAATCAATTCTAAGCCTTTCTAGTTTGTTTTTGGCTGGGCCAAAAACAATTTGGAGATAAAGGTTAATGGTTACAAACTTTCGTTATGTCGACAGTGAACCCTTCGTTTGAGGGCATGAATTTTCCTTTTTGTTTAAGGAATTCAATTAATTCGTCGATATTCATATTTTCCGCAGAACAGGTGTAAAAACATTGATCTTTGCCGAATTTCATAATGATAGCCTCTTTTAATGTTTCTTCCGTATAGCTATTCCCTTCCATCATATGAAGGACTTCATGTGCATGTAATTGTTCCATATTTTTATTAATAAATTATTAGAAGACAAAAATAGATAGTTTGTGTAACTTAAACTGTAATAAATATGACAGCCCAAGTGTATACACTGCTATATTCTTCATCCTTTTATCATAGTTAGTAACATCTTGAATTTCTCAATAGCAAAAACCGAATAAGGAGCATTCCATATTCAAAAAATAGTTGTTTGTATTTATAATCATAGTCAAGGCTTAAATGTTCAGGTAGGTCTTGATTTATTTTTGACGAAAACTTAAGTTAACATTATTCCTCTCCTTCCAATTCTTTGATTTCTTTGTTAAGGAATACAGACAAAATCGTTCGTAAGACTACAATACCACCTAAAATCGCTAATTCATTAAGAGTCGGTTCCAATACTGTTTTTAAAATATCCGAAGCGATTAGGAATTCCAGTCCTAAAAGTAAATAAGTACCGAATACGGCTCTTAGTTTCCGGATGTCGGTTACCGAGTAATTTCCTGTAAATCTTTTCAGTTCATTTTTTAGAAAAGAAATAATTCCGATCAATGCACCATAGGTTACAATAAGAAGACTTGTAACACTTATTATTGTTGCCAGTAGATTTAAAAAATGAGTGAGCATATATCTGTTTTATAAAAGCAACAGGTTATATGAATGAAATGTTTAGAATATTTTATCGTAAAAAATCAAATAAAATAGAAGTATGTTTCAGTATTATTTTTTTACACCTCGGTTAAAAGTTTATTTTCTAGTAAGATAAGATTATGTATGTTTATCAAAGAAATAGATAAAGATCCGGAATATTATGAGACTCAATTATATTTTATGCTAGTTGTATTGTCGAACGTCTTGGCTGTGATAGTCCAGACGTTCTTTTGTTATTCCGGTAAACCGGAAATCTTAAAATTGAGGTGCTCTTTTATTGATTAGAACTTATCTGATACAGAAAAATGTAATATTTTTATTCAGTGTCATTGTTTGAATGTTTCAATGCTGTTTTTTTCTGTTTCGGTTAGAAATGTCTTTTGATAAAAAATAAAGTTATATACGTTTGTAACGTAAAAGATTTATCCCTATCACATCATAGACAAAGAGAACTATCGTTTATAAAACTTAGATTTCTCATTTTGAATATAGGCGTCTGGGCTGCGATAGTCCGGGCGTTCTTTTATTTAAAGCCTATGGAACTTTGATTGCTGGTATTATGACCATAGGGTAAAGAATTGTTTCTTGTTTAAAGGGGTAAAAATATGAAACAAAAAAAGGTGTATCTGATTATAAATTACACAGGTACACCTTCTTTTCTTATAGAAAAATTTTATAGTCCGCTGAAATCCACATCATTGAATAGTAATGACGGGATACGCCAACTGGAGGAAGTTCTCGGGTCGTTGCCAACTTCTGCCAGATTATTCCATAAAGAAATCATATTACCGGTGACGTTCATTTCGGAGATTGGCTGTGTCAATTTTCCATTCTCAATAAGGAAACCTTCTACACCATAAGAGAAATCGCCGGTGCTGCTGTTACTGTTTCCTCCATTGAAACCTGTAATAAAAATACCTTTGTTGACCGAAGCGACCAGCCCATCCGTATTATTATTACCCATCTCCATTGTAAAGATAGATGGAGAAGCGATAGTCGGTTCAATCTCCATTTTATTGGCAGAATAGGTATCAATGTAATAAGTTTTCAATACGCCGTTTTCAAAAACAGGCATACGTTTCGTAGCAATACCTTCACCATCGAAATAACGGGCACCAGCCGATTTGATAAGATGCGGTTCGTCAATCAATGTCATTTTATCGCCTAATACTTTCTGATTCAATTTATCCAGCAAGAATGAATTTTTTTGTTGGATGGAAGAGCCATACAGGGCATCGATAATCGGTGAAAGCAAGTTGGATGAATTCATATTATCGACAACCATCCGGTACTTGCCGGATGCTACTTTCTTTTGGCCTAATTTGCGAAGAACGCGTTCAAGGGCTTTTCCTCCCAGTCCTTCTTTTACCAATGTATCGTAGTAAAGAGAAGAATCATACCAATAAGATTCTGGGCGGGCATCTCCTTCGCCTTTGATACTGATGCTTGCTGACAGTCCGAAAGATGAAGACGCAGTTTCTCCTTCGAAACCGTTGCTCGCTACCATATACTTAAAATTCTTTTCATCACTATAGGATGAATTTGCAGAAATGAGACGCTCGTCTTTTCCCATCATTTCGTTGCATACATTCATGGCAAGCGCTACTTTGTCGTCCGGTTGTATGGAATCGAATTTCGGGTCGATTAATTGGAGGTCTGCTCCATTACCTTTATAATAACGGGATGCATCCGGTAAGGTACGGGCCTTGTCTTCTGCAAGAAAACGGGTAGATTCTATGCCGTTGCGGATAAAAGCTTCCAATTCTTTTTTGTCCAGGCGGTTTGTTGAAATAGCACCGAAACGTCCGTCTACAAACAACTGGATAACCAGATTGTTCTCAGAAGCTTGCTGCAAACGGTCTATTTTCATATCCCGAACCTCGATCGAACTGCTTGAACCATTATAAAGACTTACACGTGAGGCCTGGCAACCGTTTTTCAGGGCAAATTCCATTGCCCATTGTGCCAGTTTCTTATTATCGTTTGTTATCATAATCTTGTCAATTTAACTGTGATTTATGTCCCTTTTTAATTTTCACCTCCTACAGTAAGTTTACTTACCAGTGCAGACGGCATACCGCAGGTTACCGGGCAGGATTGTCCGTCTTTTCCGCAGGTCCAGGTCCCATTATCCATTTTATAATTGTTTCCAACCATTGTAATGTCTGCCAAAGCTCTCGGACCATTACCGATGATATTGATATCTTTGATCGGTTGTGTCAGTTTGCCGTTTTCAATCAGGTAACCGTCTTTTACAAAGAAAGTAAAGTCACCGGCACCAATCTGAACCTGGCCGTTCGTAAAGCTGGATGCATAGATACCTTTCTTTACGGTAGAAATCATCTCTTCTTCTGTAACGTTGCCTGCTTCCATATAAGTTGCACGCATACGTGGGATTGGCATCTGGCGGAATGATTCGCGACGGCCGTTTCCTGTAGATGGTATGCCATAGTACTTGGCACTGATACGGTCGTGCAAATAGCTGGTAAGAATACCTTCTTTTACAATATAAGTTTTCTGTCCCGGCGTACCTTCGTCGTCAATATTAACCGAACCGCGGTTGAAAGGAATTGTACCGTCATCTACAACATTAATATGTTCGTTGCATACTTTCTTGTTGAGCTGGTCGGAGAAGATGGATGTGTTTTTGCGGTTGAAGTCTGCTTCGAAAGCATGCCCGATTGCTTCATGCAACAAGATACCAGAACCGCCGGCACCCATAACCACCGGCATTTCGCCTCCTTTCGGTTTAATGGCCTGGAAAAGAATAGATGTTTTATCTACTGCTTCTTTTGCAACTTCGTCAATCACTTCGTCAGTCAGAAATTCCGCACCCATACGAAATGCGCGGGAAGCATACGAGTTTTCTATTTTTCCATTATCTTCCATAATGCAGACAGCACCCAATGTAACCATCGGGCGGTAATCATAATACATCTGTCCTTCGGAGTTGCAGAATAAAATATGCGAAGTAGAGTCTCCAAGGGATGCCATTACTTTATGTACCCGTTTATCTAAAGCGAATATTTTATCATTCAGTTTTTGAAGGTAAGGCTTTTTCTCGCTAACAGCCATTTCGTCCCATGGGGTCTGAACCGTATAATAGTTCTGCGCGATAGGTTCTTCCGTCAGATTAACCGGAGTTTTGGGAGTCGAGCCTGTTGCAATCCGTGCAGCCGTACGTGCTGCATTCAGCATTTCATCCAGTGTTACATTTTCCACATAAGCGTAGCCGGTTTGGTCGCCTGCCAGAACACGAACTCCCATACCAAAATCGATATTGGAAACGGCACGGTTTACTTCACCGTCCTGCAGTCCGATACTGTTCCGGTAAGAATGTTCAAAGAAAAGGTCAGCATAATCGCCACCTTTTTCAAGAGCGGCAGCCAAAACTTTTTTCATATCACTTTCACTAACCCCGAAGTGGTTAGTTGCGAATGAGATACCGGCAGCTTTACTCGCTGCATTGTCCATGCAACTTCCTAAGAAAGAAGGAGCAGCTAATGAGCCAAGCATAACCATACCTCCTGTTTTAATAAAATCACGTCTGTTGAATTTCATATAATTGTTATTCTAAATTGACTTTGTTTTCGCCCATTGCATTACGTTTGCCGGTGGGCGTTGCGCCAATAATTCTTTCTTCATGAAGTCCATATAAGGAGCTACATGCCGGAAGAATTTCTTGTATCCTTTACATAAATAATTTAAACCGGGTTCGCCGTTTGCCGTATGGATAAAGCGGTTTTTAGGACACTCCCCGTTGCAGGCAAAAAGGAAATCGCATTCCTTGCATTGAGTGGGCAACTTATCGTATTTATCGGCTCCGAACTTCAATTGATTTTTACTATACATCATTTCTGTAAGAGTTTGTGTATAGATATTTCCAAGTTTATATTCCGGAAAAACGAAATGGTCGCAAGTATAAACATCTCCATTGAACTCCATTACTCCGGCATGCCCGCATGTCCGTGCCAGTGTGCATACCCCCGGTTGTTCGCCTACCCAGTTCGCTAATGTGGAGTCGAATAATTGGATATAATAGTTTCCGACATCTTCTTTCAGCCATTCGTCGAATACTGCACAAAGGAAATCTCCCCATTTTTCCGCATCAACAGAGAAAGGCGCCAGTTTTATGTTGGCGTCCATTTGCTCGGGAGACGTTAGTTTTGTTCCGTCGGCTTTTAATCCGATACGCTCTACGATAGGGGCAAACTGGATATAATGGCAGTCTATTTCTTTGAAAAAGTTATAGAAATCCAATGGATAATCTACATTATAATCATTTACGACAGCCATTGCATTATATTCCACTTCGTGCTTTTTCAGCAGTTCGATACCTTTCATCACTTTATAAAAGGAGGGGAGTCCCTGCTTGTTGCGGCGATATTCATCGTGAAATTCCTGCGGACCGTCAATAGATACGCCTACCAGAAAATTATTCTCTTTGAAAAAACGACACCAGTCGTCAGTGAGTAGTGTTCCATTCGTCTGAATGCAATTGTCAATCTGCCGTCCGTGTCCGTATTTTTTTTGAAGTTCGAGTGCTTTTTTGTAGAAGCTGATAGGGCGCATCAGTGTTTCGCCTCCATGCCAGGTGAACAATACTTGCGGCATTGTCTGGCATTCCAGATATTCTTTGATGAACTTTTCCAGCAACTGTTCGCTCATAATATGGTTCTTAACTTCCGGGTATAGTTTCCCTTTTTCAAGATAATAGCAATATTCACAAGCAAGATTGCAAACCGCTCCTACCGGTTTTAACATAACGTATACCGGTTTTGCGAACGGGGATATATAGGAGTTATTCATGATTTTGCCTAAAACGATTTTTTAGTGACTCACAAATATACTCGTTTTAAGTTGAATTACGTAAAAGTAAAGCTTAATAATTTCGAGCGGAAGTATTATTTGACCTTTTTCTTATAACGTTTGTAGTCTGCAATAAATCCTTCGCACAGCCAGTTTGCCAATGCTTGCCGGTTATTACTCAGAATTATGCGTTGCTGGTCATAACTGTTTTGTATATTTCCCAATTCTACAAAAACGGAAGGGGGAGTGGTCCGCTTTAATACATAAAGTCCTCTGCCGCTTACGGTTCCGGTGAATCCCCTCCCAGGCTGGTGTTTGCTATATTTATGGCTGAATGTGTTTTTCATGGTTCTTGCCAGATGCTTGCTTTCCGAACTTTTGTCGGAATGATAAAAGAATACGTCCGTTTGGTGCCCTTTACTCCGGCTATCTACATGTACGAAAATAGCCCGCTTGTATAATTCCTTATCTTTCTTGAAAAGGCTGTTTATTTTGTCGCAACGCTGTTGCAAACGTCGTACCTGGTTGAATGGAATAGGACTTCCCATGCATGTTTCACGTTTGCTGTTGGAAAGATATTTGTCATCCCGGATACCATCTTTGGCATCCTGAATAATCATGTGGACTTTCGCTCCTTTTGTCATTAGGCATCGTGCCAGGCGGAGAACGATATCGTAAGCATATTCGTCTTCGTGCAACTGTATTTTCCCTATTTTTCCTATAGCGCCGGGGTCGGGGCCTCCATGTCCGCTTACCAGATAGAAGCAGGCTCCTTTCAGCTCGTTTGATTCTACTTTATAGTGGGCTAATTTATTCCCGAAGAGCGGTTCATGGTTTTTGGATTTACTTGTGCTTGTGTTGGAGTTTTTGGTTGTATTCCGGGCTGTGTTTTCTTTTCCTTTAATTGGAGGCAGTTTATATTTGACACCCATTTTCAGCGATTTACCCGGACCCAGTTTGTTTTTATTAAGTTCTATAAATTGCTTATGGTAATCTTGCCCGGTTCGTCCGTAACGCTTGAGAAGCAAAGTAATGCCTTCCCCTTTTTTAGGATAAACAGCATCCTGTGCTTGTAGTGGAAAAGCGAAAAACGAAAGGATAGTAATAGTTAATATGCAGATTGTATTTTTTGTAAACATAGCCCAGTGTTTGTAGAACGTGGGGGTAAAGGTAAAAATTTCATTGCAATGAAAATAAATTTATACCCGTTTCTTTTTCAAAAAGTACCTGTATAAATTTGTTTTCGGCGTTGTCAAAAATATTTTCGGGGGCGTCGTTAATATTTTCGAGGCGGTCAAAAATGCTTTTGACCGCTTCGAAAACAGATTTTGTCGAATGGAAATAAAATTATTCCCGGGTGAAATAAAATTATAACAGGTGGTTTTCTGCGATATATTTCCAAAGAGGAGCGGCATGGGTTGCTTGCTTGATTTTGTCTGTCAGCAATAGCTCTTTGACCTCATCAAGAGTAAGCAAATGGACGGTCAGGTCTTCCGTTGCTTCCAGGTGCTGGGCGGCCACCGGTTCCACATCTGTTGCAAGATAGCAATGGGTAATATTTGTGTGGGTACTGGGGTTGGCTGATATTTCCATGATTTTTTCCCAATTGCCCTTGCCATATCCGGTTTCTTCTTCCAGTTCCCGTTGTGCGGATACAAGAGGAGAAGCATCTTCCTTTTCGCAAACACCTGCACATAATTCATAATAGGCCTTGCCTATGCCATGGCGATATTGACTGATAAAAATAAACTTTTTGCCTTTTGTAATGGCTATGACATTGATCCAGTCCGGATATTCGAGAATGTAATAAGAAGGGATAATATTTCCGTTGGACAATTGTACTTTATCACGGCGTACGGTATACCAGGGTTCATGGGAAAGATATTCACTATCCAACACTTTCCAGTTTTTATTTTTAGGTTCCTCCATTTGATTGTGTGTTTGAATATTTATACAAATGCGCAGTGAAGTTAGGCATAAATTGCGAATTACGTAAGTATGGCATCATATTATCATTATCTTTGTACCCGCGAAAGAATAGATTAGATGAATAAAGAGAATAGTTTCGGCAGGCTTTTAGCCCTGCTGCTTATTACGTTAGCTATTTGTTTAGGTTTGTATCATTTGCCGGATTCTTTGTTCGGAATGAAAATAAAGAAAGTGGATTTGTTATCCGATTTGCGGGTAAAGCCTTCTTCTTCGTCCCTTGACTCATTGCGCACACAATTGGAGCAACCGGATACATTGGAAATAGATTCGGTTGCAATACGGGATTCCTTGCTGAAAGTATCGAATATGGATTCGATAGCATTGGTTCAGCGTGATTCCCTTTATCGTGTGATGCATGCCGAACAGGGTGCAGATTCTTTGGGAATCCGTATAGAAGATTATTCGGTAGGGCATGTCGGTCTGAAACGTTTTTTTGCAGCTCTTAAAAACAGTCATGAAGAGAGACGTCCGGCACGGGTAGCCTTTCTTGGGGATTCTTTTATCGAAGGCGATATTCTTGTTGCCGATTTTCGTTCCGGTTTGCAGAAAAAGTTCGGAGGGCATGGTGTGGGCTTTGTTCCGGTCACCTCTGTGGCTTCGCAGTTTCGCCCGACTATAGAACAAAAAGCGAAAGGGTGGATAACTTCATCCATATTGACGGATCATGATCATGCTTATACGCTTTCCGGAATGACATTCAGTCCGCAGGATAAAGAAGCTACTCTTTCTGTAAAAACGACGAAAAGTTATCCGGAATTACAAACGGTTTCGTCTGTCAAATTATTGTACGAGCAAAATACGAGTACCCATATGCAGCTTGTTTGCAACGGGGATACGATAATGGAAGCTCTGCCTTCTACATCTACTATCCGGCAGTATGAACGCGAGGGCTCTTTTACCGAAGCGTCTTTCTCATTTACCGAAGCGGATGGTTTGCAAGTGCTGGGAGTTGCATTGGAAGATAATACAGGGGTAATCGTAGATAATTATTCTCTGCGTGGAAATTCGGGTATGGTACTTTCACGTTTGGATATTTCCCGTTGCCAGCAATTGAATGAGATACGTTCTTATGACTTGATTATTCTTCAGTATGGTTTGAATGTCGTAAGCGATGAGATGTTGCAATATGGCTGGTATACCAAACGAATGGAAGAAGCGATTCACCGGGTACAAGCGTGTTTTCCGGATGCGGATATTTTGCTTTTAGGAGTATCAGACCGCAGCCACCAGATAGATGGGGAATTTCAAACAATGCCGGCGGTACTGGCATTGCTCCATGCCCAACGTCAGATAGCGCGCCGTACAGGTATCGCTTTCTGGAATGTATTCGGGGCAATGGGAGGAGAAAACAGCATGGTCCGGTTTGTTAATAACAACTGGGCAAGCAAAGATTATACACATTTAAGTTTCAGAGGGGGGAGAGAAATCGCTTCCGCTTTATTGAAAGCTATATTATTGGAAAAGGACTTTTATGATGAAGCAGATAAAGTGGTTTATTAATATATTGGCCGGTTCAGGATTGATTGCTTTGGCAACCTTTGCCGGGAGAGCCGGAAATACAGTCTCTGAAACTACTGATACGGGGCAGGATGCCGTAATAGAAGCTGTATCCTTGCCGTCTTTGTCCTATAAAGTAGGAGCACAGAAAGATTCCGTGTTGCTACCATTGGCAGCAAGTGAATATTCAAAAGACTTTTCGGAGTTGAAACGTTTTTTCGATGGCTTGGATTCTTTGCAAGTGGGTAAAGATACGGTTCTTACCATCGTCCATTTGGGCGATTCCCATATTCAGGCTGGTTATTATTCGGGAAAGGTAATGCGTCTTTTCCATGAACGGTTTGGAAATGCGGGGCGTGGTTGGGTAGCTCCTTTGAAATTGAGCAAAACAAACGAACCTGATGATTATTTCATCTCGTCTGCGGCAAAAGAGTGGGTGGCAGGACGGACTATCCAGCATGTAAAGAAATGCCCGGTTGGAATAGGCGGGATTGGCATACAGTCCGTTTCCCCTTCAATTAATCTGGATTTGATAATTGCTCCTAATAATGGTGCCGGTTATGATTTTAATCGTGCAATACTTTACCGGGGCGGGAAATCCATGCCTATGTTACCGGCCGGAGCATCGAAGGGATTGGTGGATGCACATCTGGCCGGTGGTTCTGGTGAGATGGATGTTGTTGCTGATACTTTTTATCTTTCGCGCCTGACGGATACGCTTCAATTACATAGCACCCGCCGCAAGCAGGGAACCGACCAGTTGCTACCTGCTTCTTCATTTAAAAATGTATATTATGGTTTTAACCTGACTAATGGTAACCCCGGTATTTTATATCATTCTATCGGGGTGAATGGGGCAATGTTTATTAATTATACGGATGAGAATTATATTCGCCAACTTGCCTTATTAAAGCCATCCTTACTTATTGTTTCTTTAGGAACGAACGAGACTTTCGGGCGGCGGTTTAACCGGGATGAATTTGCCGGACAAGTGGATGCCTTTGTCTCCCTGGCGAAAAAATATATGCCGGAAACGGCAATTTTACTGACTACCCCTCCGGAATGTTATAAACGAACCTATGTAAATAAAAAACGAACCTATGTCCGTAACAGCAATACTCAGATTGCAGCAAAGGTAATCGTAGATATAGCCCGTAAAGATAGTGTTGCTTGTTGGGATTTGTTTGCTGCTACCGGAGGCAAAAATTCCTGTACCAAGTGGTATAAAAATGGTTTGATGGGCAGGGATCGTATCCATTTTTCCAAAGAAGGATACAGGGAACAGGGAACTTTGCTATATCGTGCCCTGATGCAAACCTATAATGAAGAGATGAAAGTTGGAATTTGAGATTTGAAAATCAAAAAGAGATGGTTGAGTTTGTGAGGAATATTAGCGATTATTATGGTTCGCTTTTTTCATTTGAAAAATTAGAAGATATTTTTGTCTATCAACATAATGCGCCGATGCTGTTCAGCAGTGGGTTATTCTTTTTCTTGTTTATAGGTTTCCTTATTATTTATATGTCTTTGAGGAAACATTTGCTGGCGCGTATTATTTATGTAACATTGTTTTCTCTTTATTTCTATTACAAGAGTAGTGGGATATGGTTTCTTTTACTGTTGTTTACGGCGACTTCTGATTTTTTTATTGCACAAGCGCTTGATCGTACGGTATCGGTGGTGAAACGCAAATTGTGGGTGACATTGAGTCTGTGTGTCAATCTGGGAGTACTGGGTTATTTCAAGTATTTTAATTTTTTGCGTGAAATTATAGCAACAGTAGGAAAAGAAATCGGTTTCCATTTAGGTAATACCTCTTTACAACATGTAACCTATCAACCCTTGGATATATTTCTTCCGGTAGGTATTTCGTTTTTCACATTCCAGAGCATAAGCTATGTTATTGATGTATATAGAGGACGTATCCAGCCTCTTCATCGTTGGATCGATTATGTATTTTATGTTTCCTTCTTCCCCCAGTTGGTGGCAGGACCAATTGTACGTGCCCGTGATTTTCTGCCCCAGATTTATAAAGAACCGACGGTTACGCGTGCTCAGTTCGGGGAAGGTTTGTTCCTCGTATTGTGCGGGCTTTTTAAAAAGACAGTTATTTCCGATTATATCAGTTTGAATTTTGTAGACCGTATATTTGATGCACCATTGCTCTATACCGGAGTCGAGAATTTATTGGGAGTGTATGGATATGCGTTACAGATTTATTGTGACTTCTCCGGTTATTCGGATATGGCAATCGGCATTGCACTGTTGCTGGGGTTCCGTTTTAATATAAACTTTGATTCGCCTTACCAATCGGCAACGATTACGGAATTTTGGAGGCGTTGGCATATTTCTCTTTCATCCTGGTTGAAAGATTATTTGTATATTTCGCTCGGTGGAAACCGAAAAGGGAAAATTCGTACTTATATTAATTTGCTTATAACGATGTTGCTCGGTGGTTTATGGCACGGCGCTTCTGTCAGTTTTATTCTTTGGGGAGCATTGCATGGAGTTGCATTGGCTGTGCATAAATTCATTATGAACCATTTCAGCAGCTTTAAGCCTATAGGTGCGGAAATGAAACCTTGGCGTAGGTTTTTGGGAATCCTGATTACATTCCATTTGGTTTGTTTCGGATGGATTTTCTTTCGTGCCGATTCGATGAAAACGGTGCAGGAGATGCTTACCCAGATATTTACGAATTTCCATCCGGAGGTATTCTTCCAGTTTATTCTTGGGTATAAAGGTGTCTTTACTCTGATGGTGGTGGGGTATCTGCTCCATTTTATGCCGAAATCGGCAGAGAATGCGTTGCAAGGTGTTGTGACTCGTTCTCCATTGTTGGTACAGGCATTAATGTTGGCTACTGCTATATTTATAGTTGTTCAGTTTAAAAGTGCCGGGGTACAGCCATTCATTTATTTTCAGTTTTGATATTGATATAAACAAATACTACTACTTATTATAATGAAAATAAAAAACATACTCTTTCTATTGTCCTTTATATGCTTGCCAGAAGTAGCATCAGGAGAGTCTTCTGTTTTATTGTTGGGACCTGCCCCTGAAATGAAAGAACGGGTGAAACCTTATCTGGATAGCCTTTGTATAGATGAGCCGTTAAAAGGTTCAAATGAGCCTACTATCTTTAAGATGGATGCTACCTTCCCGGCAGGGGATAGGGATTGGGAAACAGATGCTGTAAATGAAGGCACTTTTTCGGTTGTTACTATACCTAATGAATTGCGTAGCGGAATTATTTCAGATCCTGTTCCTTTGTTGGATAATGCAAGAATCCGTCTGACTTATTTCTTGGTTAACGGTGATAAGGAAGAAGTAAAGTTGAGTGACAAATATCGTTTTACCCAAGAGGAAAAGAAAGACAGGGCCGGGAGTATGATTCACCAACGCTTGTATTTGACATTAGCGGACAAATGCCATTTTCAGGATATAAAAATAGGATTTATAGAAATGGAGTTGTTCTCTTCGGAAGATGAGTCTGTATCCGGTAGTGAGCTTTATTTACTGGGACGTCGCATTATATCTTTTGAAAAAGAGGCAGATGGTCTTTATTATGCGACATATATGCAAAAAAACTCCGAGGGGGTATATAGTCCGGTAGATTATAGGGATGGGGCGGACTTTACTTTTCCTGAATTTAAAGGTGGAAGATATGCTATGGCAAATTTCTTCAATGACGCTATGGAGTATCCGAAGGATGCCAGTGAGTTGAAGAATGGGGAAACGATTCTTGTTGCTTGCACCATCGGTGCGGATGGTTCTGTTTCCGATGTGGATGTGATAACCAATGGAGCAGATGCTTCTTTAAAAGAGGAAGCAAAGCGGTTGGTTTATCTGTCTGAAGGGAACTGGGTACCTGCCAAGAAAAATGGAGATAATATTGCTTATCGGAAATTTATTCCTGTAGTTTTTAATCCGGATAATGCCTGGGTAGCCGAAAGGCATGTTGGCAAGAAGAACAAGAAAATCTTTTTTATCCTGGGAGCTGTGGCTTTGTTCATTGCTTATATGGCAGTCAGGCACCGTATAAATAAGAAGAAATATGAACAAATAAAAGCTGCAAAGGTTAAGCCGACAGTACCGGAGCCTAATGATAAAATGGTTATTATCGTAGGGGCTGACAGGAGACAGGTAGAGGAGTATGTTAGCGAGTTTTGCGATTTATATAATGAAATGGAGTATGTTGCTGTCATAAATTTGCATCAGATAAAAGATAAAGTATTTGCCTTGACTTGTCCTTACGACATGGAATTTTGTATTTTTTGTTGGTTGGTGGACCATTTATTTAATATGGATGATGAAGAGCATTCACCGAAGGTAATGGCATGGCTTACATTACCGGCAGAAAATGACGCTGATTATTCCATGAAACATGCCATGTTATACAGAAAGGAGAATTGTGATGATTATTCAACTTCTGTTACAACTATAGATAATCAAGGTTATATGATAGAAGTTGGCGACGATCGTCTTATTAGAGTAGATCCTGTTCTGGAATATTCGGAACCTCCTTTTAGTTATGAGGAAATTTCCCGCCACGAAGGGCAGGAAATCAGTTAAAAGAATCTTTCAGGCTGCGTAAATCGCTTCCTGATATGTTCTGGAAGACGCTGAGTCCAAACTCAGGAATAACAGCCAGTACATGGTCGAAAACATCCGATTGAATGCCCTCGTAGGGAACCCATTCCTTAATGGAAGAGAAGAAATAGAGTTCAATAGGAATGCCTGTTTCTGTAGGTTGGAGCTGACGGACCATGCAGGTCAGTTCTTTACTGACATGGGGGAGGCTTCGCAGATAGTTTACAAGGTAAGCGCGGAAGACTCCGATATTGGTTTGTCTACGTCCGTTCACGCGGATGGAACCGTCTATGTTATGTTCCTCATTATAGGTTTCCAGTTCTTTTTCCGTATTATCTATGTATTCGGTAAGCAAGGATATTTTACGGAATTTGGAAAGCATTTCCGGAGTACAGAAACATACGCTGTTCATGTCGATATTGATAGAACGTTTGATGCGTCTGCCTGGCGATTCGGACATGCCCCGCCAGTTCTGGAATGCATCGCTAACCAATACATAGGGTGGGATAGTGGTAATGGTATTATCGAAATTCTTTACCTTGACAGCATTCAGGGTAACTTCGATAACCGTTCCGTTTGCCCCATATTTATCCATAGTAATCCAGTCGCCCGGACGAAGCATATCATTGGCGGAAAGTTGTATGCCGGCAACAAATCCCAGAATTGTATCTTTGAATACCAGCATGAGGATTGCAGCCGAAGCTCCTAATCCGGCAAATAAAGTAGTCGGTGACTTTCCTATCAGGATGCTTATGATTATTATCCCTCCGATGAAAAATACGGATACCTGCAATAGCTGGATAAAACCTTTGAGGGGTTTGTTTTTCATCGTTTCTTTCCGGTTATAGATTTCATGAACTACATTCAGTGATGAATTGATAAACCGGAGTGAAACGGCAATAATATATATTTTGCATATAACCTGGAGGAATGCGAGCGTTTTAGGCATTTCTTCGGGAGGGAAGGCAAAAGGAAGCATTACACAAACCAGTATGGCGGGTATCAGATGCATCAGTTTGTTGATAATCTTTTTCTCGACAATAAGGTCGTCCCATTGATTTTTTGTCTTTTTTGCCAGACGTTTGAACATGCCGAGAAATATATACCGGCAAGTATAGTCGATGATGACTGTCACTGTGATAATCAGCAACAGGACAAGGATGTTATGTATCAAATTACTCCCTAAGTTTGTAATGCCTAATTCTGTCAGGAGATTATTTATCCATTCTTTCATTCAGTATGTATTATTTAGTGTATAATGAGATTAGGTGTACAAAACTAAAAAAATACTTGAACTTATCAATCCGAATATTGGTATACCTTTAAATCAAATTTAGGAACCATAGCAAAAAGGTGGTCGAATATATCCGATTGGATACGTTCGTATTCTTTCCATACTTTATTGCGTGAGAAGAAATAAATCTGAATAGGAACTCCGTATTCTGTGGATTGCAACTGGCTGATGATTAAATCAAGGCTTGTATTTACTACAGGCAGGGAATTTAAATATTTCTCTATATATACACGGAATAGCTGGGAGTTGGTGGGGACCACTCCTTCATCCGGTTTATAATCTGCCATAAGGGGTATATCTTTTCTGAGATTCTCCAATATTTCAGGTGTGCAGAATTTGATGGTGTGCAGGTCGAGAATGATTGTTTTCATTACGCGGCGTCCGCCCGATTCTGTCATGCCCCGCCAGTTTTGGAAACTTCCGTTTACCAAGGTATAGGGAGGAATGGTTGAAATCGTATTGTCGAAGTTCTGTATTTTGACGGTATTCAGTGTAATTTCCAGTACAATCCCGTTCGCATTGGATGCCGGAACTGTTATCCAGTCTCCGGGACGGAGCATGTCATTTGCCGAAAGTTGTATACCGGCAACAAATCCAAGTATGGAATCTTTGAACACCAACATTAAAATAGCAGCTGAAGCACCTAATCCGGCAAATAAAGTAGCCGGTGATTTCCCTATAAGGACAGCAATGATGATAATCCCTCCGATAAAAAACAAAAGAACCTGCAAAACTTGCATAAAGCCTTTGATGGGTTTGTGTTTGCTGACTTCTTTTTGGTTGTATAAATCCAGGAAAAATAAAATCATTCCGTTTATTGCCAGTAGAAGAACAAATATAATATAGACTGCACAAACTTTTTGGGATAGTAATAACAGGCCCCTGCCTTTGATAAAAGCCATCGGTAACAAGGCATAGACCAATATGCCAGGTATGGTGTGCACCAGGTTATGTACAACTTTTCGTTTTATAAGCAATGTATCCCATTTGAAATGGGTATGCTGGGTTAGCTTCCGTATGCTTCCTACAAAAATAGCCTGGCACATGTAATCCAGTGCTATTGCAACCAAAAGTAGTAAGACTGCAATGATGATTTCATCAAAAGTGTTCGCTACTTTCGGATTGATTCCCCAATGTATGAGGAGTTCATTCATCCAACGACCTAAGTTCATATTTTATTTACCTTTTTTAGAAATAACATTTAACATACTGTTTAGTTTAAAGTTTGTGTAGCTGAGGCTGATCCCTTTTTATTTATATGTTTTAGCTTACTTTTCCCGAAAGATACGAATAATCCCAAATAAGATGATAAACAGTAACATTAGTTGGAGCATATATTTCATTTAATATTTACAATGTTTGTTTTTTGATACAAAAAAATAGAAGTGTAGCCCCTTTATTAAGAACATTGAAGGAAATAATATTTTAAAAATGATTGCTGGATTTTCAAATTAATCTCTATATTTGTGTATTACGAACCAATAAATGCAAAATAATGGTAACAAACTATTTATATATAGCAATTCGTGCGGCCTTGGATGCAGGTAAAGCTATTATGGATGTCTATACAGACCCGAATGCAGATTTTCAAATAGAAAAAAAAGCGGATAATTCCCCATTGACTATAGCGGATAAAAATGCGAATAAAATAATTACAGGCATATTGTCCGTCACTTCATTCCCTATATTGAGTGAGGAAGGCAAAGAAGTTCCGTTTAAAACGCGTTCGAAGTGGGATACACTTTGGATCGTAGACCCATTGGATGGGACTAAAGAATTTATTAAAAGAAACGGGGAGTTTACCGTAAATATTGCTCTTGTCAAAAAAGGTGTTCCGGTAATGGGTGTTATTTATGTCCCTGTTCGTAAAGAACTTTATTTTGCCTCGCAAGAAGCTGGTGCTTATAAAATAACCGGTATAGACAGTACCGTGCAACCTTCTATGGAGGAAATTCAAGCTAAAGCCATACGCCTGCCCCAACTTATGGGGCATCAGGGTGTAGTTGTAGTTGCCTCCCGTTCACATCAAACAGAAGAAACAACCGCTTTCATCGAGAATTTGAGAAAACAGGGACAGCCCGTTACTCTGATTAGCAGCGGAAGCAGTCTTAAAATTTGCCTGGTAGCAGATGGCTCTGCCGATGTATATCCGCGGTTTGCTCCGACAATGGAGTGGGATACGGCTGCCGGACATGCAATAGCAAAAGCTGCCGGATGTGATATTTTCCATATAGATGGCAAAACGCCATTGCAATACAATAAGGAAGATTTGCATAATCCATGGTTTATTGTGAAGGCTCTTTAACATAAAATTCTTCTATATCCTGATTATTTAGGGTTGTAAACAATATAAGATTTAAAATAGGTTATCATAGTAAGAATGAAAAAGATATTCTTATTACATTTGTACCCTGTCTGAATTGAGCATAAAATAGACGTGGGTTAGAATGAATTTTGAAATAATATTTGTCTTGCTGACGTTGGTTGGCATGATTATGGCATTGGTATGGGATAGAATGAGGCCGGGAATGGTATTGCTTACTGTTGTCGTTCTCTTTTTATGTGCAGGTATACTGACTCCGAAAGAAATGCTGGAAGGTTTCAGCAATAAAGGGATGATTACAGTGGCGATGCTTTTTCTTGTGAGTGAAGGGGTTCGTCAGAGTGGAGCATTGGGACAATTGATAAAAAAGTTGCTACCCGAAGGAAAGACCACTATTTTTAAAGCTCAACTCCGTATGTTGCCTCCTATCGCTTTTATTTCTGCCTTTTTAAATAATACTCCGGTTGTTGTTATTTTTGCTCCGATTATTAAACGTTGGGCTGAATCTGTAAAATTACCGGCAACCAAATTTTTAATACCTCTGTCTTATGTAACCATTTTGGGCGGTATTTGTACTTTGATCGGAACTTCCACCAATCTGGTGGTACACGGTATGATATTGGAAGCCGGATATGAAGGTTTTACTATGTTTGAACTTGGAAGAGTCGGTATTTTTATTGCATTGGCAGGTCTTATTTATCTTTTTATTTTTTCAAGTAAATTGCTTCCGGATTCCAGAACTGATAAATATATGGAAGATGATGAAGAGGGTAATCCCGGAAACCTGCACAGGGTGGAGGCGGTATTAGGTGCTCGTTTTCCCGGTATCAATAAAACATTGGGTGAATTTAACTTTACCCGTCATTACGGCGCTATTATCAAGGAAGTGAAAAGCGGGGGAGAACGTTATACGCATGATTTGGACAAGGTGGTTTTCCATGAAGGAGATACATTGGTCCTTTGGGCGGATGATTCATTTATCCCGACATGGGGTGAATCCACTGTCTTCCTGTTGCTGGCAAATGGGAATGACGGAACGGAACCTGTTTCTAAGAAAAAACGCTGGTTGGCACTCGGATTGCTTATCTTTATGATTACCGGTGCAACAATTGGTGAATTGCCTTCTGTGAAAGAAGCTTTTCCGGAACTCCATCTGGATATGTTTTTCTTTGTCTGTATAACAACGATTATTATGGCATGGACAAAGATATTCCCGCCTAAAAAGTATACAAAATATATTTCATGGGATATTCTGATTACAATTGCTTGTGCATTTGCAATCAGTAAAGCAATGGAGAATTCCGGATTTGCATCCCTGATTGCCCATTATATTATCGGAGTATCTTCCAATATGGGACCCTACATGTTGCTGGCTATCGTTTTTATTATCACCAATATCTTTACGGAATTGATTACGAACAATGCAGCTGCTGCATTGAGTTTCCCAATTGCATTGGCTGTCGCCAAGCAATTGGGAGTAGATCCCACTCCATTTTTTGTTGTGATTTGTATGGCAGCTTCGGCAAGTTTCAGTACGCCGATCGGGTATCAGACCAATTTGATTGTGCAAGGTATCGGTAGTTATAAGTTTACGGATTTTGTAAAGATCGGGTTACCTCTTAACCTGATAACTTTCTTAATCTCGGTATTTGTCATTCCCATGATTTGGGAGTTTTAATTTTACAGATATTTGTTTATATGGAAAATGAGAATAATATCTATCCGATATTCGACCGGATGTTGGGTAGGAAAGATAAAGAGCGTTTATTAGGACAACATAGTGTGATGGTCTGGTTTACCGGACTGAGTGGGTCAGGTAAGAGTACGGTTGCGGTTGCACTGGAACGTGCCTTGCAGGAACGTGGACTTTTATGCCGCGTTTTGGATGGCGATAATATTCGTAGTGGAATAAACAATAATCTTGGCTTCTCTGCAGAAGACCGTGTGGAAAATATCCGCCGGATAGCAGAAGTGTGCAAACTATTTATTGATACGGGTGTTATAACCATAGCTGCTTTTATAAGTCCGACAAACGACCTTCGTGAGTTGGCGTCGTCTATTATAGGGGAAGACAATTTCCTCGAAATCTATGTAAATACTCCAATAGAAGAATGTGAACGACGGGACGTGAAAGGACTGTATGCCAAAGCTCGTAAGGGTGATATTAAGGATTTTACCGGTATCTCAGCTCCGTTTGAAGCTCCGGTTCATCCGGCATTAACATTGGATACTTCCGTTTTGACTGTGGAGGAATCCGTAAATAAATTATTGGATTTAATTATACCTAAAATACAAATCCGTTGATTATTGGCAGGTGGCAACTCGTTTTGAAAATAAAATGGTTGTCACCTGTCGGTTATCAGCTATAAAAATACAATTATGTCTGATTATAAATTGAGCCATTTGCAGGAATTGGAGGCTGAGTCTATTCACATCATACGGGAAGTAGCTGCTGAATTTGAAAATCCTGTTATGCTTTATTCTATCGGTAAAGATTCTTCCGTGATGGTCCGTCTTGCCGAAAAAGCGTTTGCTCCGGGGAAAGTGCCTTTTCCTTTGATGCATATCGATTCGAAGTGGAAGTTTAAAGAAATGATTCAGTTTCGTGATGATTATGCAAAGAAGTTCGGTTGGAACCTGATTGTAGAGTCTAACATGGAAGCTTTTCATGCCGGTGTAGGTCCGTTTTCTCATGGAAGTAAGGTCCATACGGATTTAATGAAAACGCAGGCATTGCTCCATGCTCTCGATAAATATAAATTTGATGCTGCCTTTGGCGGCGCTCGTCGTGATGAAGAAAAGAGCCGTGCGAAAGAACGCATCTATTCTTTCCGTGACAAATTCCATCAGTGGGACCCGAAAAACCAACGTCCTGAATTGTGGGATATTTATAATGCACGCGTACATAAAGGAGAAAGTATCCGTGTTTTTCCACTGTCAAACTGGACAGAACTGGATATCTGGCAGTATATCCGCCTTGAAAATATACCTATCGTACCTCTGTATTTTGCTAAAGAGCGTCCTATTGTAGAGTTGGACGGCAATCTGATTATGGCGGACGATGACCGTTTGCCTGAACAGTATCGCGAAAAAATCCAGATGCGCATGGTTCGTTTCCGTACATTAGGGTGCTGGCCGTTAACCGGTGCCGTGGAGAGCGATGCCGATACAATAGAAAAAATCGTGGAGGAAATGATGACCACCACTAAGAGTGAACGTACGACCCGTGTGATCGATTTCGACCAGGATGCAAGTATGGAGCAAAAGAAAAGAGAAGGATATTTTTAAATAAAGGATTATGTCTACATTAAATATAAAAGAGTTTTTGGACAGGGACGAGCAGAAGGATTTGCTTCGCTTCCTTACAGCCGGTTCGGTAGATGACGGAAAGTCTACGTTGATAGGACGTTTGCTGTTCGACAGTAAAAAGATATACGAAGACCAGCTGGACGCGCTTGAACGCGACAGCAAACGTATGGGGAATGCCGGCGACCATATTGATTACGCTCTGTTGCTGGATGGCTTGAAAGCCGAACGTGAACAGGGGATTACAATTGATGTGGCATACCGCTATTTCAGTACGAACAACCGTAAGTTCATTATAGCCGATACTCCGGGACACGAACAATATACCCGTAATATGATTACCGGTGGTTCTACTGCCAACCTGGCAATCATTTTGGTTGATGCACGCACAGGAGTGATTACACAGACACGCCGCCATACCTATCTGGTATCTTTATTGGGTATCAAGCATGTTGTACTGGCTGTCAACAAGATGGACTTGGTAGACTTCGACAAACAGGTTTTCGACAAGATAGTAGAAGATTACAAGCAATTCGTGGAGCCGTTGAATATACCGGATATCACCTGCATTCCTCTTTCCGCCTTGGATGGCGATAATGTGGTAGACAAGAGTGAACGAACTCCCTGGTATGATGGTCCGTCTTTACTGGATTTTCTGGAAACAGTGCCTATTGACCAGGATCGTAACTATGCGGATTTCCGTTATCCTGTACAGTATGTATTACGTCCGAATCTGGATTTCCGCGGCTTCTGCGGCAAAGTAGCCAGTGGCATCGTCCGTAAGGGCGATACCGTAATGGCATTGCCATCCGGTAAAACTTCCAAAGTGAAAAGTATCGTTACTTATGACGGTGAACTGGATTATGCATTTCCTCCCCAATGTGTCACAATTACACTGGAAGATGAAATAGACGTGTCCCGTGGTGAAATGTTGGTTCATCCGGATAATCAGCCAATGGTAGACCGTAACTTTGAAGCGATGTTGGTATGGATGGATGAAGAGCCAATGGATGTAAACAAGCAATTTTATATCAAACATACAACCAATCTGACCCGTGCCCGCGTAGATAGCATCCGCTATAAAGTGAATGTAAATACGATGGAGCAGTTGTCGGTAGAGAACGGTATGCTGGAAGAAAAAGAACTTCCGATGAAACTGAATGAAATCGGACGTGTGGTCTTTACTACCGGTAAAGAACTGCTTTTCGACCCGTATCTGAAAAATAAGCAAACCGGAGCTTTTATCCTGATTGATCCGATTACGAATAATACCTCGGCTGTAGGTATGATTATTGACCGGGTGGATGCGCGTGATATGGTTTCGGAAGATGCTCTTGCCGTTCTGAATTTGCCGGAACTGGGTATTGGAAAGGAACATTATGAAGCAATCCTGGCTGTTTGCAAGGAGTTGGAACGCCAGGGACTTCCTGTGAAATGTATAACGGAAAATAAATAAGTTATGGGGTTATTGGAATTTGATAAACTGCCGATAAATACGTTAGTCGGAGCCGATTGGAAAACATTCAAGGCAGTAACGGAAAACATGACTATCGACAAGGGCTTCCGTAATAAGTATTACCTGACAAAAGCCGTGTGCCGTATACTGAGTTTGTGTCAACCGTTTGAAAATGCCCGTTATCGTAAGATAGCCGACAAACCGTTGGAAATGGACCCGGTATTCATTCTCGGACATTGGCGTAGCGGGACAACGTTCGTACATAATGTATTTTCGTGTGACAAGCATTTCGGATATAATACGACTTATCAGACCGTATTTCCTAATCTGATGTTATGGGGGCAGCCTTTCTTTAAAAAGAATATGTCTATCCTGATGCCGGACAAACGCCCGACGGATAATATGGAACTGAAGGTGGATTTGCCACAGGAAGAAGAATTTGCTCTTGCTAATATGATGCCTTATACCTATTATCATTTCTGGTTTTTCCCGAAACATATGCTGGAATATTGCGACCGCTATTTGTTGTTCGACAATATCACGGACCGGGAACGGGAAGTGTTTAAGGAAACTTTTATGAAACTGATTAAAGTTTCTCTTTGGAATACGCACGGTTCCCAGTTCCTGAGCAAGAACCCTCCCCATACAGGGCGCGTAAAAACATTGGTGGAAATGTTTCCCAATGCGAAGTTTATCTATCTGAAAAGAAATCCCTATACAGTATTTGAAAGTACGCGTAGTTTCTTTACAAACACAATACAGCCTCTCCGTTTGCAGGATATATCTAATGAGCAGCTTGAAAGTAATTTCATTGAAGTGTATCGTCGTTTGTTTTATAAATTTGAAGAACAGAAACATTTGATACCGGAAGGTAATCTGGTTGAAATCAAGTTTGAAGATTTTGAGCAGGATGCTTTTGCGATGACGGAAGATATATACAAAAAACTGGATATTCCCGGTTTTGAAGAAGCCAAACCGGAAATTGAACAATACCTGGGTAAAAAGAAAGGATACAAGAAGAATAAGTATAAATATGACGATCGTACGGTTCATCTTGTAGAAGAAAACTGGGGGATGGCTTTAAAAGAATGGGGATATTCTTTGTAACTAAAAATGATTAAAGTCAAGAATGGAAATGAGGGCTAATGGAATAATAAAAGTTTGCCGGTTGATGGGATTGATGGCTTTAGGCCTGTGTATGAATAACCTGTTTTCGGCCACAGCGCAGGAAAAGGAGGTTCCCATTGCTTTCGGTGATATGGATAAGTGGATTGTGCGTGAGATACATGAGTCTAAGATAATCGGAGGAGCAACCAAATACTTGTATGAGTTAGGTCCGACGGATACGATTGTCGGAAATATAGCTTATCAGAATAAGGGTGGTTCTCCGTGGGCAAACTCGAATGTGATGGCTAAAGTAGCCGGAATTGTTAAAACAAATACATCCGTTTTTCCGGAGAAAAGAGGAGAGGGTAGTTGTGCCCGCCTGGAAACACGAATGGAAAAAGTAAAGGTGCTGGGTATTGTCGATATAGAAGTGGTAGCTGCCGGTTCAATCTTTTTAGGCAAGGTACATGAACCGATAAAAGGGACAAAAAATCCTCAAGGTATGCTTTGTACCGGAGTTCCCTTTACAAACAGGCCGAAAGCGATCCGTTTTGATTATAAGATAAAGATGGTTCCGGAAGACTATCGTATACGCAGTACCGGTTTCAGCCGTAAGACAAAGATTGCAGGGGCCGACTCTATGGAAGTAAACCTGTTTTTACAGAAACGTTGGGAAGATAAGGAGGGAAATGTATATGCTAAGCGAATCGGAACATTGGTACATCGTTTTATCTCTTCAACAGACGGATGGGTGAATGATGCCACTTTTCCGGTTATGTACGGGGATATTACTTCCCGCCCCGAATATGAACCCTATATGCGGATTCAGGCAGAGGAACGGTATACGGTAAATAGTGAAGGCGAGAGTGTCCCGATTAAGGAAATCGGTTGGGCGGAAGAGAATGAAATGCCTACTCATCTTATCCTCCAGTTTACTTCAAGTAACGGAGGCGCCTATATCGGTTCGCCGGGTAATACGATGTGGATAGATAATGTAAAACTTGTTTATTAATCTAAGGAATGGACTGAATATCGAAAATTATTTTTTATATTTCAGTCCATTTTTATTTACTATTACCTAATAATCAATATGGCTGAAATTGAGTCAAAGATAAAGGCATTGCGTGAAGCTCTGGAACAACACAATTATAATTACTACGTATTGTCCATGCCTACCATATCAGACCGTGAGTTTGATGAGATGATGAAGGAGCTACAGGCTCTTGAAGCAAAATATCCGGAATATGCAGATCCCCATTCCCCGACCCAACGGGTGGGAAGCGACCTTTCAAAGGAATTTGAACAGGTGGTACACCGTTATCCGATGCTTTCATTGGGTAATACCTATTCGGAAGATGAAGTACGTGACTTCTATGAGCGTATTGCACGTGATTTGAATGAACCTTTCGAAATTGTTGCCGAACTGAAATATGATGGGACATCTATTTCCCTGATTTATAATCAAGGCAGGTTAGTGCGTGCGGTAACCCGTGGCGATGGTACCCGTGGAGATGATGTAACGGCTAATGTAAAAACAATCCGTTCCGTCCCATTAAAACTGATGGGCGACAATTATCCGGAAGAATTTGAAATACGTGGAGAAATATTGCTTCCCTGGGCAGAGTTCGACCGCCTGAATAAAGAGCGGGAAGAACAGGAAGAGCCTTTGTTTGCCAATCCCCGTAATGCCGCATCCGGTACATTAAAGCAACAGAATCCTGCTATTGTGGCAGCCCGTAAACTGGATGCTTATTTCTATTATCTTCTCGGGGAAGAACTTCCATCCGAAACTCATTTCGATAATCTTGCCGCAGCCCGTTCCTGGGGCTTTAAAATACCGGATGTGATACGTAAATGTGAAAGCCTGGAGGAAGTATTCGATTACATTGCTTACTGGGATGCGGAACGGAAGAACTTGCCGGTAGCTACAGATGGCATCGTATTGAAAGTAAATTCATTGAGGCAACAGAAAAATCTGGGATTTACAGCGAAAAGCCCCCGTTGGGCAATTGCTTATAAATTCCAGGCGGAGCGTGCGGTAACACGTCTTAATTCCGTATCTTTCCAAGTGGGACGTACAGGAGCAGTAACTCCTGTTGCCAATCTGGAACCGGTACTTCTTGCCGGTACGACCGTTAAGCGTGCTTCCTTGCATAATGCAGATATAATTGAAGGGCTCGATTTACATATTGGGGACAATGTCTATGTGGAAAAGGGCGGAGAAATTATTCCGAAGATAGTCGGGGTAGATGTGGATTCCCGTTCAATACTAATGGGGGATAAGGTTCGCTTTATCCGGATTTGTCCCGAATGTGGAACGCTTCTTGTCCGTCCGGAAGGAGAGGCAGCCCATTATTGCCCGAACGAATCCGGCTGTCCTCCGCAGATAAAGGGTAGGATAGAGCATTTCGTTACCCGGAAGGCAATGAACATTAATATGGGGCCGGAGACTGTGGAAGATTTGTATGAAGCCGGGCTGATTAGTAATACGGCCGATTTATATACGTTGAAATTCGCCGATTTGATACGATTGGAACGCTGGGCGGATAAAAGTGCCCGGAACCTGCTGGCAAGTCTGGAAGAATCCAAACAAGTTCCCTTTGAACGTGTTTTATTTGCATTGGGTATTCGTTTTGTGGGTGAAACTGTAGCCAAGCGTCTGGCATCCGCATTCCATACAATAGAACAACTGGAAGAAGCCTCATTGGAAACTTTGACAGAGGTGGATGAAATTGGCGGACGCATTGCACAAAGCGTCATCGACTATTTTGCGGATGAAAGAAATCGTATTTTAGTGAACCGCCTGAAAGAATACGGATTGCAAATGTCGGTCGCAGAAGACCTGTTGGTGAACCGTTCGGAAAAACTGAAAGGGCTTACGATTGTAATCAGCGGTACCTTTTCGAAACATTCCCGCGATGAATATAAGGCGATGATTGAACAACACGGCGGAAAGAATAGCGGTTCGGTATCCGGCAAAACGGATTATATTCTGGCAGGTGAAAATATGGGACCGGCTAAACTCGAAAAAGCGGCTAAGCTGGGCGTGAAAATCATAAATGAAGATGAATTCCTAAATATGATTGCGGAATGAGACTGACGAACTATTTTATTAAAAAGAAGATACAATATGCAGCTTCGCGAGCTTCGGCCCGTAAGCATGAGTTTTGTGCATTGGAAGAAGCAAAAGTTGTATTGGTCCTTTTTCAGGCTATAGATGCTCCTGTTGTGGAGCCTTGTCTGGAACAGTTGCGTAAGATGGGAAAAAAGGTGTATGCCTGTATGTATGCATCGGAAGGTATTACACCGGAAAAGGATTCTTCTTATATCCTTGTGAACGAGAAAGAGCATACGGATGCCTGGTATGCTCCAAAGAATGCCATCGTAGAACAATGTAAGGCGTTGCAAGCAGATATTTTGATCGATTTATGCCGGCACGATTGTTATCCGATGCAATATATTATGTTACAACATCCTTGCTCTTTTAAGACCGGGCGGAAATTCAACGGACCGGACCTTTACGACCTGTCTATCGTAGTGACAGAGGGTGATGATATAAAGTATTTATTTGAACAAATATTATTTTATTTGAAAGCAATCCGTTCTAAATGATATAAATTCTTTATTTTTGCAGTGCTAAATAACAAAAAAGGAATATTTTCCCCATGGCAGACATAAATTTAAGAGGAATGGGTGTGGCACTGATCACTCCCTTCAAGGAAGATGAAAGTGTAGATTATGAAGCGTTAGGCAGATTAGTCGATTATCAGGTGCAGAACGGTACGGATTATTTGGTAGTATTGGGCACCACAGCAGAAACTCCGACACTTACAGAAGCAGAAAAAAAGAAGATTATAGATTTGGTTGTAACGAAGGTTAACGGCCGTATTCCGATTGTTTTAGGAGTAGGAGGCAACTGTACCCGCTCCGTTGTGGAAAAACTGAAAAATGACGATTTCCGCGGTATCGATGCAATCCTTTCTGTAGTCCCTTATTATAACAAACCTTCCCAGGAAGGTATTTACCAGCATTATAAAGCGATAGCCGAGGCTACACGTCTTCCTATCGTGTTGTATAACGTACCGGGAAGAACCGGTGTAAATATGACTGCGGCTACTACGTTGCGTATTGCCCGTGAATTTAAAAATGTGATAGCTGTAAAAGAAGCATCCGGCAATATTACCCAGATGGATGATATCATTAAGAATAAACCGGCTAATTTTAATGTGATTTCAGGTGACGACGGCATTACTTTCCCTTTGATAACTTTGGGTGCAATAGGCGTTATCTCTGTTATAGGCAATGCTTTTCCACGTGAATTCAGCCGTATGGTTCGTTTGGGGCTTGCGGGCGATTATGAGAATGCGCGTACTATCCACCATCGTTTTACCGAATTGTTTGAATTATTATTTGTAGATGGCAATCCTGCCGGTGCAAAGAGTATGCTGAACGCAATGGGCTTTATTGAAAATAAGTTGCGTTTGCCGTTGGTTCCTACCCGTATCACAACATTTGAAAAAATACGTAACGTGTTACATCAGTTAAGCATAAAGTGCTGATAACCGGATAAACAAGATATGAAAAAAGGCAGTTCCGAAAACGGGGCTGCCTTTTTTGTTTTAGGGCTGATGATCGTGTCTTGTTATTGGCCGCTAAGGAATGTATTTTTATAGGATAGAGGAAAAAACAAACAGATTCCTTTGTGGGTAATTAGACAAAACCGTACTTTTAGAGGAATATAACAGACTCTTACAAAAGCAAAATGAGCAGTCCGTTTTAGATGATATTTTTTGAGGGAGAATAATTTGTGAAAATACTTGGAAAAAATAACAGCGGAACATTAAATGACTGCTGTTAGTATAATGTTATCAACATTGTAAAAAATGAAAGTATATAGAATAGCGATAAATATAAATCCCCAATATGCCCACATTCACGCACAAATGGGGCAAAACCCTTCAAAAGGTATTAAAGTGATGTGGGATGATTGGATAGCCAAAGGGAACGTAATACCGGATTTTGTATATAGTGCATATACTATTTGCAAAAAAGAAATAGCAGATAATTTGCAGAAACATTTTGTGGGTTTGAAGTTAGTAGAACTTAACTTTGAAAAGAATCCTAAAGAGTTGATTGCAAAAAATCTTAATAGGCTAAAATGGCTGCCTAAAGAAAATGTAGAGTTAACTGGAATTGATACAGATATAGAAATTCCAGCATTACCGCAAAGTACTTTACGATTTGGTATTAGTGGACTGACAGGAAAAGAATGTATAAAAGAAATTATTGGAGCTGAAACTTTAAAAGGAGATAATATAATACCTCGTGAAGCAGGTAAGGGTATATTCTTCAAAGCAGAAGATATAGGTGGATATAATTTTTTCAAACCAATCGCATACCCTTTTCTGCTATGTACAGAAGAAGTAAAGTTCTATATACAAGAACAGGGATATTCCAATATCATTTTTTTAGAAATTGGAGATGTAATATAGTTGATAACAAGCACCTGTGCCGCCTGATGGCTGCAAGCTGCACCCCATTATATGCGAATGAATAGAAAAGAAGAACTAATAATGTGTTTCCCTCTAAATTTAAAAGAGGATGTTCAAGTAGTTATTGATAATTTGAAAATCAAGGACAAAGATATTCATGAAAGGTCGTATAGCGTCAAAATTAATGATATACTCTTAACAATACCGGAACGGATATACTTTAGTGAACCTGTATCTGGAAATTTGACTACTATACAGAAACATATTTTAGATTGCATTTTCACAAGACATGATAATGGTTTTATTAGACAGAAGCATTTGCACAATCTATTATTTTGTACAGAGTATTGGGTTATTCCGTTCAGTTTTAGGTTATTAGGTGAATATGTAAAAGATATATTAATTGACATAAAAATTCACTTAGAAAATAATATTGAAAATTACCTTGACTTTATATCTGAAAATAACGTGTTTTATAATAGAACAAGAAGTCAGATGATTAGCTATTGGGATTGTTATTATAGAGAAGAATGCCCTAATCTTAAATCATATATAGGTTTTCATATTTTCAGTGATTTAGAAACAGCATATAACAAACGAATAAACAGCCCTAACGGTCAGTTATTCACATAACATTATAAGCTAAGAAGAAAGTAAATTATGGATAAACAAAAACGAATAGCATTTTTTCATGAAGATGATTATTGTCAATGGGAGATATTACCATTGACTGCCAAGGGCTTTTGCATGAAGCAAATGGGTGAAATAGATGATTTTGCCGAAGAGCATCAGTTAGCCGGTGGCGTTTATACTGATATATTTGTACGAGAGGACAGTCCTCATGGAATAGAGGAACTTTCTTTACGTCCGGAACAGTTGAATGAGGCACTTGGTTTTCTCCCAGCCTATGACCAAGTAGAAACGGGCTACTCCAGTTATCGGGAAGAATTAAAGCTTACCTATGGCAGAGGTATGGAGGAAGAACAAAATGTATTTTGGTCGGTGGATGAAACTGGAGTAATAAACGCTCTTTGGCTGGATATATGGATTGCTCCGAAATCTAAAGACTTATGGAAAAGCATTTTAATCGCTTTAGGAAAAATGGCTCCCGTTTTGTTAGCCGACTGGGGTTGGCAGCGATGTGTTGATTTAACGAATCTAAGCGATGTGGAACAATATATAAAAGAAAAAAGTAGCTTATAACAAACGGTTCAACCTTCTTAATGTTCGGTTAGCTACCGAACATTAGCAACCATAAAAATAGAAAAGAATATGAAGCAGAAACTTATAGAACGATTGAATGCATTTTTCAAAAAACATGAAATGCTGGGTATTCCCGCTACAGACGAGCAAATAGAACAGGCAGAAAAGGAGTTGAATGTAAAGTTTAGTTCCGACTATATTGATTTTATCAAAAACTTTGGTCGTGCTTGGGCTGGTATTGAAATTTTTGCTTTTGAAGGTAATGAAACGGTTGTAGGTTATACTCAATCATTAAGAGAAGTCCATGCGGTAACGTCAGAAAACTATGCTATCGCAGATGATGGAGCAGGAAATCCAATCATGATTAATCCTAAGGGAGAAGTTCTTATATTTTATCATGATGATGGGGAAAGTGAAATATTAGCTTCATCACTTGAAGTTTTTATAGAAGAAAACTTTGAGGAGTGGTAAAAAGGTTGCTAACATACACCTATACTTTCGATTCAACAATCTTGGCATTACTAACCAATGGATAGATTGAGAAATAGAGTGAATATAAAAGCTCTGAATAAAAATATGACTGATAACAAACGGCTTAACTTCTGAAAAGTCAGTTAGCCACTGGACATTATGAACACAAAAAATAACAAAATGGAAAAGATAGACAGACAAATGACAGAACATATTCCTACTTATTTAGAGAATTATGTAAAAGAGTTTCGGGAAAACGAATTTACCGAAATTACCTTTCGTTCATCGGCAGGAAATGAGCTTTTCGAAGTATGGTATTATGGTAATCTGTTTAAGGTTAAAGGAGAAGAACAACCTTATATTGTAGAAACAGATATTGCACCTGAACTGATTGTAGCCAGAGATACGGCTACAGGCGAAGAAATAGTGATTCATGACGGCTCTATACATGGCTATAACAATATGTTTTGCGATGAATATGACGTAGAAGTAATTAAGAACAGAGCATTAAAACAATATCCAATTCCAGCATCCAAATTAGTTATAGAATTAACATATAGCATAGATAACCCGAATGAGTACTCGATAGTGTCGCTAATGTTTTGATAGAATGATATTTATGAAACTCGAATAAAAAAACAGGTAATGAGTAAGTAACGATTTTATTTTTAGGAATCATTTCATGGTCTTGCTTTGTTTTTCAAAGAGCTCTCTATTTTCAAAGATAGAACTTTTTTGTGTAATTAGAGTGTTATCAGTTTAAAAAATGATACATAAAGATATTTGTCTATAAATGAGAATATTACATAATATGTATTTTGAATAGATAACGAATCTTTTGTTTGAATATGCTTCACTGTACTACTTTGTTTTGCAGATGTTTATAGAAGAATAATAGAGACCTTTTTATATCTCAATATTCTTGTAGAAGGAGTGAAAACGAGACCCCTATGTTGTTGTGGGTTGACCGGATTTGTCCGTATATGTAGAGAGTTTCATAAATGTAAATTTAATTATTAAAGCAATGGTATTGATAATCAATTATTTGCTTAGCTACAAGGAGCAACCTATATATAGATATAGAGTTGTACCTAGTTCTCACTTGTCCTAGAAAAACTTTACAGATTATTCTTTTAGAAGTATTTACTTTATTCCTTTATCCTCAAAATCCTCCAAGAGGTCTTTACAGAACTTGGAAATTGGCTTTTTACCCAAATCTTCGGGGTTGTTAGTAAATCCAAGTATCATACGATTCCAATCATTTGACGACATAACAGAACCTTCGCCAATCATTTTCTGAACAAACTCTTGATAAGCCTCCGAACCCATCATACGATGTCTGAAGTATATCTCAGCTGCATAGTCTGTATGTGTCTTATATAGCTCCTCTAGATGAAAAACTCTAGCATTATTCTCCATCTTAGGTTCATAGTAATTCACTTTCAGAGAAATAGCTTTTGCGCATGTGTCCATATTTGTAAAACCATCGCCAGTAATTTCTGTACTGAACTTCATTGCATTAGTATCCTCTAGCATAAATGGACTTATCAATCCCTCGTCTTCTGCATTCTTTGTATGTTTACCGGTAGGGCCATTACAAAAAGGACAACTCGGAATTAGGTTGTATTTTAGAATAGCAAGATAAGGATATTTGTCTTTATCGTAAAAATGATCTAACTGACCCTTTACTTGCTTTCCGTCATCGGCATTTACATTCTTGATGAAAACTCGATTGCAATAGGGGCAAACATCCGTACCGACAGCTTCAATCAGCTTATCCTTCGGAAATTTGGGTTCCCCATTTTTCTCATATCCATTCTCAATAAACATGTGATGGATTGCATCATATAAACTGGAAGTTTGATCATCAGAGTCAGGGTAAGAACTTTTGATCCTATTTGATAAGTTTTTTATTTCATTCGGCCGATAGTTGATCCAGTCTTTAAGTTCATTCTTGACTTCTGTGAAAAAGGCAATTGTATTGTCTTCCATAGGTGATAGGGGAACAAGCACAGTTTCATTATCTCCCAAACTATCCCAATGTCTAGGTTTGGCCGATTTGTTAAATATATTTTTTTGTGAAGCGGACAAACTATTATAAAGCTTCCGTGCTTCTAAAACCTTAATGCTTTTACGATTGCCTATATATCCATTAGTGAGATAATGATCCAAATTTTCTAAAAATTTATCTATGAAAGCATTATACTCATCCAATTTAGAGTTGTCATATTCTATCGGTATCATCGTGTCTTCTTTATTTTTTCTTCAACAATCCGTAAACGTTCCTTCAGCATTTCATATTCCACTTTCAAAGGATCATCCTCCGTCAGTGCTTTTAGCTGTTCCAGAAGTTTCATTCTGATAAAGTCGTCACCTATCATGTCAATATTGTTTCGCAGGCGTTTAATTGTCTTTTCACTAATGGGGTTAGCATTATATTTTTCCGACAACTCATTAATCTTATGAACCAAATTATCAAGTTTTTCGGTAGCTATGTCGCCAACAAATTGACTCATAAAAAATTGATTATTTAGTAAGTCATAGACATTAGAGCAGAACGTCTGTTTCAACACACCTTCGCACACCTTTCCTTTATCCATACACAAAATATTATCTTTAGGGATATCACTTAAAATGAAAGGTGAATGGGTTGTTATCAGTACATTTATATCAAAACTTTTATTTAACTCTACTCTTACTAACAGATCTCGCAGCTTCTTGACAAACCGCCTCTGATATTCTGGATGAAAACAAATTTCCACTTCATCAAGAATAAAATTCAGCTTGTTGTAACGCACTCTCGTGCCATTCTTCGGAATAGAATTCAAGTTCATTGCATGATAAAGCAAAGTACTTGTTAGATAGATAAACTGACGCTCGCCACTACTCAACTGATTCAAAGGGATTTTTGCATTCGTGTTTTTGTCCTTTAAACATGTCTCTGAATTGAAAATACCAGGTGGCAACCATTCCATACGCTTCTTAATGGACATACCTTTCGGAGTAATACCTAACAGTTTTGCATATTGTTCATAGGTTATTCCCTCTGCTAAATCCACATCCGTCAGATTTTTACCTTTTGTGATGAAGTTTAGTGCTTGTCTCAGTTTCAAACCTATATGAGACGGGTCGCATTTCACCATCTTGGCTAACTTTTGAAGTTGGGCTATCACTGCTTTTCTGTTCTCTATGGGAATAGAATGGAATGTGTAGTTGATATTCCCAAAGTTCTTTTTAAAATAGGTATAACTTGGATATTTCTCAGCGACACTCAGCACTTTGTACACCACGTACATTCTCACATAAAGCTGTAGGTGATTCATTGTAGGGGTCACGCTGCATCTTAACGCAGCTAAAATGATATGAGCAAATGAATCTTTTTCCAAAGCCAAATCCCGAAAATCTTCCAAGTCCGCATTTTCCTTATAAATCAAATGGGCCTTCTCTTCGATATTATAGCGGTTATGTTCCTCTACCTCTTCCTTACTTGGGTACAGTTTTACTCTATCATCTACAATTGATGTGAACTTTGCCTGCAGCCTACGAGGTTTCCAATGAAAATTTATGCATTCAAAACTGTAACCATCAAGTAATGACTGTTCAGGATTTTCTTCAATCAACAGAGCAGCCAGTCTTGATGTGGTAAGATGTTCCTCATTACTCATATCAACACTTCCGTTCTCACGGTAAGGATTCAAGACGATTGGGCTCAAATAACCATCATTTTTGTGGAACAGACTATTTAGCCATGATTTCGAATAAATAATATTCTTTGGGTCATCCTTATCTATCGTATAAATTGCAGTTTCGTTAGAATAATCTTGTGCAATGAAGGACTGCATAGAATAGTTGGTTGCCACAGTATAGAAAAATGCCTTAGCTACTTCTTTCTGCTGGATGAAGTCTAAATTTGTATAATCTTTATACTCACGAAATATATCGTCAACCTCTGAGCTGCTTTGATTTTCCAACTTATAGATTGTGAATTTACATTTCAATTTTCCAAAATCAAAGCCAAGTATTCCATCCCGAACGCGAACTGCGCCAATCTTATCATTGACGAAATACGTTAAGTCTGCCTGAATCCCGATGATATAACTTAAAGGGGAGGAAGCTTCTCTTTCTACTTTGTTGAAAAGACAATAACTCAAGTTATTCACGACACGGAAAATCATATCCAGCAGGGAAGACTTTCCAGCACCATTTTGACCAACGATTGCTGAAATGCAGATATTTGGTGCAAAGAAGTCTTTGTCCAGTTTGTGCTTAATTGAATAATCTATTCCTACATGAAGGTTTTTCAAATATTTGCATCCTTCATAAAATCGGATGCTATTAAAGGTAAACATACGGCACTATTTTTAATATGAGTTATTTTGTTCATAATAATGTGTTTTTGAACTTTCACCATTAGGGTTCAATTAATATGTGGCTTGGATCACATCTTCTCAAAAATACATTTTCTTGGCATCTTAATCTATATGACCACAAATATAGAAAAAAAGTTTGTGTATATTCTAGGTGTAAGAGCAACTTTATATTGATAAATAAGGATTGAGCTTTGCACCTGCTATTCTGCTATGACAAAATTATAGGGTTGCAACTTACACATACCAGTTTCTCCACCAATTTAAAATTATCACAGAAATAATCATCTTACATATACATCCATATTCTATAAATGATTTATTCTACTTTGGCTTTCTGTTTTATCAGTGATTTTGGTTAGATAATCAGTGATTTATATACCTTTATGATGGGTGCTATTTTGTAATTTTGTACCATGATAATAGAAACTAAAACTATAAAGGGCAATGAAGATTAAAAGTATGAATATGGTAGTGATCATGATGTTATGTATCACTATAAATGCACAGGAACAGAGTAATAAGACATTGGTGGCTTATTTCTCGGCAACAGGAACGACGGAAAAAGCAGCTAAGTTGATTGTAGAAGTTGCAGGTGGTACGCTCTACGAGATACAACCAGAAAAGGAATATATCACTGCTGATTTGGATTGGCATGACAAGTCTTCACGTAGCAGTGTGGAGATGTCAAATGCTAAATCACGCCCTGCACTAAAATCTAAACTGGAGAATCTTGCAGATTACGATATCATTTATATTGGTTTCCCTATTTGGTGGAATTCAGCTCCGAGAATTATAAATTCTTTTATTGAAAGTGGTGATTTTGCAGGTAAAATGATTATTCCGTTTGCTACATCGGGTAGCAGCAGTATTTCTAATGCGGAAAAAGAGTTGCAGGAAACCTATCCTGATATGAAATGGCAAAAGGGCCGGCTTTTGAATGGTGCGACGAAGGAAGATATTAAGAAATGGACTAAAAAATAAATTATTATGAGAAAGAATTTTGGGGCAAAGCCCTTTACTTATCCGCAGCCGGTGTTTATTATCGCTGCTTATGATGAAAATGGTACTCCCAATGCTATGAATGCGGCTTGGGGCGGTATCAGTGAGATGCATGAAATTAGTATTTGTATTAGTGAGGGACATAAAACGACAGCCAATATACTGAAGCGTAAGGCTTTTACCGTAAGTATGGCAGAGGTCGGACAGGTGGTTGCCTGTGATTACGTGGGTATTGTTTCCGGTAATAAGGTATCGGATAAATTTGCTCGTGCAGGTTTCCATGCGACTCGTTCGGAGTTTGTGGATGCACCGTTGATCGACGAATTATCTGTAGTGCTGGAATGTAAATTGAAGGATTATAATCCTGAAACCTGCATTTTACGTGGTGAAATAATAAACGTGAGTGTAGACGAACGCGCCCTCGACGAAAGCGGTAAGGTGGATGTATCCAAAGTGTCTCCTATTATATTCGACCCATTCAATAACGATTATCTGGAAGTGGGTAAAAAGGTAGGTAATGCCTTTTCGGATGGTAAGAGATTGAAATAAGGAGTAGCATTATATATGAAAGAAATAAGAATAGACTGCGCACACCAGAGTGAGGCGGAACTTGCTTTGGCAAAAGAACAGGCACAATTGGTTTTCCGCCTGAACCATACTATGCCGATGACGGACGAATATGATGAACTGCTTCATCGTCTTTTCCCGGATATGGGAGAAGGCAGTCGTGTGAATACCCCGCTTACTGTCGTTCGTCCCCATGAGGTGAAGATTGGCCGCCATGTCATTATCATGAATGGTTGCCTGATGATGTCTGCCGGTGGCATCACGATTGATGATGATGCTCAGATAACCGCCAACGTACAACTTATATCGAATAATCATGATCTTGACAATCGCTCGATTATTACTTGTAAGCCGGTACATATTTGTAGCAGGGCATGGATAGGAGCAGGGGCTACAATCCTTCCGGGAGTTACAATCGGTGAGAATAGTGTTGTAGGGGCGGGCAGTGTTGTGACCAGGGATGTAGAACCGAACACGATTGTAGCAGGTAATCCCGCCAGAGTAATTCGGAAGATTTAGATTTTTCAATTATTGGCTGTGGAATAATAGAATAAAAAAACGAATTGTATCTAGTCGTACAAACTCTTTGGAGGCTTCGCGCCTCCAGCCGTAGGGCAAACCTCTGCAGTGGTTTTTCATTATTTATTTGGA
>UQLN01000027.1 GCA_900541965.1 uncultured Parabacteroides sp. | reverse complement strand
CCAACAAATGGCTCGTGTGTTTAAGGCTCGCATGGTTCTTTATGCCGCTTATGGGCATTGTATTATTCGTGAGGATGGAAGCTATTATGAACACCCTCATTGGTTTGAGTTGGCAAAAGACAAATGGGCACAAGTATACAAAACGACAGGTACTCCGTGTAGCTGTTGGATGTGTAGAGGATTTGAATATGATCGCAAGGAGTATAAGAAAGAAACTTTGCGGATTATTCGGGAATCAATGGAGTAGTTTAATGAGGACTGAATCTATACATGAATGATATAGGTTCAGTCCCTGATTTCATAACTTATTGACTAAGCTCCTTGATTACGAAACAGCTTCTGCTTCAAACACGAAGATTTGCAATAAACTTCGATAACCTTATCTACTCAGATAATTCTTAACATCGTCAAAAAACTCAGAGTCAAGTTTGTGGGTATTATTATAGAAAAATCTAACTGAAATATCTGATTTTATCAGTTTTGAATTGACGGAATTCAGATAATGTTTGAGTTTGCCAAGCTCAGAGAATAACCACCAATGCTTGTCGCTCATCCATAGACAAATGAATGGGCAACTATGAGAATCTCCATTTCGTTTGCACATATTTGAACAGCAGGGTTCTTGAACTTTCCCTACCTTAAATTCTAGGCATTTATATTCTGTATCGTTCTTTGGAATCTTATTTTTTCTACGTTTGGTAAGTTCTGCTTGAAATCCTCTGCAACACTCTTTATGCACTTCTATATTTGCAAGAATCTCTGCATTTAAGAAAATATCAAGATGTATCAGTTCTTGGATAGGTTGATCTGTTAGTTCCTTTTCATTAATGATTTCGTAATCAACATCCAATTCATATCGCTCAGTTATCAGATGGGAAATCCAATGGTATCGTGAAACCGGACTCATCTGCGAACGATTTTGCTTCAGTAAGAAATAATCTATTCTATCATTTGCCAAGTCGAGCAAGTCTGCCAAACGTATGAGAATCATCATGTACTTCAAGCTGATTAACTCTTCCTTCGCTGAAGATTTCATTTCATATACATCTGTTGTATTCCATCCATGACTATCGGATATTGTAGCTATTGTTTCAGCTTCAAGCTCTGATAGGAAAGACAACATATCTTCTTGCCAATGACGGATAAACATAGCACTTTCATATGCGTGAGGTGCACGCACACGGTTCTCAAAGAAGTCAAAAATATCTTGAAATACCTCAATCAAAGACAATCCCATCTCTTTCCTAATCCGATGAATCTCGTCCATTGCGAATTTGTTTGATTTATAGGCATTGTCAACTTTTTTGTTAAATGTCAACATACGATTAAGCCACTTACTGATTAATTGTTCAGACTTGACATTAGAATCGTTAAACGAGGATACACTCGGATGTATAACCATGCTTATATCATGTAGATAACACGCATTAAATAGCAAGAAGAAATCATTAGCCTTCAAATTCAAAAAATCCACATTATTCACGAGCCTAACTACATTCTTTATTAGATTGATAGCGTGTTCGTGATTGTGTAATGTATAAGCATTCAAGAATTTGGAACCATTATGCCAAAGGCTTTTAACAAGTCTATGTGTTTGGATTAATCGGTCAATCTTTTCAGGATCTTGAATCTTTTGCCGGTATATACCGAGCCCTTCAAGAATTCCGAGATCTATATCCATCCTCTCGTTCAAATCTTTTGGATCAAGAGATCTCACAAACTCAAAGAAATCGCAAATTTTCAAACGATAATTCCTGAGCATTGAAATAATTCTTAACTCATAGTATTTTATTGGCTTAATGTCAGACCTCAAAATTGATAGATTATCTCCAGATTGAATGTTGCAAGCGAATGAGAAACAGCAATTCAAAATTTTACGTCTGAAGTTCTCTGAATTTCTGAAAACAAACTCGCACCAAGAAGGAAATCCTGTTTTTGAATTAAGACATGGATTTCCGGAATCAGACACTCCTGTGATTAAATTTAGGAATGGGAACAATTCCCACACATCATTGGCATTATAAGATGTATTCTTTATAGCCTCAACAAATCTTTCAGAGTTACGGAAAGGACGTACACTTCGCACAACACGCGAAAGGGATTCATATTCGTCCACAGTGGCAACATCTGCACTGCATAACATCGAACTGATTCTATGGTAATACAAGTATTTATCAGACCTATGAGTGCTGCAATTATATTTTGACAGAGCGATATCATATTGTTGAATTTTGGCGCAGAAACCTTTTTTTTCACTGAAAGGCATATCTCTTAGAATCAACTCAAATTCAGATTTGAATATTTCTTCCTCAAAGACCTCAAATAAAGCATTAATTAGTTCTTTTGAAGTCTTGTCCTGAGATGTAACATCGTCAATTTTGAATGTTTCGTAGAACTTCGCTTTTAGCTCCTTATCATATTTCCCATTCAAAAGAATTTGCAGTTTTCTTTGTCTAAATAGAAAATATCGTTTGTATCGTCTGAGCCACTTAAGTCGTTCTTCACCATAAGAATTATCTCCAAGTTTAGTTCTTTTCGAACGGAGTTTATTTATCTCAAGATTAACGACATCCTGTAAAGCCGTTAGCTTTTTCAAGGCAACGTTATCGTCAACTTCATCAATATTTCCCTTTATCCATCCGCCCATTGACACAGGTCGTTGAACTAGAAACAGACCATCCATACCTTTAAAAGAGTCATTTATATCACAAATTGTACTCTTTCCATTAGGATGAAACTGTATGTTATAATTTATATCCATTGCTTGTGACAGTAAATCCTGACCTATAACTGGATATTCCTCCCAATCTTTTTTGGCTTCAGTAACCGAATTATTGAGTCTTTGGATTAATTCTCCAAATAAATCCGAATTAATGTTTTTGGCAAATACGACTGAATCATCCACATAGAAATACGAGTCTGAATCCATTAATTTATCGACATGACTCATACAATCAGCGACTTCTATCATGCATAAATTACCAAAAAAGTATGATTGTGGTAGTCCTTGCGCTATTCCCCGGACAGGATAGAAACCGTTAACCGATTTTACATTATTATGTTGTTCCTTATAATATACATCTTTCCATTCCCGGAGGTTCTCCTCGGAAATTTTAAAATATAGAAGTTTAGATATAATGGTCTTCAGACACTTTTTATCAGTATCGTTTTTATATTTACTCGAAACAGCATTCCAAATAAAATTCAGAATCTTCAAAGGATTGATAGATGGGAAAAAGTCTTTAAGGTCAAAACTTATTTCTTTATCATATTCGCGTGTCTTGGAATATTCCCGACAGCGAGTCGTTACTATTTGAGAATATTGGCGGTATTTCTCTGTCCAATTCATAAAGATACTACCTATATTACAACTTGGAATATTACCATAGAAATTATGAGGTAGCATACGTGATAATTCCGATAGATTCCGTTTCCCATTAGAATCGTCAAACATTAAAGGCATAAGCATTGATGCCATACAAATCTGATTGACGAGGCTAGCCGTGTGCAATGGGCGATACTCCACAACTGTATTTCCTTCGGAACTCAGTTTCTTGATTTTAAAGAAAACATTGACTTCTAGCAATTCATTTTCATCGTCAAGTAATTGGGTTAGAGTTTTCTTACATTTTTCAATAGTATCAGAAACAATGCCATTAAAGTCATATTTATCCCTTAGCCGAAGAAATGTATCCAGATCTTCGGGGCTAAGCAAATCACGCTCTGATATATATGACTCCATAGCAAAAATTGCCTTATAGATATTCTCCTCTGATAGTATTTGTTCTCTTAATTTGGTGCTCATAATTCTATGTGTACTAATTTTATTTTGACGATAATGTCTGTATTAATCGATTAAGCTCTGAGAATGCCTTATATAAGTCGCTCTGTAGTCCGCTCCCATCGCTTTTGCCACACTCAAATGTACCCTTATCAACTCTTATACAAAAGTCGTATTTTGGGGGCATTTCTCTAAATAACCTATCAAAGTTATCCATGTTAATATTCACATTGTAAATAACATCCTTTGATAACGTAATATTAAGAATTTCTCCAAATTCAACAGCGATCTGCTGGTCCAGTTTGATAATAGGAAGAACCTTGATGTCTGATATAACTGCGTTCAGGAATTTACACCATTGCCCAAGCATATTATCAAATGATTGTATGTTGTCTTTAAAATATCCAAACCCATATTTGAAATGATGATTCGAAGCAATGTATAGAAGAAGGCCGTTCATATAATCATACTTGGCGTTTTTCCTTCGCTCTATCTGATTTTCCAAATCATAATCCATCAATAAATTCAAGAATAATAGCTTCTCTACTCTATGTCTTACCTCTCTCTCTTTAGGCGATGACTGTACTTCTTCATCAATCATACCTATCTCATCTACATTCATTGATTGGGCATTACTATTGATGAACAATTTGTATAACACCTCTCTATTCAAGTCCTTAAATAAAACTTGTTCGAGATTGCTGGGGTATATGTTTTCCATATTGTTTAATCCTTTGTAGTCTTTAGATAATAATCGCAAAAATCTTTAACACCGCTTGGAAGTTTAATTCTTTTTACTTCGCACCCGAATCTGAGCATAAGTCGATATAACTTTATGAAAGCATCATTTCCTGCCTTATCTTGGTCAGCTATCATATAAAGATTATAGCTTTTTAGTTTGGTAAGGTCTTCAGTTGGTAACGAAGTCGCACTAGGAAGTGCTACACTATTATAACCTACTGATAACATGGCTAAACAGTCAGTTATGCCCTCAGTAATAAAAAGTCTTGCACCATGTTGCATTGATTTCAAAATAGGGAGGTTATATAATCTAATTGATGAGCCACATATTCTTTTAAATCTTGGTATGTGAAAATCTGGATTATCTTTTCCCAAATATCGAGTCTGCAAACTTATTAGATTATTACTCTCATCATAGTAAGGAATGATTAATGAGGGTGCATCAATAGTTAGATATTTTCCATTTGATGTTAAAATCTTCGCTGTTTTTAATCGATCTATTCCGAATCGAACTTGTATTATATCTTTTAAACTATTCACGCCATCAATAGAATGAATCTTGGAGAACTCAATTACATCACTTTTAATGTTTCTCTGACTTCGTAAAAAATTAATTCCGGCCTTTGTCAGGGTTGTGTGTTCCATTATAAATTCAGCAACCTCTCGATCGAAAAGAGGTGAAACGTCATTAGTTGATTCCCTTCGTGGTAGATTTATAACAGAATCTTTCCATTTTGCAGACCGTCTTTCAACAGAAGGGATGTGAACACCATATTCATTAGCCAGAATTATACAAGCCTCAACGAAAGATACTGAAAATTTTTCTTGAATAAAAGTTATTGCGTCTCCACCTATATCGCATGAAAAGCATTTCCAATGATTATTTCTAAAGCCAAGACTTGCAATACGGTCATTATGCTTAAAACAATGAGCCATATGTTTTTTGACATCAAGTCCAAAGCGTTTGGCAGCATCTTCACAGTTAATTTCGTGAAGTTGTCTAATTATTTCATCCGGTATTCTCATTTTGATATTTATTTAAATTTTTAGATACCTATTCGGGAATAGATGAGCTAACCAATATTTATACTTTTCTCGGTATCTGTTTGTGCATCTCGACGCAAGAGCAAGGGAGGAGATCCTTCGACTGCGCTCAGGATGACAGATAGTCTGTCAACTCAATGAATGCACAAATTCATCCCGATTGAAGTATAAACTAAACTATTATGAGGGTTATTACTTATTCGGTGTAACTTTTTACTATATCAGTGTGATGATTCTGATCTTTTAGCCATTCGAAAATATCGAATAACTGAAATGCAACAATATTGTATGTGAGCATTTTAGTCATTTCTTAGTTGTTTTTGTGCGTAATGCTCTTCTATCATTTTATTGACTTCATCCATTGATATTTCTCCCTCTAATTGATATTTCTCCCTCTATATGTTTACGTGCCATTTCAATAAGGAAGCCTGAAACCGTGAGATTATCAACAGCCTGTAAACCAATAGATGTTCGCCAAAGTTTGGCACGTTCACGTTTATCTACGTTTTCATCATTTAAGTATTCGTCAAATATATGCATGATCTTATTTGTTCTTTTTGAGTTTTATGCCCAAAATTGAGCTACGTATGATACAAAAGTACAAAAACGATCCCGATTATCGAATATAATTCGCTATATTTGCTCTACAAAATTAAATTAAAGAATGAAACTGAATAGAATAAAGGCTGTCCTTTTGGAAAAAGGTATTTCTCAAACATGGTTGGCGAAGAAACTTGATAAGAGTTTCAGTATGGTAAATGCCTATGCATGTAATCGGATTCAGCCTAATTTGGAGACCTTACAAGAGATAGCAGAGATACTACAAGTGGATTTAAAGGATTTGATAACCGACAAAAAGGATAGGTGACATGAAGCAATTCTCGGAGGCTACACGGGTACAGATGCCTGCAATGGTTCATCTTACTCGAATAGGATATACTTACTTCGGTAAGTTGAGCGAAGATAAGAATAGCACTGTATATGACGGTGATACGAATATTCTATTGCCAATTTTTGAGCAGCAGTTCAAAAGACTGAATCCTGAACATGAGGGTGAGTATCTTCAAGTCTTGAAAGATATTCGTAAGGAACTGAATGATGATGACCTCGGTCGTGGGTTTTATAACCGTCTGAAAGCCGTATCTCCTGTAAAGTTGATTGACTTCGACAATATCGGAAACAATACCTTTCATTTCACAGCCGAATTTACTTGTAAGAACGGACAAGATGAGTTTCGACCTGATATTACTTTGTTTGTGAATGGCTTGCCACTTTGCTTTGTAGAAGTGAAGAAGCCCAACAATCAGGGTGGAATGTTGGCGGAGAGCGCACGAATGAACAAAGAACGTTTTCCAAATAAGAAGTTCCGTCGTTTCATTAATATCACGCAGTTAATGATATTTAGCAACAATATGGAATATGATGCACTTGGTGGCATTGTACCCATACAAGGGGCTTTCTATTGTACTGGAGCACGCTCATATTCTCCCTTTAACTGTTTCCGTGAAGAAAATCTGTCTGCACAAAAGATTGCACCTTTCCATCGTGATTATCCATATAAGGACATTGACAAGACAGCGGAAAAACAGATATTATCAGATTATAATTGTCAAGTCATTCATACAAGCCCAGAATATCAAACCAATCTCGATTTCAATACGCCTACTAATAGGATGCTGACTTCCATGTGTTCACCGGAACGTTTACTGTATATTATTAAATACGGTATAGCATATGTTAGAATGGAACGAGAGGTAGATGGAAAGATTGAATCTACCGACCAAAAACATGTCATGCGTTACCAACAATTGTTTGCATCATTGGCTATTCGCAAGAAACTGGCCGAGGGTGTAAAATCTGGTGTGGTATGGCATACACAAGGTAGTGGAAAAACGGCCCTGTCTTATTACTTGACATTTATTCTCAACGATTTCTATTCTAAACAGAACAAGGTGGCTAAATTCTATTTCATAGTTGACCGCCTCGATTTGTTAGAACAAGCTACACAAGAGTTTGAAGCTCGTGGATTGGTAGTATCGACTGCTAATTCAAGGGCTGAATTGATGGCGCAATTCCGTAGTAATCAAGCACAGCAGGGGGTAAGTGGTCAGGCTGAAATAACGGTAGTAAATATACAACGCTTTGCGGAGGATAAAGAAAAAGTACGTATCAACGACTATGCTACCAACCTTCAACGTATCTTTATTCTTGACGAAGCACATCGTGGGTATAAACCCGGTGGCTGTTTCCTTGCCAATCTGTTTGATGCGGACACTGATGCAATAAAAATTGCACTTACAGGTACTCCGCTATTGAAGGAAGAACGTGCCAGTTGTAAAGTGTTCGGAAACTATCTGCACACTTATTATTACGATAAATCCATTGCGGATGGTTATACGCTGAAAATCATTCGTGAAGATATTGAAACATCATATAAGGAACGTCTTTCGGATGTGTACGACAAACTAGAGACATTAGTACAGAAGAAAGACATCCGCAAATCGGAAATCATAGAGCATCCGAGTTATGTAAACGAGTTGGCTCGTTATATCATGACGGATTTGAAAGAATTCCGAAAAATACAAGGGGATGACACTTTAGGCGGTATGGTTATCTGCGAAACTAGCGAGCAGGCTCGACGACTTTATGATGTATTCCAAGAGGAATGGCAAAAATACCAACCGAAGCCCATCAAGATTAAACTTCCTGATGGTTCGTTTATCGTGGGTGAACCTGAGGTGGATTACAAATCAAAGTATAGACCGCTGAAAGCCGGAATCATTCTTCATGATACAGATGACAAAGAAACGAGGAAGCAAATAGTCAAGGACTTTAAGAAGAATATGACGGTGGATATTCTCATTGTCTTCAATATGCTTCTGACTGGTTTTGATGCACCTCGTTTGAAGCGTTTATACTTTGGTCGTAAATTGAAAGACCATAATTTGCTTCAAGCTATTACTCGTGTAAACCGTCCTTATCCGGGGATGCGTTACGGTTTTGTCATTGATTTTGCCGATATTAAACGTAATTTTCAAGAAACGAATGAAGCGTATTTGCAAGAGTTGAATCGGTTTAACGATGTGGATGAGACAGGTGAAGAAGCTGTTACCGATACATTTACTCAAGTCATAGAGGATAAAGAAGAGATTTTGAAGCAAATGAAACAGGTGCGTCAGACTCTTTTTGATTATTCCTATGACAATGCAGAAGAGTTTTCCTCTGAAATTTCAACGGAAGAAGATAAGGCTGTGCTGCTTGACTTGAAACAGGCGTTAGAGGCAGCTAAGAACATGGCTAATATCGTGCGTACTTTTGGCGATGAGGATATGAAAGAGCAATTTGCTAAACTTGAAATTACCAAACTGCCACAACTGTTATCCGAAGTACAAAGGCGTATTGGCATCATCAATCAAAAGGAAGCGTTTAGCGTAGGGGAAGAAACAAAAACGCTAATCAATGAAGCGATGATGGATATTGAGTTTACTTTTTCTAAAATAGGGCAAGAAGAAATGCACTTAATATCAGGGGGAATAGAACTCAAAGAAAAATGGCAACGAACAATTACTTCATTTACGCAGAACTTTGACCAAGACGATCCAGAGTTCATATCGTTGCGTGATGCTTTTATGGAGCGGTTTAAAGAACACGGATTTGTAATTGATTCCATTGCTAAGTTTAATGAGGAAACCCAAGCATTGGATGAAATTATAGTTCGTCTGCAAGACCTACAAAAGCGGAATAATGCATTGATGAAAAAGTATAAGGGCGATGAAAAATTTGCCCGTGTACACAAACGCATACGAGAAGTAAATAAACAGAGGGAGGAGAAAGGACAAAAGCCGATGTTTTCTTTCCTTGACGAAGAGATTGCGGCCATTCTCAACATTATAAAAGAGGATGTGGATGCCAAAGTCTACGACCGTAATGACATTCTAAAAAAGGATGCTTATTTTAATCGTACGGTGATGGCCCTTATCAATGGATGCTTGTATCATTTCCCACAGATTAAGCCGGAGATGGACGATTACAAGTTTATCCAAACACGTATTTCACAACAGTATATCAACCAATATAGCGCCACTTACGGCATTGCATAAAGATTATGTCAGATATTAAAGAAAAAACATTAAAACTCATCGATGGTCTTAAAGCCACCTGCCAGTCATACGGTATGGGTAACGATGGTAACGAATATAAAATTATCACTCAGGTATTTCTCTATAAATTTCTGAATGATAAATTTGGTTATGAACTAAAAAATGCGAAGAGTGAGATTGCCAAGAAATTGACGGGAGATGTAAAATGGGAGACAGCATACGAGAATCTTTCTGATGATGAACGTATGCTTATTCAGAGTGCCATTTCTCCGGATGTTCCGATGCTTGAACCTTACCACCTGATAGCCAATCTTTGGAATCAACAGGGGAAGGGGGATTTTGATACCATCTTCGATTCTACTATGACCGATATAGCGGAACAAAATGCGGATATATTTTCCACACAGACCACAGCCAACACAAAAATACCTTTGTTTGAGGCGTTGACTCCATTTGTGACCGATACAGCACAACGTGCCCCATTCGCTCGTGCATTGGTGGATAAATTGGTAAACTTCTCTTTTGAAGAGGCGTTTGCGCAAAACTACGATTTCTTCTCCAGTATCTTTGAGTATTTGATTAAGGACTACAATACCGCCGGAGGAGGAAAATATGCGGAGTATTATACACCTCATGCCATAGCAACGATTATGGCTCGTCTGTTAGTGGGGGATAATGCCGATTTGCATAGCATGGAATGTTATGACCCATCGGCAGGAACAGGTACACTTCTGATGGCACTCAGTCATCAAATAGGTGAAGACCGTTGTACCATCTTCTCGCAGGATATTTCCCAGCGAAGCAACAAAATGTTGAAACTTAATTTGTTGCTTAACGGACTTGTATCTTCGCTTGATAATGCCATTCAGGGTGATACTCTTGTTAGCCCCTATCATAAGAGCGATGACGGACAACAGTTGCGTCAATTTGATTTTGTGGTAAGTAATCCGCCTTTTAAAATGGATTTTTCCGATACCAGAGAGAAAATAGCTGCCATGCCTGCTCGTTTTGGGGCTGGAGTCCCCAATGTGCCAGCTAAAAAGAAAGAGTCTATGGCAATATATACCTGTTTTATCCAGCACGTTATCAATTCGTTGAAAAAAACAGGGAAGGGAGCAATTGTTATTCCAACAGGCTTTATTACCGCAAAAAGTGGTATTGAGAACAAAATTCTTCATAAGATAGTAGATGACAAAGTGGTGTTTGGCTGTGTTTCCATGCCAAGCAATGTGTTTGCCAATACGGGTACGAATGTCAGTGTGTTGTTCTTTGATAAATCTGCCACTGCCGAAAAGGTGATTTTAATTGATGCCAGCAAATTGGGCGAAGAATACAAGGATGCCAACGGATTAAAAAAGGTACGACTGAATGATGATGAGATAGAGAAGATTGTCGGCACATTCCAACGAAAGGAAGCTGTAGAAGATTTTTCCGTGGCTGTTACTTACGATGAGATAAAGGAAAAAGGATATTCTCTTTCTGCCGGACAATATTTCGACATCAAGATTGATTATGTAGATATAACCGAAGATGAGTTTAATTCCCGAATGGCGAACTACAAGCAAACCCTTTCCGAGCAATTTGCAGAGAGTCATCGCTTGGAAGAAGAAATAATGAAACAGTTGGATGCTTTGCATTTCAACGCAAACGTAGGTAACGAATAAACGAGGTATTTATGTTTTGTCCCACGAAATGTGGGACAATTAGAAAATTGCCACAATTGTTTGCCAATTATAAAAATAAGAAATTGAACTAACAATGAGTAACGAAATTCAGTTTTTACTATATAACCTCCCTGATGAAGAGGGGAAGGTACAGATCATTATAAAAGACGAGACCATTTGGTGTACGCAAAAGGCTATGGCAGAGCTTTTCGGTATTGACAAATCGGGTATTAGTCGGCATATAGCCAATATCTTCAAGGATGAAGAACTGCAGCAAGATACGACAGTTGCAAAAATTGCAACTGTCGTAAACCGAGGTATAAGAGGCGAGGTGGAAGATTTGGTCGATTTCTATAATCTTGATATGATTATTGCAGTTGGTTACCGTGTTTCTTCCCCAAAAGCTACTAAGTTTCGTCAGTGGGCAACCAAGATTCTCAATGAGTACATAAAAAAAGGGTTTGTGCTTGACGATGAACGCTTAAAGCAGGGAACGGCGGTATTCGGAAAAGATTATTTTCGTGAATTGCTGGAAAGGGTACGCTCTATTCGTGCCAGTGAGCGACGTATCTGGCAACAGATTACCGATATATATGCAGAATGTAGTATAGACTATGATAGGAATTCGCCTACAACTCGCGATTTCTATGCCATGATACAGAATCGTTTTCATTATGCCATTACCGGGCAAACGGCAGCAGAGATTATCTATACAAAGGCAGACCATAACAAAGAACACATGGGGCTGACTACATGGAAGAATGCACCTGATGGACGTATCTTGAAATCGGATGTGTCAATAGCTAAGAACTATTTACAGGAAAAGGAAATTCGCCAATTGGAACGTGCGGTCACTGGTTTCTTTGATTATATAGAAGATCTTATCGAGCGTGAGAATACATTCAACATGTCCCAATTTTCTGAAAGTGTCAATGAGTTCCTCACATTCCGCCGTTATCAAATTTTGCCGGACAAAGGGCGTATTTCAGCATCACAAGTCAAAGTGAAGGCAGAAAGCGAATATGATATTTTTAATAAAACGCAACGGATAGATTCTGACTTTGACAAAGAAGTTAGGGGTATATTGGATAAGTAATTCTTCCAAAAGTTGTGGAAAATTTATTTATCCAATATCTACATTTACTCCCCAAGTTGGGGAGTAAATGTAGATATTGTAGACGAGTATGAAGCGAAGTTGGGTAAGGAATTAAACGAAAAATGATGGAATTGAAAAAATATAATGCAAATCACACTAAAGTTCTGAAAATAAATCAAATTGTGCGTACAGTTTCAGAAACTCACAGATTTGATAAAGATAAACTCATTGCCATAAATACATCTGATGTAGAAAATGGGGTAATGGGTAGCGGTACGCTAACTTCTGTAGATGAGCTAAAAGGCCAATTTAAGAAGACCATAGTAAAGGACGATATTTTGTTCAGTGAAATACGTCCTGCTAACAGAAGATTTGCTAAAGTTACAACAGAAGATACTAAAGACTATGTTGTATCTACCAAATTAATGGTATTGCGAAAATATAATGAAGATGTTGATTTAGAGTATTTTTATTATTGCTTGACAAATCAACCTTTTCTTGATATACTCCAACGAAGAGCCGAGAATCGGATAGGTTCATTTCCTCAAATTACATTCGATTTGCTTTCGGAATACGCTTTCCCAATACCACCAATCAGCGAACAGAAAAGAATATCAAGTGTGATATCTACGTTAGACAAAAAAATAGCTCTTAACCGTGCGATAAATCAGAATTTAGAAGCGATGGCAAAGCAACTCTATGATTACTGGTTTGTGCAGTTTGACTTTCCCAACAAAGATGGCAAGCCGTATAAATCAAGTGGTGGAGAAATGGTATGGAATGAAAAGTTAAAAAGAATGATTCCAAAAGAGTGGACAAATGCAAACATTTATCAATTAGCAAGTATTTCAAAAGAAACAGTTAATCCACAGGCACAGCCTAATGAATTATTCAAACATTATAGTTTGCCCGAATATGATAAAACAGGAACTTACGCAGAAGAATATGGAATAGATATTCAAAGTGCAAAGTTTATAGTCACTAACAATTGTATTTTGGTATCTAAACTTAATCCTTGGACAAGTCGAGTAATCTGTGGAAATAGAGGATCTAATCAGATTTGTTCAACAGAATTTGTTGTATGGAATCCTGCTTCTCTGAAAACAAAAGGTTTCTTGTTCATGTTGGCTAAAAGTGCAAAATTCATTGAATACTGTACGCAAGGTGCTACTGGTACTTCTCATAGCCACAGAAGAATAAATCCAGAACTTATGATGAAATTTGATTTTCCTTATAATTCTGAAATAGCAATAAAATTTTCTCTACTGATTGAAAATATAATAGTACATTTACATAATAATATCGCACAGCTCAAAGTTTTGACTAAGCAGCGTGACGAACTTTTACCACTTTTAATGAATGGACAAATAACAATAGAATAAAAAATGTCTCGTATACTCTACAAATATTTAGATATAGTTGGCGCAAAGAGCATGATTGGAAACCGGAATCTCCAATTCACTAATGCGTCTCAACTGAATGACCCTTTTGATTGTCATCCTAAATTAATTGACTACTCAAATGTGCCGGACTCTAAACTTCAAGGATGGATACCAAAGGATTGGTGGGTAGAGAAAGAGGAAAACGATGCATTCAATTTGCGTAATGATACATGGCTGTGCAGCTTGTCAAAAATCAATGACTCTATACTCATGTGGGCACATTATTGTTATAACCACAAAGGCATCTGCATCGGTCTTGATTTGGATAAAGTACTAGAATCTGTTCCTCCAATGTTTGGCTCAATATACATTAATCCTATTGTCCTTGATGTTCAATATTGTAATATCATCGAACGTCCAAGCGCATATAATTCAGCACAGGATATTTTCAATTACCAATGGCAAACAAAAGCGAAGGAGTGGGAATATGAGCAGGAGGTCAGATTAGTAATGCCTAAACCAAGTGCTATGTATGCAGCCTTGACTCCAACACAAGCCAAACATCCTAAGGAAACATGGGATTGGCGAGAGATACACCATTATATGCCGGTGAAAGGAGAATGTTTTGAGTCGATCTATTTTGGTGTCAACATAGATGAGCAAGAGAAAGAAAAAATAATTCAGTTTGTCCGTAAGAAACTGAACCCACACATCAATCTTTACCAAATGCGTGTATATGCCGATGCCTTTAAGCTACAACCAGAGATTATAAACCTCTAAATTCTGATTTATCGCACGATTAAGTTCAATTTTTTTATCTAATGCAGAGAATGTTTCGCCAATTTGTTTTTGTTCTTGCAATGGAATTACTGGAACAGGAAAGGAATTGAGAGCTTCTATGGATAACGCATAGCGTTGTCCGCTTCCAGAGGCATTACAAGCGAAATATTTCTTTGCATAGTCTGTTTGTAGAAGAGCGTTCAGATAACGTCCATCTAGAATGTCTTTGTTTGGAGTAATCAGAGCGCAATGGTAACCCAATATGACATCATCAAAATCATCGGCAATATAAGTAGGAATGCCAATGTCGTCACGGGTTTCACTGTCCTTAGTTAAGGCTACTTGACCTTTCTTCAATTGGAATTTGGAAATTTCATTGGAACGGGCTGTAGCAAGCATAAAACTATCATACTGAGCTGCGGTAATAGCCCAGTTATAATAAACATCTACAAAGTTACAAAGACGAATTTCTTTTTCTCCGTCTTTCATTTTCTTGTCTACTCCACTGATTTCAACAGTAGTGATGTCTCCCAATTTATATTTTTCCATTTGCATCCAGTTTTGGATGCAAAGTTACGCATTTTCAGGCAGAATCCTGTATGATTACTTATCCCAAGTACTTCTTATGAGCTAATTTTACATTGTTTTGGTTCACAATCGCATAATGCAGTGTTGTGTCAATACGTACATGTCCAAGTAAGCGTTGCACCTGTTCAATAGGCATACCTTTGTCGATAGCCATTGTCGCAAGGGTACGACGGAACTTGTGAGGATGAACTTTAGGTATAGAAAGTGCTTGTCCCAATTTCCGGATTTTTACTTCTACGCCACTGATAGTAAGGCGTGTGTGAGGAGAATGGAGTGAGACGAATAAAGCAGGATTGTCGTCAGTACGCCCATTGAGGTATTGTTGCAAATGCAGTTTGGTTCGGGCATTGAAGTAAACAACACGTTCCTTATTTCCCTTTCCGAATACCACACACTGTCGTTCGTGAAAGTCTATATCTTCACGGTTCAGTTTTACTAATTCACCTACACGAATGCCTGTAGATGAAAGAAAGTCTATAATAGCAAGGTCTCGTTTGTTAGTGCAACTATCTCGAAGTTGCTCCAATTGTTCGTCAGAAAGTACCTCTTTTACAAGTGAATCAGTTTTAACCTTGTGGATACGTCTGACCGGACTTTTGGCGATGTAGTCTTCATCTTCTAACCATGCAAAGAAACTGGAAAAGATGCGTCGCATATTGTCAATGGTAACTTTACTGGATTGATGTTCTTCTTGATAATCGGATAGATAAGTACGAATGTCGGATGTGGTAATATGACAGATAGCCATTGAAAGTGTAACTAATAGCCGTTCAATGGTATTACGGTAGTACGCCAATGTCTTATCTGAACACCCCTCTATTTTCTTTGCTGATATAAAAGAGTTAAGAAACTGTTCGTTTTCTTGTGTTTGCTGGTACACACACTCCTCTTTTTCGATAATCTCAACGTTATGCAGTTCTGATGTAAGCACAGCTTTAAGCTGCGCCATTTGTCGGCAATCTAAGTCACGCTGCATCTTCGCAACTATCGCCTGAATGATGTTTTCTTTCATAATTCTGATATTTACGTCCTTATATATAATATAAGAGACTGCTAAATCAGAATTTACCGATACCTGACCGTTCATCAAAAGCGGTAGGAGCCCGTCACGCTGCTTAGTAAGATATTCTTTTTCTTTTTGAATTTCAAACTGTTTATTATTAAGAGCTGATACTCGCTCTTCCCATAAATCCAAAATTGTATCACTTGGCTTTAGAATTGGAAATTTCAACACGTCTTCACGAGAAACCTCTTTGAATGTTGTACCAGTACCAAGTTGTTCTATCTGCCTGATGTGAATGTTTAGGTAATAATACAGGTAAGTTGATATGTTTTCCGCTTTTGGAACAAAGTTCTTAAATCCCTGATTGGTACACAACTCAGTTTTAGCAATAGACAACAGACCTATTGGCGCACGGCTTGACATTAATATTGTATTTGGAGGCAATAAATGAGTACTGCAAGAATTATATCCTGCTTGTGAAATATTGCGTTCTCCCAGATAGACAAATTTTTGCTTCTGGTCAGATAAATCTTTCGGAGTAATCCAAACAATATCTCCTCCATAATTTTGCTCATTAACAGTTGAAGGGGTTGCACCATTATAAACATCAGCAATATCTTCTATCGCTTTGGTTTTCCATGACGCAGGAATATCACGCTTTAATTTCTCATTCCATACCATTTCTCCACCACTTGATTTATACGGTTTGCCTTCCTCATTCGGGAAGTCAAACTGCACGAACCAATAGTCATAGAGTTGTTTCGCCATCGTCTCTAAATTCTGATTTATCGGTATATAAGAAAAGGAGAGGAAAAATCCCCTCCTTAACTCTAAACCATGTCTCAGACATTCAAATCCTTCAGTGCAAGTGCATAATTGGGATAAAAACCGTCCATTATACACTTTAAACCAAGTGTCTGATAATACTTGTAGTCATCATCTTCGGTGCAGAGGTATTTGTAACCGTAGCGTGGCATGTACTCCTTGAAGAACCGAGCCAAGTCTTTCAGGCTTTCTTCTTGGTTCTTTTTGAAATTACTGCGCACAATGATGATAGACCAGTCGGGAAAGTTGCCTCTTCCACAGCTATACTCCCAGAAGCGGATATAGCAGTCTAAATCACGTTCACGAATGTCCACACAAAAGCCGTTGGCATGGGACATCACGCTACAGCTTTCTCTGTAGCCAAATTTCTCACACAAGTAGAGATTGAAATCAAGAATTAAATCTTTTTGTACCATAAATAATTGGGTTTTAAAAATTAATAAATAGAGAATTATAAATGAAAGCCTCGCTTACGCTTAGCCTTTTTCTTTTTCATTAGGCGATTGAACTCTGCTTCTTCTGCGGCAGTGGCATCGTAGGATGAGCTACCGTTTAGCAAACCGAGACTGATGCCAAAGCTATCATCGGAATGGGAAACGCTTTGCTGTACCTCTTCTTTTTGTTGTTTGGATTCCTGTTTGGCAGACTCCAACAAAGATGCACAAGCATTCTCTTCCAGTCGGTTGTTGATATTCAAGTAGCTGAACTCTCGACCTACTTTTGAGCCGGAGAAAGAAAAGCCGTTATGTTCAAACTTGACACCTTGTATTTCCCGTGTAGTCCGGCTGACTTTGAATTTCATATCAATCTCCCGGTCGGCAAGCGCATCTTTCAAATCATCCCAACTATGAGCTGTGGGCAGTTCTTCTTTCAATGCCTTGTATATCTCGTGCTTTGCCTTATCGTATGGGCGCAAGCGTTCCTCTTTGATATGGTCTTTACCATTGGCAAAGTGCAAGCGATATTTGGCGGTCAGCATTTTGCAGACTTTCTCATTCTTACGGAAGTCATTCTTGTCGCTAATTGTTTTACCGTCATTGTCCACCCGGTTGAATACGATATGGCAATGCGGATGCTCACGGTCGATATGTCGGGCAATGATGTATTGCGTATTTTCAATACCCATCAGCTTCATATAGTCGTGCGCTATGTTTAGCATCAGAACATCATCAGACTTTAGCCTTGCACTGTCTTCTGGTGAAAAGTTGAGCGAAGTGTGTCCGACAATATTCTTTACCTTGTCATTGAGTAATGCCTGTAACTCAAATTGCTCTGCTATTTGTTCGGGTGTACCTTCTACTCCGGCCGCTTCTAATAGCTTGGATTTTTCCTCTTTGAGGACATAGCGGACACAACCACCGAACGATGTTCCTTTAGTCTGTTTACCTATCATTTTTCAGTTGTTTTATAAGTTGATTAATATGCTGAGCCATTTCCTCGCATCTATCCGCAACGGCAAAGAAACCGTAGGTGTTCGCTTGTCTTGCCAACTGGTTAAGATTGGTACTTTCACCAATCAGTTGCCGGATGATGTGAATATGCTCTTGCGTGATTCTTTCACGTACCGAACCGTTCTCGATGAGCGAACGGATGACTTCACTTTGAGTCTGCTTGCTCCGTCTGCAAAGCGCACCAAGCCATGCGTGTTGCTGATATGACAGACGGATTGTTATTGTATATTTCTTTTCCATTTGAATTTGTTTTAGTGAATAATTTGTGACCATCGGGAGCTGCCTCCTCAGACTTTTTGAGGAGCAAGTGGTCGGGAAATGTAATACACCGACATTAACTTGCTACAGTAAAAAAGTCTCAATTTCTCTCTCTGAGTTCAAAGTCTGAATCCTCGTTTCTTAGGTGGTGAAACCTTCGGTTGTGGAGTGCCTTGTTGTATGCTAATGAGTTTCAAATCGAATGTTTTTATCAGTATTTTCAAGGCAGGATTCATCCTTATCATCTGTTGGAGGATAGCTTCATCAGGCTTCACTTTGAGCAGATAATCGGCTATGTCGTACCCCTCTTTTCGCTCGTTTTCGGTGGCGTTGGCTTCCAGATAATCGAACATCTGCACCTTAATTCCGTAGCTTTTCATCAGACCGATTTTGCTCTGCCAATAGTCTGTCGCTCCTAAATCGGGAAATAATACAACGCTTCTTCCAGCCAGAACGGATAGGCTGTTGGCATTGAAGCAACCGTTCTTTCCACCGGATGCTATCCATAGGAATTGCGGTAGATAGTAGGAAGCAATGAGTGTCGTTTTCTCACTTTCGACCAGTGCAACAGGACGGCTTTTGTCTTCAGGAAGCAAATGCTCACCGAAGAAGCATTGCTTCAGATTATAATCGCCCTTGTGCAGTACGGAGTGTACCCATGTGACATGATTGTATGGCTCTTTTATCCGCTTGCCAGTTTCGGAATTGTAAAGCATTATCTTACCCGTGCGGACTTTATTTTGGTTATCCGTCTGCCAGAATACAGTTGCACCGTCCCAATACTTGGATGTACCAACCTTGTATCTCTTCATGAGCTTTAATGTTTCTGTTTCTCCGAACTGAGCCGATAGAAATTGAAACAACTTGTTTGCAGGATAGCCACGCAATGATTGATTGACTATATCCAAATCAATGTAGGAAGTGGCTATGGGTTTTGCTTCCTTAATAGGGGCATAGCTCCTGAAACTATTCTCTGCGAACTTTTCTTTCTCAGACGGGTTCTGCTCAAAGTAATCACGAGGCGTGAAGTGATAACCACATTTCTGCTCATGGTCACAACGCCCCACGTATTCTGGGAACTTGATTTGCTTCTCCGTATCGATGTACTTTGAAAAGCATCTTTGACGGTGGCAGTTCGGACAAGTATGCCGAGTGCTGACACCTTTGTAGGGTTCTAATATGAATCTATGTGTACTCATTGTATGTTTCTTTTTGGTGTGTCACTTTTGTCGTTATTGTCGTTTTCGTTTGGAAAGTGTCAAAACTGACAAAAATGTCACGGGTTAATCTTTGAATATTCTCCATGCTTTTCTTTGCGGAACAATGTTCCGATGTTATCATTGAGAAAGCGTTGAAATGTGCGTTCCTTCATTCCATTTTGCTCGGCTATCTGTATAGCTTGGGCAGTTGTAAAGGATGGAGGAAGTAGATTGACTATCGCCTGTTGTTGGCTGTTGAGCATGTTCTCATTGAGTATATTTTGAACGCTCAATGCGGATTCCTTGAAATACTCCGTCAGTTTAATGGCTCGTTCTACCGTCAACAGGTCGATATATGTTTTACCACACTCTCCGCAAGTCCATCGTGCTAATTGGATAATCAGGCAGAAACGGATGATGTATATCTCCAGCTTGCAATAGATACTCACAATGGTGTCATTTGTCTCTTGGTCGCACAATTCTGAGAAGTGGTGCTGCCATTCGTAAAGCCGTCTCTTGGCATCCTCCGTGAAAAGAAGAATCTGCGGTTCTATCTCTCCAAACTCATTGAGGGCATACTCTTGTTGTATCAGTTTGTCAATAATGGCATTCCATTCTTGTTCGATGTTCTCCGGTAGTTCCTTGTCATTCCAACGAGCCTTCTGTTGCAGATTGGGCATCACAAACAGAATGCGGTCGATGAATCCGTTACTGGAACGTTCACCTTTAGCCAACTCACTGAGAATCTTCTTTTGAATAGTACCAATAACTGAGATATACGGTCGCTTGATGAAGATGGAACTCTTGGCATTCTTGCGGTCGGATATAGTGGTCTTGGCACTGAACACCGACAGCCAGAACTGTTCTTCCGAACCGTTGTTATAACGGTTGAAGTTCTTGAACCAAGCGGATAACTCGTCAGCCCACAAGCATAAACCACGTTTGTTTTGCGCATGGATAAGGCTCAAACCTTCAGGCGTTACATCCGAAATTAAGAAGCGTTTACGAACTGGCTCCTGAGGAAATTGTTCTTCACCGCTTTCCGCTCGTTCTTTGCGGCTCATACTCATCAGCTCATCATACTTGGCAAGAGCCTTTTCAAAGACTTGATTCTGCTGGTAGTCATAATCAAGAAACGGTTTCATAGCAAAACTGAGCGGATGGCTTTTGTTTGCTCCCGGTCTTCCAATCAATGCCATATACAGAATAGGACTTTCTATCCAGCCTTGCTTGATTTGGGCAAGATGCGTGTTGCCGATGCCAACTGCAATCGCTGTAAGAATTGCAGAGGCAATGTAGTCAGTCGGGTAGTTATGGCATTCGTGAACCTCACTGATGATGCGTTGGATTTTTGTCGGGAATATGCTGACAGGAAAATCAGTGCCAGCCAATCGCATACTTAAATCAACCGCTTCGTCAATGATGGATGCCGGATTAATAGAGGATGTATCCATAGTTCTACTCATTAAAACTTCATGGATGATTTGGACTTATGACGGACACCGCCTTGCATATTTGCCAGCATCTCCTCGTAAGTCTGTTCTGCACTCTTTCTACGCCCGTTCTCAATCCAAGAAAGAAGTTCGTCTTCATAGAAATAGAGTTTCTTACCTTTCTTATAGGCAGGAAGTAGTCCCTTGCGTACCAATGTATAGATGGTAGGCTTGGCTTTTCGGATGATACGGCAAGCATCTTCAATTTCTACCAATACATGTTTGTCAGATGGCTGTGGCTGGAGTTCCGCTACCATCTTTTTCAACTCGATGACCTGTTCGGTCAGATAACCTACCGCTTCGGGCAGCTTATCAAATGTTACTGTTTCTTTTTGCATACGCCTATCGTTTTTAATTGTTCGACGGCAAAGGAAACAGGTGTTTTAATGGTGGAATCATTCACCAAAATATAACTGATGAATAACTTTTTGATGGTGGTTAATGCTATTCTTGGGAATTAATCGTACCTTTGCAATAAATCATTTCAATTCTCTGATTATGAAAGTAGCATCAAAAGTAAAGGATGGTAGGATAAATGCCGTCAATGTATTGCTTGATATGAATATAAAGGAATATCTTGAAGTAGCTGGACACATTATTAAGAACAATGAGTTTCAAAGAAAGCGTGTAAAGAATTCTTCTACCGTTTATGCTCTGCTGAAAAAGGATTTGCGAAGTAACTGTACAATGCCTCCTATTGTTCTGGCTATTAAGGCGGAAAAAATGAACCATTTACTGAATCCATTTGATATTGAAGAAGATCAGATAAAATCCTTGTTTAAGCCTGAGAATCTGATTATACTTGACGGACTGCAAAGAACCTATACTATATTGGATTTAGTGGAAGAACTGACGAAGGAGAACAATAGTGAGGTTTTGGAGAATGTCATGAATAATAGTATACGTGTCGAAGTATATTTGGGTATAAACAAAATTGGTATTCTTTATAGAATGCTGACTTTGAATACTGGGCAAACACCAATGTCAATCAGGCATCAGATAGAGATGCTATATTCCGATTATGCAGAGAATAATATCGAGGATGTACGCCTGTTTAAAGAAACTGACTCAAAAAGTGTGAGAAATATTGGTGAATATCAATTTAGAGATGTAATTGAAGGCTTTAATTCATATCTGGATAGGGATGAACTTGGTATCAGCCGGAATGAGGTTCTTGAGAATATTCAGAATCTTGAAAAACTTGCTTTGGAGAATGGAAGTTCCGATTTGTTTAAGGATTATATTTTAACTTACAATAAATTAATAAAAAAAGTCGATTCATTTAACATTGGATGGGAAATAAACAAATCAGAAATTGAAATTAACGGACTTTTTGGAAAGAATATTCTACAGATATTTACCAAGTCGCAGGTTTTATCCGGTTTCGGTGCTGCAATTGGCAAATTGAAGGATTCCAAGGTTATTGAAGGGTTTGAAACGATTAAAAATAATATTGATAATATTGTAGTATCAAAAAAAGAAGATAGTAATCTTGATTTTGCTATGGTTAACTTACTTGGTAAATTGGATGATATTAAGAACAGAGCAAAGAAAATCGGAGTAGAGCAAAGGATGTTTTTCACTTATTTCTTTCGCGAACTGTTCAATCCTAATAGTGATTCGTATTTGGATATGAATTCAGCTATTGAAAGTGGGTTCAATAAGTATATCAGTCTGATTTGATTTCAGAATATGTTAGTAGACTATAATAGTGAAAGTCGTATTTTCTTTGTAGTAACAGATTCTTATGAGACGGTGAATGTCCCCTATCTGTTATTGGATAGAGACAAGAAAGGGGATGTGTTTAATGAGAATCCAGATAGTTATGGTTATAAGATATTCTATAAAAGAAATTATAAAGAGAATGATATTTTTCAAGTAATTGAGAGTGATTTGGATAAGAGGATAGGATGGATTTTCCCTATTTCATCGATTGTTTCTACTTCGCATGATTATGCAGATAATCCGCATTATTGTAGATATGCTCTTGTAGCTCATATGTTGTTATTACGAAATGAAATTGCCGAATGGGATATTGTTAGTAGAGATTTTAGCAGTATAATCGAGAGTGAATACTCAGATGATGCGATTATTCTTATCTATAAAAAAGATTTAGTGGGAGAGGTAACCGGCTTTAAACTTGATAATTATTTTGCAAGTTTATGTGAGTATGGATATTATATTGAGCATGGCTATACAAATACAAATATCAAGGAACCTGCATCAAGAGAAAAAATTCATCTACAGAGTATTTCAGAAGATATTATATCAGACAAATATATGACTCGCTTTTTCCGAATGCTTTGTAGAGAAGAACATTCGATTGTTAAGTTTCATATATTATATCAAATTATAGAGCTATTAATAGAAGATATTCTGATTTATTCATTGGAAGATACAATCAGATTGTTCAAAGATAAGAAAATCTATACCCGGAGCTTGCGAGAAAGAATTAGTAAAGTAGAGTCTGAAAAAGACAGAATTTTGATTCTGATAGAAAAATGCGAATTACATAGTGAGGATTATAACAGCTTGCATGAGAAATGCGTTGCTTTTCTTGTGAAAAAAGGTCGTGAAAATGTGAATTTCCCTGAATCGCTTTATTCTGTCAGAAATTTTATTGTACATGATTATAGATTTATTGTCGAAGAGACAGAACTTGAGGAAATAAACGATATCAATGCTCTTTTTGAAATGTTTGTCTTGGATTTGATTATCAAGTATAAGCATTAGCCAGTCTCATAAAACGTGTTCTTGTAGATGATATAATTTAGATGTTCGGTTCTTTTGTTTGTAATAATAAATCTTCTATCAGTTTTTATATTGTTTTGAAAGTGTTAAAAACTATATTTGAAGCACTTATGGTATGTTAAACGATTTAACATTTTTCTCAAATAGGTGTTGTAGCTATGCGATTTTTCTATCCAGTTTAATCTTACATACAGATTCGGTGTGCGACATTTTACGTTCAATGGTAGATATTTCCGAATCACGGAGGGTGTGAGCAAATACTATCTTTATAAACGTGGCGGTCTGTAAGCGAGGTTTGCCGAATGCCTTACCGATATTCCATCCAAAGTGCATGATGTCAATAGTCTTTAGCTGAGAATCAATCTTTATCGGTTCGATTTTAGGTAAGGCATCTGACAGGTAATATTCTGTTATATATCCACACAAGCGATTAAGCGCAGTTTCATCAAGATAGGAAACTAAAGTTTGTTTCGTGTATGCGATAACCTTATTGAGTTTTTCTTGTGAGGCGCGTTCTTTCTCAGCCATAGCATTGGCACGGAGTATCTCATATTCTGATGGTTGGTTGGATTCTTCTATAAAAGTATTGTTGATAGTAGAAGGTGTGGCTTCTTCATTTGGAAGTTCTGCCACATCTTCGTTGAGTTCGGAACATAATGGAGTAGAAACTTTTTCTGTTATGTCAGATGTAGTTTCGATTTTAATTTCGGGTTCAGGCTCAGCAATGATAGGTTCTGAATTTATAGCACTTTCAGCAAGTTCCGAGTTTACTGCTGGAACTTCTACGATTACAGCCTTGTTGCGATAGCACTCAAATCTCATAAAGCATTTTTCTATTGTGGGAGAAAGAAGTTGCCTGAATACCATTTGCAGATTGAGATAGATTGCCCCCATAATAATGGAGCATACCACCAAAATAAGGTAGCTGCTGAACTCGTCCCAACCATAGTGTAGTACGGTCTGGCGGGCTAAAACACCAATGATTGCGATTGTACCAAAAACAATCAGATGCAATGTTATATGTTCTATCTTTCTCTGTTCCATAGTGAGATGTATTAATCGTTTGTGTGCAAATATATAGGATTAATTTTTGAGAAAATCCATAGTTTTGCTTGTTTATGGGCTTTTGACGATATATTTCATCGCTTTTCACCATGTTACATTGCTGATAATAAGTGTATTGTAAATTTCTTGCTTTTGGATGAAAATAGTTGGGTAAATAGGCTTGTGTATCTCAAAAACAAAAATTATCTGCATCATTTTGGGTAAACAATGCAGATAATCAATAAGGTATAGAAATAGCTTATTAGCAATACAATGTACGGTTTGTCTCATTGTTGAGATATAACAGGATGTTGTAATCTTGTTTACGAGCGACTTTGTTTATTAGCCATTTCCTAAATGCAGCGGAATGCCCAGTGTCAATCTGATAGGATAGGTTTATAATCATATCGAGATTATACATATCGGCATTGTTCCCATTCTCCAATTTGATGTACTTGCAAACTTCGTGGCTCTTTAAAACATTAGCTTTCAGAATTCTCTTGATTGCTGCATGGATAGCTCCTGCCGTTGTATAAAACAAGTCTGTTATTTCCCAAGAGGTCATCCATATTTCACCATCAGAGATATGAATGCCTTGTCCGTTGTTTGTTATGATTCCTCGTTTCATAGTTGCAATTATTTTGAACTTCGTTCATTATAAACACTGCGCCTCAACATAACTCAAATAAATTTGGCTATGTTGAGGCTTGCAGTTTATTTGAGTGATATTTTATTGGCTGTTTCTCGCTTCTTGGCATTTACGAGGTCAGCATATATTTGAGTTGTGGATATATTCTTATGCGTCAGCATTTTTGAGACCGTGTAAATATCTGTACCCAAGGATATTTGTATGACCGCATACGAATGTCTGAATCCGTGGAAGGTTATCGGTTTCGTTATTCCTGCTTTTTTGAGCCAGCTTTTCAGCGGATAATTAATCATACTCCGTTTCAAGTCTTTGAATACTTTGCCTGTTCTGGGCGTACCGCATAGTTCGTAGGCTTCATAACTGATGGGGAGTGTCGCTTCCGTTTGGGTTTTCTGTGTTCTGATACGCAAGCAATAACCTTGGTCGGGAGCGATAGTAAAGTCCTCCCATTGCAGGTTTAGAATATCACTGATGCGTAAACCTGTCAGACAAGCAAACAATGAGGCGGCTTTCAGAACGGGGATGTCGCAAGGAGTGGCGGCAAGTTGTTTCACTTCGTCCAATGTCAGATACTCTTTCTTTACATCTTGTGGCTCAATCTTATCAAGGTAATCGTTGATGTTCTCCCGAAACCATTTGTCCCGATAGGCAATCTTCAACAATCCTCTGAAAGTGGAGTAGTAGCCGGATGCCGAATTGAGAGATATGGGACGATTGCTGTGTTTGAGCTGCTTGGCATTCAACAGGTACTCACGGAACTTCTTACATAAATCCACATTCACTTCGCCGAAGGTACATTGCCCTTTAACGAAGTTGTAGAAATGCTGATAGACAAACATCCATTTCTGGTCTTTGCTTTGGCACATCTTTTTGAAGTAGGCGAGAAAGTCGGCTTTCTGTTTGGTCTTATCCAAGAAGCCAAATTCTTCATTGATGAGCGATTGCACTCTGATACAGCGGATAGCTTCTGCCTTATTCAACATATCGTTGTTGAACTCCCGTTCCATTTCGTTCTTCGGATGGGCATAGATGTAAATACCGAGATATTCCCTGCGTCTCATCTGCATCGTTTCGGGGTTACGAACTGCCGGATAATAATCCAGATACAAGGAGATGCGATTATTCCGAATCGCTCTCTGACGAACTGTTACTTTTGTACACGTGTGTGTCATACTGTTTAATATTTAGAGTTTTACATTTGTTTGGTGCAAAGGAATATGGTGATTCGATAGTGGGTACATTCACCGATAAATAACTTATTCAATCTTCGGTGCTGCAAGCAACTTATCCAGTTCTGGCTTGGAGATAAGCGTGTATTTGCCTTTCTTGACCTTTGAGATATTATGATATTTTGCGTAATGATAGAGTTGGTCACGGGTTAGGTTGAACTTCTCCATCGCTTCGGCTACCGTATAATATTGCGGTTCTTCGGGTGCAGCTATACCTTTTGCTATATCCACATGTTTCTTGGAATAGTACACCATGATTCCCTCTTTCTTCTTCGGAATGGCATTCTTGGAAACGAAACAGTAGATGGCGGATAAAGTCATGCCGAATTTCTCCTGCATTTCTTGGGTGCTGTACCATTCAGTAATGTCAGGATTCGGGGCTTTCTTGGCAAAATAAGCGTCTATATGTTTCTTGCTCCAGTAAGTTTTGCCACGATTGAAAGTGCGAGGGATGTTGTTCTTCTTGGCTACCGCAAATATCCATGACTCGTTTACATGGTATTTCTCTTTGACTTCTGCAGTGGTGTAGAAGTCGGTGATAGGGGCTTTCTCTTTTGTTGATGTCTTCTCGTTTTCTTTCGAAAGATAGTCAGTCATATTTTCTATATCAGCTCTGCGAACAAGCGTTTTCCTTTCAAACCGGATTACTTTGATTATTCCATTGCGGATATAGCGATATATAGAAGTACGCCCAATGTTTAATAACTCGGCTACTTCTGATGGAGTAAGATACTCCTTATTCAAATTAGGAGGTGTCTTTATACTTTTCCTTAATTCGTGTTGCAGACTTTCGATACGCTGTTTCCTAACCCTGTCTTTGTAGGCAAGGTTGGCACATCGGTGTGAACAATACTCTGTGGTCGTCTTATGAGCTGTGAAAACAGCGTTGCACCACTTACATCTTTTCTGAATGTCGATTCTACTACTCATTTTATTTATCCGTTTATTTCGCCAAATCTGTTTCATCGCGTACCACCACGTACCATGACGTACCAGTGTGTCCACGACCTTTCCGCCTAAAATCGGAGAGTAACAAGCGAGCAACAAATGCGGTACAAAAATGAGCTGAAAAAGCCCTATAAACGATAACCATCGCTTATAAGGCTAAAAAGAAAGGCGTTCAAAATGAACGCCTTGATAATCATTGATGATATATGCTAACCGTTGGTAATCACCACTTACTTGCCGATGCAAAACCTCTCAAAAATATTACCCAGTACTTGGTCTGTAGTTACTTCCCCTGCAATATCCGAAAGGTGATAGATACATTCACGCAAATCCTGTGATATGAAATCTCCGGATAAGTCAACGTCTAATCCTTCCTGTACCCGGCGGATAGATTCAAGGGCACGGGTCAGAGCCTCATAATGACGTACATTGGTTACAATGATGTCATTTTGTGATAATGATGGGATATTGGCAGCTTCAATTAACAGCTGTTCTAATTTCTCAATACCGTTTTTTTGTTTTGCGGAAATAAAGATAGAGCGAATATCACTAGGTAGATTTGCCGGGATAATATGGGATGTTTCTTCTATCAAATCTGCTTTATTGAAGACAATGATAAGTTGTTTATCCTTACAACGCGGAAGAATTTGGGATGATAATTGGGCAATTTGTGAGGAAGCCTCCCTTGTATCAATCATCCAGAGAACAATGTTTGCCTGTTCCAGTTTTTGGAAAGTACGTTCTATCCCGATACTTTCAATAGTGTCATGTGTTTCACGAATACCGGCTGTATCGATGAAACGAAATAAAATACCTTGCAAGTTTACTGTATCCTCTATCACGTCGCGAGTTGTTCCGTGGATATCGCTGACAATCGCTTTCTCTTCATTTAATAAGATATTCAGTAAAGTAGATTTCCCAGCGTTTGTTTCTCCAATGATAGCAACGGGAATACCATTTTTTATGACATTACCGACACTAAAGGAATTAGCCAGTCGGGATATCACGGTTTCAATGTGAGAGGCTAATGTCTTCAGTTCGCTACGATCTGCAAATTCTAATTCTTCATGGTCACTAAAATCCAGTTCCAGCTCCATTAAAGAGGTGATATGCAGGAGTTGCTCGCGAAGCTCTTTCAATTCATTGCTAAAGCCACCTCGCATTTGATTGAAAGCCAAACGATGTTGTCCGGCGGAAGTTGAAGCTATCAGGTCTGCAACTGCTTCTGCCTGGCTAAGGTCCATTTTCCCATTAAGAAAAGCTCGTTGTGTATATTCGCCGGGAAGAGCTGTACGACAACCTGCGCCAATCAATAATTGCATAATTTGTTGCTGGATATAAATAGAACCGTGGCAGGTGATTTCCACTGTATTTTCCCCTGTAAAAGAGTGGGGGGCACGGAATAATGCAACAAGGACATCATCAACTAATTCGTTTTCCCGGCGAATACTTCCGTAACGTAACGTATACGCTTTCTGGGACAATAAGTTCTTCCCTGTTATGTGAGGTTGAAATATCTTGTTGCAAATGGCTATGGCTTCCGGTCCTGATACACGGATAACAGCAATACCTCCGGCTCCCGGAGCAGTTGAAATGGCGCAGATTGTGTCGTTCATTAATTATACAGTGATAAGTTCGTATTCTTGTGTCCCTAATCCTATCTTTTCAGCATGTTCCAGACCCGATTGCCAGTTTGTTTCCGGATGCATCAGGTGGAATTTGTCACAGTCTTCCAAATGGTCATGATGAGGTTTATCGGAAAGACGGTTTCCTGTTTCCAATATAGGTGCTTTGATTACAATGTCGGCACAAGCTTTGTCCAATGCCACTGGGTCAAAAGATGCAGCAATACCTAGATCCGGCACGATTGCAGCATCATTATGGTTCCAGCAGTCACATTCGGGAGAAACATTCATGATGAAACTGATATGGAAATGAGGTTTATCCAGCAATACAGCTTTCGTATATTCTGCAATTTTGCAGTTTAGCCGTTCGGATGTATCATTGTCACCCATAACAGCAGCATCATATTGGCAAAGAGCAACACATTGCCCGCACCCCACGCATTTATCATAATCGATAGTTGCAATTTTGTTATCATCCAAATGGATTGCGTCGTGTGCGCAATGTTTTACGCAGATATTACAACTTTTACAATGTTCGCGGTTTACAACCGGTTGTGCGGCAGAATGTAATTCCAGCTTTCCTCCGACACTGGCACAACCCATACCCAAGTTTTTCAAGGCACCGCCGAAACCGGTTTGTTCATGTCCCTTGAAATGGTTCATCGTCAGGATGATGTCTGCGTCTGCAATGGCAGCTCCGATTTTAGGCGCTTTACAATATTCGCCATTTATTTCTATTTCGCGATAATCTGTTCCTTTCAAGCCATCGGCTATGATTACATCACATTTTGCAGAAATGGGATTGAAACCATTTTCCATGGCACTTTGAAGATGGTCTACAGCATTAGCACGACGACCGGAGTAGAGTGTGTTGCAGTCTGTCAGGAATGGTTTGGCTCCAAGACTCCGAAGTAGAGTTGCTATGCGTGCTGCATAGTTAGGACGGATATAAGCCAGATTTCCCGGTTCCCCGAAATGAATCTTAATCGCTACAAATTGATTTTTGAAATCAATGTTTGAAATACCAGCACGTTTAACGAGCCGTTCCATCTTGTCCAGCAAGTTGCTCGTAGGTGTTGTGCGGAGATTTGTAAAGTAAACTTTAGACGTACTCATTCTTCTATTGGTTTTGAGTACAAACTTACATAATTATCTCTTATTTTTGTATCGTTCAATATTAAATCTCAGAAATATGATAGATGTAATGAAAAACAGGAGGACCATCCGTAAATATACAAAACAGGATATTCCGGATACTTTATTAAATGAATTGCTGGAAGTTGCGGCCCGTGCATCAAACACTGGGAATATGCAATTATACAGTGTGGTGATTACCCGTGACCAGGCTAATAAAGAAAAGCTGGCTCCTGCCCATTTCAACCAGCCAATGATTACCCAGGCTCCGGTCGTCTTAACTTTTTGTGCGGATGCCAACCGTTTTGTAAAATGGGCGGAACAGCGGGATGCGGTGGCTGGATTTGATAATTTGCAGACTTTTATTGCCTCCACCATTGATGCAATGCTGTTTGCTCAGACCTTTTGTAATGCCGCAGAAGAAAAGGGATTAGGGATTTGTTACCTTGGGACAACGGCTTATAATGCAGACCAGATTATCACATCTTTGTCATTACCGCGTCTGGTTGTGCCTATTGTTACAGTAACAGTTGGTTATCCGGACGGCATGCCGGAGCAGGTTGAACGTTTGCCTTTAGAGGCAATTGTCCATCAGGAAATTTATACAGATTATACCCCGGCTTCTATCGATGCTTTATATGAGGCAAAAGAAGCATTGGAAGTCAATAAGCAATTTATTAAGGAAAATAATAAAGAGACATTAGCACAAGTCTTTACGGATGTTCGTTATACCAAAGCAAATAATGAACATTTCTCAGAAGTCTTGCTTCAGGTACTGAAAGATCAGGGATTTCTGAAATAAAAATGATACACTGTAGGGGCAACATCTGCCTCTACGGTTGCAATATGGTTACGTTATAGTGCATAAAAAGTCCGCTTTCTATTACTCCGGTGATGGATTTGATGGATTTTTCCAGATTGGTTGGAATATTATTGAACCATACATCCAGAATAAGATTTCCGCTTTCAGTGATAACAGGACCGTCTTTTTTATCCGCCATACGTATTTTTATTTCTTTGGGGTTATAGGATCTAAGTACATGGTCCACATATGTCAGAGCCTCCGGGAATACTTCAACAGGAACCGGAAATTTAACTCCTAGTTTGGAAACTCGTTTTGAAGCGTCTGCAATGATATAGGTTCTGGGACTGGCATTTATCAGCAGCTTTTCTTTGAACATGGCGCCTCCACGTCCTTTTATCATATTAAAATCATTATCTATTTCATCCGCTCCGTCAAATGTCCAATCCGGGCGATATTCCCATAAAGAAGTAACAGGAATATTTAAATGTGCACAAGTCATTTTGATTTCCTGTGAGGTGGGGATGATACGGATATGTAGATTTTCCTCTTTTATCCGTTCTGCTATTTTTAGTATTGCCAGATAGGCCGTGGAGCCGGAACCTGCACCAATTATTTCTCCGTCTTTGACTTTTGACGCGATCATATCGGCAACCTTTTCTTTTTCTTCTCTATTTGAAATTGTTTTCCCCCATTCCAAAGATGTCATAATTGTATTCGTCCATTCCATGATATTGCATTTATATACTATAAACAATGTGGAAAGGATGGATGTTTCAGATGCGGTCTAAAACTGTTTCTATCAGTCCGGTAATGGACCCTTTGTATTCCGTGTTCATATCTTTTGCCACGCGTCCTGCAATGATGCAGCAAACGGTCATGGCACGATGTCCCATCAATGCCGACAGACCGGCTAAGGAGGAACTTTCCATTTCAAAGTTAGTGATTTGTCTACCGTTATAATGGAAGGCTTCTATTTTTTCATTTAGTTGAGGGTCTGCAAGGGGAAGGCGTAATTTACGTCCCTGTGGACCATAGAATCCGTTGGCTGCAATTGTTATGCCACGAAGAATGTCGTTTTGAGTGATTTGTTCAATCAGAGAGGAATCTGCAGATACAACATAAGGATGTATACCGGATAGTTTCCATTGCAGTTGTTTATGAAGTTCTGCCTCAAAATCCATATCGCGTACCTTTTCCGAATCTGCATAGAAATATAATACGCCATCAAAGCCGATAGACTTTTCCGCAGCAACATACGTACCGACAGGCACAAACGGTTGTAGTCCTCCGGATGTTCCTACACGGACTAATGTAAGTTGCCTGAATTCTTTTTTTATAGTTCGGGTGTTGAAATCGATATTAGCCAATGCATCCAATTCATTCAGAACAATATCAATATTATCCGTACCGATACCATGTGACAAAGTGGTGATGCGTTTCCCTTTGTATGTACCGGTAATCGTATGAAACTCCCTGCTGGAGACTTCACACTCTTTCGTATCGAAATAGGAGGCAACCATGCTGACCCGTTCCGGGTCGCCAACCAAAAGAATACGGTCGGCAAGCTGTTCCGGTTTCAGATGCAGATGGAATGCGCTTCCATCTGCATTTATAATTAGTTCTGAAGGGGCTATCATATGACTTGTTTTTTAATCTTTAAGCGGTTTGGATGGATTATTTGCCGGCTTGGCAATAGCTTCACGCATGCCAGTGTCTGCTTCGATATTTTTCATCTTATAATAATCCATGATGCCAAGATTGCCGCTACGGAACGCCTCAGCCATAGCTTTTGGTACTTCTGCTTCAGCTTCAATCACTTTAGCACGAGCCTCTTGAGCTTTTGCTTTCATCTCTTGTTCTATGGCAACGGCCATAGCGCGGCGTTCTTCGGCTTTCGCTTGTGCAATGTTTTTGTCGGCCTGCGCCTGGTCCATTTGTAGGAAGGCACCGATGTTTTTACCTATGTCGATGTCTGCAATATCAATAGATAAGATTTCAAAAGCAGTACCGGCATCCAATCCTTTACGCAAAACCAGTTTGGAAATTGAGTCTGGGTTTTCAAGTACTGTTTTATGATTCTCCGAGGAACCGATAGATGAGACAATACCTTCACCTACACGTGCCAGAATTGTTTCTTCGCCGGCACCTCCGACTAACTGTTTTATATTAGCACGGACAGTAACACGTGCTTTAGCAATTAGCTGGATACCGTCTTTGGCTACAGCTGTAACAGGAGGGGTATCTATAACTTTGGGGTTTACAGACATTTGTACAGCCTCAAATACATCACGTCCTGCCAAGTCGATAGCTGTAGCCATCTGGAAGGGCAGGTCTATATTTGCTTTTGATGCGGAAACCAGGGCATGCACTACTTTTTCTACATGGCCACCAGCCAGATAGTGGGCTTCCAGCTCGTCGCGGGTTAATGTTTTTAATCCGGCTTTATGGGCTTCGATCATGGCACGTGCAATAACGTAAGGGGGCACGTTACGGATACGCATCAAGAAGAGCTGTATCAACGAAATATTTACACCGGATACTTTTGCCGAAATCCAGAGTAGGAAAGGCACATAGTAGAAAAAAATTGCCAGCAGCAATATCGCTGCTCCAAGTAAGATTAAAGGAACTAAAGCTACTTCCATACTAATAATGTTTATTCGTGAGTATTTGTATTATTTTTTACTTGTACAATAACGTTGTATCCGTCTATCCTTATAACCTCGACAGATGTATTTTCATCGATCAGTTCATCCATCGCTTTAGCTTCAACAACGATACCGTTAATGCGGGCTTTGCCTATCGGGGCAAGGCGTGAAATAGTTATGCCTTCATCCCCCGGTTTGATGTTCAGGTCGCGCGTGGAAACCAGTTTGGAGTCAATATCCGTTTTTAATGCCACTTTACTGAATGATTTAGAACGCAGTAACCAGGCAAAAGAGGCTCCAAAAGCGACTAAGGAGAGGATTAATGTCAGGTTGCCTGTCCAAAAACTGATGGAATAAGCATAAAAAAGTCCTCCTGCAGCAAACAAAAATCCTCCGATTCCTGCAACCGTGATTCCCGGTAACATGAATATTTCCAGTAAAACCAGCACAATGGCTATGAGCATCAGGAATATGATGATAATTGTTTCAAGTAACATTTTATCGTTTCTTTAAATAATTTATTTCTGCATTACGAGCTTTTTTTTCCAATTCTTCCGGTTGGTTGAGCAGGCTGCTTAATTGTTCTTCCGCTTTAAGTATTGAAGGTTTCAACTGTTCACGACGCGCCTTATTTCCTGTCGTATAAGAAGTACGCAAGTTGTCCAGCTTTTCATTAAGTTCGTCGATTTGCTTTTTTACTGCAACAACCTTTTCGTAGTAACTTTTTGCTTCCGGACTTTTAATTTCTTCCCATGTGTAATAAACTACATTATTACCGATCACAAATTCAAAGTCTTTATCTATTTTCTGTTCGCCATATGGAATTTCAGTATGTGACAGACGGATTAAATCCGTATAATTCATTTCTGGTTTCCATGAGTCTTGGATGGCAGAAATTGCAGCACGTGAACGTTTCAGATCGATGTTATCGCTGTCTATGCGGCTATTATCCGTATTGGGGATAAACAGGTATACGCAGACTTTTCCTTCAGGCTGGAAACGGTCGGAAACGAACCAACCTAATCCTTTTGTTTCATCCAATACCATCATATAATCATTGTATGGGGAATTAAAAGGCATCCCCAATTGTTCCGGTGACAGATAAGAATCCGAATTTGTATTATAGCGAGTAACAAATAAATCGTAGCCACCGATAGATCCATTACCTTGAGAGGCATAATACATGGTAACGCCATCAGAAAGAACAAAAGGATAATTATCATCATCTTTACTATTGATATTCATCGGTAATTGTTTTTCATCCCCCCATTTATCCATCAATTTGGACTGGGTATAAAGGCAGTATCGGGAATCATCGGTAGGATGTGCATAATATATTTTGTCTCCTTTCTGGTTCATGTATACGGCAGAATGAACCGGTTCGTTAGTCTGGAAAAAGTTGCTGTAAGTATCCAGAGTTCCACTTTCTTCACTTAGTATATAAGCGGAAAGAAAATCATCCTTGTCCACAACCATACTGTCTATGATTTGGATGTTTTCGACTTTTTCCAACATGCGTTGGGAATTTTCTGCTATTTCTAACATGGCAGCAGCAGCTTCCGTATTTTTCTTTCTTTTTTCCAACTGGCTGATATATTCCTCCAACGTTTCAATCGCATTACTGAAACGATATGTTTTTGTATAAACATTTGCAAGATAGGGATATGCATTTTCTACTTTTCGTTTAGCCGCCACTTTCAAATGTTTTTCAGCTCCGGCTAAATCTCCTGTTTCATAGCAGCATACCCCATACCATTGATTATAGGACGCGTTAGAAGGTGCTTGTTTGACAAGCTTTTCAAATGCGGGCTTTGCTTCAGCATATTTGCCATCATTGTATAATTTTTTAGCTTGATCTAAGCTCTGTGCCTGTAAACCGCTACAGAGTAATGTAATTCCAATTGTATAAAACAGTTTCTTTGATAACCAGTTCATTGTACCTTAAATATATGATATCGTTATACAGTTTCAAAGATAACAATATTTTCTGTTGAGCACACAATTAGCCTGATAAATATGTATTTTTGTGCCCGATTGTAAAATTTTATATGGTAAAGCTGACAGCAGAAGAATTTCTGTTCCGCAAGGTGGAAGAGAAAGTGAAAAGGGCTATTTTTGAATATGGACTGATAGGGGACGGAGACCGTGTGCTGGTTGGTCTTTCCGGGGGGAAGGACTCGTTGGCATTGGTTGACTTATTAGGCAGGCGTTCTAAAGTTTTTCATCCACGCTTTGAAGTCGTGGTCGCTCACATTGTCATGTCGAATATCCCATATCGTTCGGATATGGAATATTTGAAAGGATGTGCTGATGAACACGGACTGCCTTTTTGTGTGTATGAAACCAGTTTCGATGCTTCCACAGATACACGTAAGTCACCTTGTTTTCTTTGTTCCTGGACACGTCGTAAAGCATTGTTTGACGTAGCCAAAAAATATAATTGTAATAAGATTGCCCTTGGCCACCATCAGGATGATTTATTGGAAACGTTATTGATGAATATGATTCACCAGGGAGCTATCGGTACAATGCCTCCGCGTTTGAAAATGGACAAGTTTGATATGGAGATTATTCGTCCTCTATGTTTGGTGGAAGAAAAAGAGTTGGTCCGTATAGCAGAATGGAAAGGATATCGTAAGCAAATTAAGAATTGTCCTTATGAAAGTGGCTCCAGCCGTTCGGATATGAAAGAAATACTGACTCGCTTGGAGGCTATCAACCCGGAAGCTCGTTACAGCCTTTGGAGTAGTATGTCCAATATACAAACAGATTATTTACCTCATAAGATAAAATAAAGTTATGCAAGGAGTTTATACTATTTTGCTATTGATCGTATCGAATATATTCATGACATGTGCCTGGTACGGTCATTTGAAATTGAAACAACAGTTCAGTTGGTTTGAACATTTGCCGCTTATCGGTGTGATTCTTTTTTCATGGTGTATTGCTTTTTTTGAATATTGCGCACAGGTTCCGGCAAATCGCATCGGTTTCAGGGAAAATGGAGGACCATTCAACCTGATTCAGTTGAAAGTTATACAAGAAGTGATTACATTGGTCGTTTTTATCTGTTTCAGTACGATCGCTTTTAAAGGGGAAAGCTTTAAATGGAACCATGCGTTGGCTTGTGTGTTACTTGTCGCAGCTGTCTATTTGGTATTTAAGAAATAGGACCTGTAACTGATTATACCATACGGAATATTATAGAATAGCCGTCTCTGCATCCAGATATGCAAGGATGGCTTTTTCTTCATTCGGATGAAACCATTTGATTTCCGTATCTCTTTTAAACCATGTCATTTGCTTGCGGGCATAAACGCGGGAATTACGTTTGATTTTTTCAATCGCAAAGTCTAATGGCCATGTCCCATCCAGATAGTTGAAAAGTTCTTTATATCCAACAGTATTCAAAGAGTTAAGATTACGATAAGGAAAAACACGACGGGCTTCTTCCAGGAAGCCATCTGCCATCATTTGGTCTACACGGCGATTGATACGTTCGTATAATTCTTCCCGTTCCCGATTCAGTCCCACCTGTATAATACGGAACGGGCGTTCTTTTTTTGTATTTGTCCGGAAAGAAGAATAAGGCTTGCCTGTCATTCGGCAGATTTCGACAGCATGGATAACCCTTTTGTAGTTACTGCGATCTACTTCTTCATAATGAATCGGATCTGCTTTTTTTAATTCCTCCAGAATAGGAGCAAGCCCTTCCGTTTCATACTGTTTGTAAATGGTGGAACGTATCTCGGGTGTTACGGTAGGAATATCATCTATACCTTTCGTTACTGCATCGATATACATCATGGATCCTCCTGTCATAACTACGGCCGGATGTGTCTGATGTAGTTTTCCGAGAAGTGTTATAACATCTTCTTCAAAATTACTTGCACTATAATAATCTGTGAGCGAAAGTGTACCAACCAGATAATGTTGTACACGTGCCATTTGTTCTGCAGTAGGGGCTGCAGTACCTATAGGAAGGTCCTTATAAAGCTGACGGGAGTCGGAAGATATAATAGGAGAACCGAAATGTTCCGCAATACGCAAACTCAGTTCTGTCTTGCCGACTCCTGTCGGTCCTAGCAATATGATAAGGAAATTCATTTAATCAAAAGCGTTCATCATCGTAAGGGTTATCCATCGGGCCTTCACTTAACCCGTCGAAACCTTCTTTATCCAGTTCATCAATGTCATATTCCGAATCTCCATAGAAATCTTCTCCGATTTCAGTAGTTCCGCTTTTTGCTTCCATTTCGTCAAACTGTAAGGCTTGTAAAGGAGGTTCGCCCACCGACTTGCTACATACGGGCGCGTCCAAATCTTGTCCGGGAAGGATTTCGCGCAGTTCCATGAAAAACGCGCGTTCAGTTAAATAGTCGAAGACAAAAAGCAGTTTTTGACGTTCGTCCTCAAGTAATTCTTCCAAACGGGTATCTTCCATTATATAGTTATCCACTTCAGATGTGGTATCCATTTCTACAAGAGTAATTTCTGTGTTTTTGCTCCAATCGTCATCACAGATAAAGAATGAACACATTTGATCTTTCGTGTACCCAACAGAGTCCATGATGGCATTATATAAGTCCAGAAAAGTTGCTTCCGAGTCAATCTTAATCTCGCGTTTGAAGTTGTCTGCTTCATCTGATAGAATTAGAAATCTAAATACCATAATTGTTCTTAGTTTTTGTTGGTTCAAAAGTAGTAAAAATATTTGTTCCCATTATATTATGGCATAAAAAAAGGGCGAAGTTTAGCTTCGCCCTCTTATATGGATAATAAAATGAATTATAATTCATCAATGGAACCTCTGACGATACCTCGTTGTGAAGATTTTATAAAGTTGAGAATCAGGTCTCTTTCTTCACTGGCTTCGTATTCGGTTTCAATTGCTTTCATTGCTTCCGTATTATTTAATCCACGGGTATATAATGTGCGGTAAATATCCTGGATTAAAAATACTTGCTGGTTGGTAAACCCTCGACGGCGCAAACCTACTATGTTGATACCGCAATATACAATCGGATCGCGTCCGATTAATGTATAAGGAGGAATATCTTTTCCGATGCGTGAGCCGCCCTGTACCATTACATGTTTTGAGATACGTGAGAACTGGTGTACAAGACTACCTCCGCTAACAATAGCAAAGTCATCTATTTCCACTTCCCCGGCAACTTGGGTTGCATTACCAATGATGATATTGTTTTTCAATAAACAATCGTGTGCAATATGTGAATAAGCCATAATGAGACAGTTACTTCCTACAACAGTTTTGCCTTTGGAAGCTGTGCCACGGTTTATGGTTACACATTCTCTCAATGTTGTATTATCTCCGATTTCTGCAGTAGTCATTTCTCCTGCAAATTTTAAATCCTGTGGAATACCTGCAACTACAACTCCAGGGAATATCTGGCAGTTTTTACCGATTCGTGCCCCATTCATAATGACTGCATGCGAATGTATGTGGCAATTATCGCCGATTGTTACATCTTTTTCTATTACGGCAAACGGGTCGATCCGGACATTCTGTCCAATCTGCGCTTCCGGATGTACGACTGCTAAGGGTGATATATCCATTACCTTATTTATTATTTATTTTTGATAATCTGAGCCATGAATTCAGCTTCACTTGCTAATTTGTCTCCGACAAATACATATCCTTTCATTGTGGAAATGCCTCGACGTATCGGTGCTACTAATTCCAGACGTAAAATTAATGTATCTCCCGGAACAATTTTCTGACGGAACTTTACTCCGTCTATCTTCATGAAATAAGTGGAATAACGTTCCGGTTCGTCCACGGAGTTAAGAACGAGCAAACCTCCGGTTTGTGCCATCGCTTCTACCTGCAATACGCCAGGCATAACAGGTTCCTGCGGGAAATGCCCCTGGAAAAATGGTTCGTTTGACGTTATGTTTTTAACACCGACAATATAATTGCCACCTATTTCAATGATTTTATCGACTAAAAGGAACGGATAACGGTGAGGCAGTAGTTCCCGGATACGATTGATATCCATAATAGGAGCTACATTCGGATCGTAAACCGGAGCCTGTACTTCGTTCATTTTAATATCCTTGCGGATCATGCGAGCCAATTGGTTGTTGATTTTGTGTCCCGGGCGTGTTGCAATGATACGTCCGCGTATCGGTTTACCGATTAAAGCCATATCACCGATAATGTCAATCAGTTTATGACGTGCCGGTTCGTTATCAAACACCAACGGTTTGTTGTTTATATAGCCTAAACCTTTGACATCCTTGTGTGGGATTCCTAATTCGTCTGCTAATTTATCCAGATTTTCCTGAGGAATCATTTCATCGTAAATAACGATTGCATTGTCAAGGTCACCTCCTTTAATCAGGTTATTTTGCAATAACATTTCAACTTCACGTACGAAGACGAATGTACGGGATGCTGCTAATTCCGTCGGGAATTCGCTCAGATCGTTTAATGTCGCAAATTGATTGGAAAGGACCGGTGAATTGAAAGAAATCAGAGCATTTACACTAAACTTATCGTCCGGAAGGATAATAAGTGAAGAACCGGTTTCTTCATCTTTTACTTCTATTTTGTGCTTTACGATATAATAATCTTTCGGGGCATTCTGTTCAACAATGCCAGCCTTTTGTATTTCTTCGGAATAGAAACGGGAACTGCCGTCAAGGATTGGAAATTCAGGAGCATTTACTTCAATCAGGCAGTTGTCTATTTCGTAAGCATATAGAGCAGCCATTGCATGTTCAATTGTACTAACCTGAATACCGTTTTTGGAAAGAACGGTCCCTCTTTGGGTTCCTGCTACATTTTCGGCTACCGCATCGATAACCGGTTCTCCTTCCAAATCCACCCGTTTGATTTTATAGCCATGGTTTTCCGGTGCCGGGTTAAATGTCATTTGTATATTTAGTCCGGTATGTAACCCTTTCCCCTGTACTGAAAAGCTCGTAGCAAGCGTCTTCTGTTTCTGCATACGTTTCCTTATTATTTATTAAGTTCCTTTTTTAATTCTTCTATCTCGCGTTGCATTTGTCCCATAGTCCGGTACATTTCAGGTAAACGGCCGAAAATAGCACTGGAACGCATAAATGCTTTTGCATTAATGGCGGGCGCACCCAATAAAGTAGTAGCTTCCTTTACGTCACTGATTACACCGCATTGTGCACCGAATACCACATGGTCTGCTACATGGATATGTCCGGAGAGCCCGACCTGTCCGCCAAACATACAATGGCTGCCGATCTTTACAGAACCGGCAATACCTACCTGTGCAGCCATTACTGTATTTTCTCCAACTTCTACATTGTGAGCGATTTGTACCAGATTATCGAGTTTTACGCCACGTCGGATAATTGTCGAATCCATAACTGCGCGGTCTATAGTCGTGTTAGCTCCGATTTCAATATCATCTTCCAATATAACATTGCCGAGTTGTGGTATTTTATTGTATTTCTCACCTTCGGGAGCAAAGCCAAAACCATCCGAACCGATAACGCAACCAGCATGAAGGATACAATTATTACCGATTATGCATCCGTCATAAATGGTTACATGCGGATAGATAATACAGTTGTCTCCGATTGTCACGTTGTCTCCGATATAAGCATTCGGATAAATGCGGCATTTATTTCCCAGTTTTGAATTTTCGCCGATATAAGCAAAATTGCCGATATAACATTCTTCACCCATAGATGCGGATGCTGCGATGAAAGCAGTCGAGTTAATACCGGCTTTTTTTTCTTTTGCTTTTTCTACCATGTTAAGCAGGATAGCCAGTGCACTGTAGGCATTGTCAACTTTCACTAACGTGGCTTTTACAGGCTCACTCGGTGTAAAATCATTGTTCACTAAAACAATACTAGCCTCAGTATTATAAATATAGTGTTCGTATTTCGGATTAGCGAGGAATGTTAATGTTCCAGGTTTTCCTTCCTCTATTTTCGAAAAATTATTTACTTTTACTTCAGGGTTGCCTTCGACGGTTCCCCCTAAAACACTCGCTATTTGTTGGGCTGAAAACTCCATTACTATTCAGTTAATTGTATTTATTTGCAACTGTCCGGTGCTGTTTTTTCCAAGACAGTTTGCAAAAATGGTAAAAAATATTGGAATTACCCTTATCCTTTACAAGGAATAATTCCTTTATCATGCAGATAACCTGCCATTTCGCGCTGTACGGTTTGTGCGGCTTCACGTGCAAAATCTGCAAATTTTTCTGATTTATCTACATAAATAATTGCTCTGGACGAATTTACCAGCAAACCGCATTGGTCGTTCATTCCGTATTGAGCTACTTCTGCCAGGCTTCCGCCTTGTGCCCCGACTCCGGGAACCAAAAGGAAGTGGTTCGGTACATATTTGCGGATGTCGAGAAACATTTTTCCCTGTGTAGCGCCGACTACATACATCATTTGTTCATCATTCGCCCATTCCTGGGATTTTTTCAATACTTTTTCAAACAGTCGTTCGCCATTTGCATCTTCAGTCAGTTGAAAATCATGCGAACCTTTGTTTGATGTCAGGGCCAGCAATATAACCCATGCTTCCGGGTAAATAAGAAATGGCTTTACGCTATCTTCTCCCATGTAAGGAGCTACAGTAACTGCATCCACCTTAATGTGGTCGAAGAAAGAACGTGCATACATTTCCGAAGTATTTCCGATATCGCCGCGTTTGGCATCGGCAATGATAAACTGGTCCGGATAGTTTTCCCGCAAATAAGCAACAGTCTTTTCAAAAGCCTGCATGCCTTTTACACCCATGCTCTCATAAAAAGCCAAATTCGGTTTGTAAGCTACGCAAAAATCAGCGGTAGCATCAATAATTGCTTTGTTAAATGCGAAGATGGGATCTTCTTCTGCAAGTAAATGCTGCGGGATTTTCTTTATATCGGTATCAAGCCCTACGCAGAGGAAGGATTGTTTCTTCTTGATATTTTCAAATAATTGTTGCTTGTTCATATTGTGTTGTCTTTTAGTCTAAAGTATATTTATAATTCGGACTCTTTTAACCGTTCTGCATTTTCCGCCACAATTAAATGGTCCAGGCAATCTTGAATTTCACCATCCATAAAAGCAGAAAGATTATATATCGTATAATTTATACGGTGATCGGTGATACGTCCTTGCGGATAATTATAGGTCCGGATTTTAGCAGACCTGTCGCCTGTAGAAACCATCGTTTTACGTTTCCGGGCGATATCATCCATATATTTCTGATGTTCTTTATCATAAATGAACGAACGCAAGCGGGTTAATGCCCGTTCTTTATTTTTGGGCTGGTCGCGTGTTTCTGTACATTCAATCAAGATTTCCTCACTTTCGCCTGTATTTGGATTTCTCCAGACATAACGCAGGCGGACACCCGATTCAACCTTATTTACATTCTGGCCACCGGCGCCACCGGAACGGAAGGTGTCCCATTTGATTTCTCCTTCGTTTATTTCAACGTCAAATTCATCGGCTTCGGGAAGCACAGCTACGGTTGCTGCAGAAGTGTGGACACGTCCTTGTGTTTCTGTTGCCGGTACACGCTGCACACGATGTACGCCGGATTCATATTTTAAAGTACCGTAAACTTTTTCTCCGCTGACGGTGAAAATGATTTCCTTGTATCCTCCCGCAGCACCTTCGCTACAACTGGACAAAGAAACTTTCCAGCCTTTCATTTCGCAATACTTGACATACATGCGATATAAATCACCGGCAAAAAGGGCTGCTTCATCACCACCCGTTCCCCCGCGTATTTCCACGATGGCATTTTTATCATCTTCAGGATCGGCTGGAACCAGCAGCAGCTTGATTTTTTCTTCCAGTTCCGGGATACGTGCCGTGCAACTTTCCAGTTCTTCACGTGCCATATCCCTCATTTCCTGATCTTGCTCCGAATCCAAAAGTTCGCGGGCTTCTTTGATTCCATCCAACGTCCTTATGTATTCTTCACGAGTGGATACCAGCATTTCCAGTTCGCGATATTCTTTATTCAACTTGACGTACCGTTTCATATCGGCTATGACCGCCGGGTCGGTAATCAGTGTACCGATTTCTTCGAAACGGGCTACCAAGCCATCTAATTTCTCAAGTAAACTGTTTTCTGCCATGTATAGATATCAGTATGTAAAGCGACCGTTTTCGCTTTCGATAATCAGTTCGTTCTTTTCTGCTTCCTCTACGAAGCCTACAATTTGTGCATCGATACCAAAACTCTTTGATATTTTAATCACTTCTTCTGCATATTCCGGTGCAATGTAGATTTCCATCCGGTGTCCCATATTGAAAACCTTATACATTTCACTCCAGTCCGTACCACTTTGTTCCTGAATAATACGGAAAAGAGGAGGAATTGGGAACAGATTATTTTTTACGATACGTTTGTTTTCAACGAAGTGTAAAACTTTAGTCTGTGCACCCCCTGAACAGTGTACCATTCCATCGATATGCTGGCGCAATTTATCCAGCAATACTTTGATAACAGGTGCATAAGTACGGGTAGGAGAGAGTACCAGTTTTCCGGCATCTATACCTAATTCTTTTATTTTATCCGTCAATTTCAGATTCCCGGAATAAACAAGTTCGTTCGGAACCGCAGCGTCATAACTTTCAGGATATTTGTCTGCCAGATATTTTGCAAAAACATCATGACGGGCTGAAGTCAGGCCATTGCTGCCTGTTCCGCCATTATATTCTTTTTCATAAGTGGCCTGCCCGAAAGAGGCCATACCAACAATTACATCACCGCCTTTTATGTTTTTATTGTCGATAACGTCAGAACGTTTCATACGGCAGGTAACCGTACTGTCTACAATAATGGTGCGGACCAAGTCACCGACATCGGCTGTTTCCCCGCCGGTAGCATAACAACCGACTCCCATTTCCCGAAGTTCAGCCAGCAGTTCGTCAGTCCCGTTGATAATAGCAGAAATAACCTCTCCCGGGATTAATAATTTGTTCCGCCCGATAGTTGAGGAAACTAATATATTGTCTACTGCCCCTACGCACAGTAAATCGTCGATGTTCATGATAAGGGCATCTTGTGCAATACCTTTCCAGACAGAAAGATCGCCGGTCTCTTTCCAATACATATAAGCCAGTGACGATTTGGTTCCGGCTCCGTCGGCGTGCATAATATTGCAGTATTCAGGGTCACCACCCAGAATGTCAGGGATAATCTTACAAAATGCTTTGGGAAATATTCCCTTGTCGATGTTCTTGATAGCGTTGTGAACATCTTCTTTTGAAGCGGATACACCGCGTAAATTGTAACGTTGGTCGCTCATTGTTTTTGCAAATTTGTCGGCAAAGATACTATTTTTTGTCTTATTTATCTAAGTTTTAGAACATCTCCTTCTTCCGGTACATAATCCCCGTCCTTTTTGTTCATCTTATACAAACTCTTAATTTGTATTCCATATTTCTGTGAGATGCTATGCATGGACTCTCCGACCTGTACAACATGGTCGTAAGCCGGTTTGTCCGCTTTCTTTTTCTTTTTTTCCAGATAGATGATATCTCCTTCCTGCAGGGGAAAATCTTCCGGTATTTCATTGAACTTTTTTAGATCCTTTACTTTAAAGTCCAAACTCCGGGCTATGTTATCCAAATTATCATTGTCTTTCGCATATACATATAATAATCCGAATGTCCGGTAGACCGTATATTTAGAAACAGGAACAGTCTGCTTTTGTTTTGTTCGTGTACTTTTTATGCCTTTCGCGCTATCGTAGCGGTATAATTCATAGTCTTCGATAACCTTGATTAGTTTATTGGCATAAGCGCGGTCTGTTGCATAACCGCATTTTTGCAATCCTTTTGCCCAGCCTTTATAATCTTTGATATTTAATTTGAACAGTGGAGCATAACGGGGACGGTTTACTAAGAAAAGTGCATGGTCCTCATAAGAATCTTCTACTTTGGGATATTTGCGGAAACATTCCCCTTTGTAATCGTCATCATGGTACACGCGTTTGCCGCCCCAATCCGAATGGCATTTTATACCGAAGTGGTTATTTGATTTACGTGCCAGTACGCTTTGACCGGCTCCGGACTCAAATATGCCCTGTGCCAGTGTAATACTTGCCGGAATACGGTATTTTTTTTGATGCCGGATAGCAATGTCGCTATATTGTTTGATGTACTTCTCGTAGGAAGGTATTTTTCGTTGCCCTTCTGCTTCGGTATTTAATGCAAATGCAAGAACGGCGGTTAGAAAGAGTATTCGTAATGTGAACCGCATAGCTGTTTTTTGACTGTAAATAATAAATCTCACAAAGATAATTATTTTAGAATACATATATTATATTTGTTACTTTAAATACATTTCTATGAAAGAGATCCGAATAGACACCCGCATAAGAATCTATGCCCCGGAAGAGTTGCAGGAAACGGAACAAATGTTGTTTACTGCCGCTTTGGAAGCTACTGAACATTCTTACGCTCCTTATTCCCACTTTCATGTAGGAGCTGCAATATTATTGGAAAATGGGATTGTTGTAACCGGTAGTAATCAGGAAAATGCCGCTTATCCTTCCGGTTTGTGTGCGGAGCGGGTTGCGTTGTTTCATGCCGGGCACCAATATCCGGATGTTCCGGTAGCTATTCTCGCAATAGCGGCTGTAGCAGAAGGAAAACAGGTGAAAAGTGTTTCTCCTTGTGGTGCCTGCCGTCAGGTTTTACTGGAAATGGAACAGAAGTCGGGTAGGCCGATGAAAGTTTTACTTTGCGGAACAGAAGAAGTGATAGCAGTAGAAAGTGCGGAAGCTTTGCTTCCTCTTTGTTTTGGAAGTAAAGATTTAGGTAAAGGAAATTAATTCGCTCTTCCAGCTTTGCAGGCTTTTTGTAGGTCTGCATTTTGTCGTTTTGACATTTTGACAAAATAGCCTTGTTCTCCTTGCGATGTATGAGCAGGGATACGAGAAAGCTCCGAAATAGGCTGTTCTCATGAGGTTGGGTTTTGTCTGTTTGCTGCTGATAATGCTGTGTGTCTTACTGATTGATATAATACTGATATTGATTTATGGGGAGGGATTTTACAGAAAATACGGATTAATACATGTTGTATCTTTATGAATCCGTGTTTTCTGTAAAATCCCTCCCTAAACATATTGTTGTGTTTATCGGGAGGTGACAATCTATTTAATATCTGTATAAGGACTGGTTTTCTATCCATTCCAGTGTTACCTGTCTGCCCAATAACATCAAAAAACAAAGCATAGATGTTTCAATTTCAAAACATATATGCTTTGAAATCAAAATATACATGTTTTATCTGCGCGGATAGTTGTTTTTTAGTGCGCAGATAATTGGAATTAGTTGCGGAAACCATTGGAATTATACTTCAAATACGTGGAAATAGGTTCCGGATAGTGTATAAAATCCTCCTTTTTAACACAAAAAAGAGCCCGGTTCTCCTTGGAAATTCTCTTACAGACCCCTTTTGAGTTAGTGAAAAAGGCTTTATTTATTCAATGTGTTATGAGAAGAAATAAAAGGCTGACATTATGTAAAACAAAAAAGGGCTTGCCTGATTAGCCAGACAATCCCTTTTATATATGAATTTTAGTTCAGTATCAGATGCCCAATGATGCTTTAATGGCTTCAATCTTTTCGGTAGCAGCTTTTTCAGCAGTAGGAAGTTCTTCGAGGCTATTTACTTTGGAGTGAACTTCACAATAGAACTTAATCTTAGGTTCTGTGCCGGAAGGACGGATAGAAACTTTCGTATTGTCTTCCGTGAAGTATTGGAGCACGTTGGAAGTTGTAGGCATATCCAATGTCAATGTCTCTTTTTCGGCATAGTCAAAGCCTTTCAATGAAGCATAATCGTAGAAGTAAGCCACTTTTGAACCGGCGATTTCCTGCAATGGATTTTCGCGGAACTTTTTCATCATCGCTTCAATTTCTTCTGCACCGCTCTTACCTTTCTTAACGACAGAGATACCTTTTTCTTTAGAGAAACCGTATTGTACATAGATTTTCTGCAACAACTGGTACATTGTCATGCCCTGGTCTTTTGCCCATGCAGCTATTTCCGCAAGGATGGCACAAGCTGAAACGGCATCTTTATCGCGAACGAAGTCTTCGCAGAGGAAGCCATAGCTTTCTTCACCACCACCGATATAGCTTTTCTTGCCTTCGTTCTTTTTCATTACATCGGCAATCCATTTGAAACCGGTATATACATCGTATAATTCTACTCCGTTCTGTTCTGCGATAGTACGGATTAGCTCTGTTGTTACGATAGTTTTTACGATATATTCCTTTCCTTTTACTTTTCCGAGTTCTTTCCAGCGGGTAATCAGATAATAAACGAACATCAATGCTGTTTGATTACCGTTCAGCAGTACCCATTCGCCTTCATTGTTCTTAACTGCCGCACCTACACGGTCTGCGTCAGGGTCGGAAGCCAATACCAATTCGGCATCAGTTTCTTTTGCTTTTTCCACTGCCATAAATAGAGCTGCCGGTTCTTCGGGGTTCGGAGAAATAACTGTAGGGAAATCTCCGCTTACGACATCCTGTTCGGGAACGTGGATGATGTTCGTAAAGCCGAAAGCTTTCAAAGTGGGAGGAATTACAGTAACACCTGTACCATGAATAGGGGTATAAACGATTTTCATGTCATGGTGACGGGCAATGGATTCCGGAGACAAAGAAATCGTTGTCAATTCCTTTATATATTGTTCGTCAATTTCTTTACCGATGATTTCGATCAGTTCCTTATTGCCTTTGAACTTGATATCGCTTGCATTACGGATTTTGTTTACTTCGGCAATCGTATTACGGTCGTGCGGAGCAATCATCTGAGCACCATCGTCCCAATAAGCTTTATAACCGTTATATTCTTTCGGGTTATGGGAAGCTGTCAGGATAATACCGCTTTGGCATCCCAATTTACGGATTGTATAAGACATTTCCGGAGTTGGACGAAGGTCTTCGAATAAGTAAACCTTAATGCCGTTGGCAGAAAAAATATCGGCTGATATTTCAGCAAACTTACGGCTGTTGTTACGGCAGTCATGACCGATAACCACTTTAATTTGGTCTAATTCAGCGAATTCTTGTTTCAGATAATTAGATAAGCCTTGTGTGGCAGCACCTACCGTATAAATATTCATGCGGTTGGTTCCAACTCCCATGATGCCTCTCAACCCGCCGGTTCCGAACTCCAGATCTTTATAAAAAGATTCGATTAACTCTGTAGGGTCTTCATTGTCCAACAAAGCTTGTACCTGAGCGCGGGTTTCAGCGTCATAACTTTTAGTAAGCCATGTTTGGGCTTTACTTCTTACCATTTCTAACAGTTCGTTGTTTTCCATGAATATGCTTTATATTTAGTTGTTTTACAAACTTATTAACGAAAACAAAAATATGCGAATAAATTGTTTAATGCAAATTTATAAGCTTCATATTTTCAAAATAGTTGTCCTACCAGACAAAAGGATAAGTGTAATGGGAACGGTTTCCCGCAGCGTCTTTGACCTCGAGTGTAAGTATATGTTCCCCCTTTTTTAACCGTTCGCTGTCGAATCTATATGTGATGACCGATTTATTGTTCATTTCAAAAAGAATAAATTTGCCATCAACTTCTCCACGATACGTCTGGACTCCGCTTAAATTATCGCTTAAACGGAAAACAAAGGCTTTTTTATTAACCCATGTTGCGGGATTGATTGGAGTGATGACTGGTGGTACGGTATCTTGGGCTATCGTATAACTTCCCAGTTCCTTGATATCAGCATCTATCCATCCGTTGCGGTATTTGCCGCCAATCCATGAGTACCGTCCGTTCTGTACGCGTACAATGCCATATAATTGTTTGTTTTCCAGTGAATCCTGTTGCAGGCGGATGGATAATTGCGCCGATTTGTGGATTGCCACGGGACTGTTATGCAAAATGTGGGTTGCCGCCAATGCTTGTTCGTTTTCTTTTACGGCATAACGGAAATAAAGGTCATTGTACAAATTCCCTTGAGGGATGGTAAGACGGATGCCTTTGGCTCCGAAACGGTTTTCGCTTCCCCAATGGAATAGTTCGGTTCCTGTAGTTTCCGGATGAGGAATATCCTGCTCTTTTCCATCAATCCATACAGATAGTTTCGTCGTATTGCCGAAAGCATCGGCAAGTGTATAAACCAAATGGTAAGTACGTTCTTTGTCGATATGGAGAATGCCTCTGTTTACACTTTCTATAAAACGCAGGCGATTGCCTGGTTCCACAAAGCTCCTGATATAAAAAGAGCGGTGGTCTTTCCATTCTTCATAATCAGTGAAGCTGTTTAGGTAGCGTGTTTCATCAAAAGCATATTGGTTTAGGTTACTGTGAAAAATAACCAGGCTGTCTGCCGTCAATGTAATGTCTTTTACACCGTAGATATTGGCTGTATTATCCATATGGTCATAAGTCTTTACGGCAAGCCCTATATCTCCCCACGCTTCTATTTTTCCGGTGAGAACGTGTTTGCCGTCTTTGGCTGTTACCGGTTTTAACTCCAGTTTCTTTGCTTTCCCGTTTACAACGCCGGACCCTTCCATGGGAACAATCAGAATCCCCTGTATTTTAGGAGGACGGGTATCAGTGATACGGTCCATGAAATAATTTAGCGGGTCCATAACCTCTTCGCTTTCCGTGTCTCGTACTTCAAAATGTAAATGGGGACCTCCGGAACTTCCGGTATTACCGCTGAGGGCTACAACTTCTCCTTTTTCGACAGGCAGGGTATCCGGCGGCAGAATAAGGTTTACGTTGAAGCTCTCTTGTGCATATTGTTGCTCTTTTACATAATCTGCAATTTTTTTTGAGAATCTTTGTAGATGACCGTATACGGTAGTCGTTCCGTCCGGATGGGTTATGTAAAGTCCGTTGCCATATCCCCAAGGGCTTACGGATATACGTGAGACATAACCTTCTTGTACGGCATGGACGGGTTTTCCTTCGACTCCCTGTGTTTTGAAGTCGATGCCGGAATGGAAATGGTTGCTTCTTAATTCTCCGAAATTACCGCTTAACAGGATAGGGAAGTCGAACGGATTGCGAAGTCGCTGAGCTTGCGATTGATAAGAACCTGTACAGAGCAACAGTGCTGCCAGAAAAATATGTTTAATACTCATTGATCTCATTTTTATGAAAACAAATGTACGGAAAAAATAAATACCGGAAATTATTTAACACGAATCGTAAAATCCAGGAGTAATGGCAAATGGTCACTGTATCCACCTTCGTACTTGAATCCGTAATAGGTTCGGAAGGGGCGTTCTCCCCGCCAGGTTTTATCTTTTATCAATAGGTAAGGAGGGGCATAAATACAGAAACTGTTGGGTTTTGTATGCATGGCGGCAGTACTGTCGGTTAGTGAGGAAGAAATGATAACCTGGTCTATCTTGCTCCATTCGCCTTGATATTTGTGACTTCCCGGAGGGGATACAGGTTGGTATCCGGAATACATATTATGGAGAGTGAGAGAAGAAGAATCGTGCAGGGATTCTTCTCCGATTAATTTTTTACGGATACTTTCATTTTCCGGGGTATCGTTAAAATCACCCATAATCAGGATCTGGGAATGTTTCCGTATTTGATGGAGAGAGTCGCAGATTGTACGTAAGGTCAGGGCTGCATCGAATCTGTCTGTTTCGCTTTCTTTTTCTCCTCCATAGCGAGAAGGAAAGTGGCAGACAAAAACGTCTAATGTGTCTCCGGAAATAACTTTGCCCCACACGTGCAGGATGTTCCGGGTATGTTTATGCTTTTTACGGCTAAAGCGTACCGGATATTCCGTATTTCCGAGATAGCCGAATTTGTCTTGTTGATAAAGTAAAGCCACATTGATGCCACGGATATCATTTCCATGTGTCATGCAATAGCGGTAATTCTGTAGTCTTAAGGGGGTACGATGCAACAGGTGGGTTAATACGGTATCATTTTCAACTTCGCATAATCCGACTAAAGCAGGGGTGTCCCATTCTCCGGCTGCAACAATCACTTTGGCGATTTGCTGTAGTTTGTGATAATACCGTTTGTTTGTCCAATGCCGGTTACCGGAAGAAAGAAAATCATTATCTTCTTTTTGAGGATTGTCTGTGGTATCGAACAGGTTTTCTACGTTGTAACTCATTACCCTGAAATCCTGTTGTTGTGCAGGTGTCCATAGAGGAAACAGAGTAAAGAAGAAAAACATAGTTAAGGTTTGGTTCATATTTGTTGTTTATCAATTATTTTGCAGGAATACTCTTTAGTAATTCCAACAGGTGCGTCCACCATAAACCAACCGTGTCAATCTGTATGCGTTCGTTTGGTGAATGGACATCACGCAGTGTCGGACCGAATGAAATCATGTCCAGATGCGGATATTTTTCAAGGAATAAACCACATTCCAATCCGGCATGAATAGCCATTATTTTAGCTTCTTTATTAAATAAGCGTTTGTAGGTTTCCTGAGCAACTTCCAGTATTTGTGAATCCGGATTAGGCGCCCAGCCCGGATAACCGTCGCCATGGGTTACAACTGCACCTGCCAATTTGAATACAGAAGCTACTTGGTTTGCAATCATGTTCTTGTAAGATTCAATCGAACTGCGTTGGCTTGTTCCTACAACAATCATATGGTCTTTACCTTCCGCATCGGATTTCATCTTAACAGAAGCCAGGTTCGTTGATGTTTCAACCAGCCCTTCGATGTCGTGACTCATTCCGATTACACCATGCGGGCAGGCATGAAGAGCCCAAATTAGTTTTTCTGCTTCGGTATTGCTTAAGCAGGTAGCCGGACGATCTGTTGATTCCATGGAAATCCGTACATTCGGATCAACATGCTTCAGTTCGTTTTCAACATCTGCCGTGTAATTATTTAATAAAATACGGGCTTTTTCTTTGTCTTCGGAATATAACCCGATAACCGCGTGAGCTTCACGGGCAATGGCATTACGCAGGTTACCTCCATCGATAGAACATAGAGCAAAATCTGCTTCTTTAGCTAATAAATAAAGGTAACGAACCAGTATCTTATTTGCATTACCCAAGCCTTTGTGTATTTCACCACCTGAATGCCCGCCGTTTAATCCTTTGATATTGATAGTGAAATATTGCATATTCGGATTGGTCTTGCGAGGCATGTAATGGAATATAGCCTGTGTGTCTTTACCTCCGGCACAACCCATAAAAATTTCACCTTCGTCCTCACTGTCCAGATTCAACAGGATTTCACCTGTCATAAATCCTTTTTCAATTGCTTTGGCTCCGGTCAGGCCTGTTTCTTCATCTACAGTGAATAAACATTCAATAGGACCATGTTCGATGTCGTTGGATGCGAGAACTGCTAATTCTGCAGCAACACCGATGCCGTTGTCTGCTCCCAATGTAGTTCCGTTAGCGCGCAACCAGTTACCGTCTACGATCGTTTCGATCGGGTCGTTGTCGAAATCGTGTTTGGTATCATTGTTTTTTTCGCAAACCATATCCATATGCGACTGTAAAATAACCACCGGCAGATTTTCTTTTCCAGGGGTTGCCGGTTTCGACATCAAAATGTTTCCTACGGCATCTTTTTTAAGGGCTATATGATACTCTTTTGCGAATGATTCTAAAAATTCAATCATTTTTCCTTCCTTCTTGGAAGGACGTGGTACTTGTGTAATCTGATGGAAGAACTTCCATACGATTTCTGGCTTTAAATCTGTAATCTTCATAATGTTACAATATATTATTGATACTACTTATATAGTTAATTATATTCCTTCAAAAGGAGTCGTATATGAAAAAAAGTAGAATTAAATATCAAAAAGGTACTTTCTATTCACTTAAACTCTTATATTTGCGTTCACAAATATAGAAAAAATGCTTACAACGTTATTGATTACAGCTATAATTCTTGTTATTTGCGTTGTGTTACTGTCTGTAAAAGTTTTGTTTAAAAAGGGAGGGAGGTTTCCTAATACACATATAGAAGGTAACAAAGCGCTGGGAAAGAAAGGTATTTATTGTGCTAAAACCCAGGATAAGTTAGATAGCAGGCAGAAAAATCTATATGATAAACTGAATGAAATAGAAAAATAAAAAATAAAAAGAGATTTAATTTACACTTTATGAAGAACATTAACTACGTTATTAATGGTGTGCTGGCAGTCGCTGTCGTGATCTTGTTTGTTATGCAGTTTTCCACAAAAAAGGAAGCTTCTGTCGCTCCGGCATTTGCTGCAAATGGTGATTCTACGAGTTTGCTCCCGATCGCTTATGTCAATGTAGATTCTTTGTTACAGAATTACAATTATGCAAAAGACCTGAACGAACGGATTGTAAAGAAACAGGAAGATTATCGTGCAAATATTAATCAGAAGATGAAAACTTTGCGTGCAGAAGCTGCAGATTTCCAGCGTAAACTTGAAAATAACGCATTTTTGACTCGTGCAAGAGCTGAAGAAGAGAATCAGCGTCTGATGAACAAGCAGCAGGAACTTCAGGAGAGCGCTGCTAAGCAGGAACAGGAATTGGCTGCGGAACAGTTAAAGTTGAACGAACAGCTTCGTGATACGATTGTAGCTCAGTTGACTGTTTATAATAAAGATAAAGGTTACCAGTTTATCTTTAGTAACACAATGGGTGACAATATCCTGCTGGCTAATCCGGCTTATGATATTACCGCCGAGTTGTTGGAGATTCTGAATAAGAACTATTCATCTTCTTCCAAATAAGGATAAGTAAACATTTATTATTATATAGAACCGGTATCCTGTCAGAAGGGTACCGGTTTTTTTATGCGATGGTTGCTATATATAAGGTAGCCCTCTATACTGTAATTTGATTACGTACTTTTAAAAAATCGACGCGTACTTTCACTGAAAAGTACGCGTCGATTTTTTCTTTTGATAGATGTTAAAAGAAAGAAATACTTATATGGAACTTATTAATTATAATTGTCAAAAGAAAAAACAACAACGGTCGAAAGTATTTTTCGTCGGTTTGAAATCCTCAAAAATAGGCGTCGAATTTAAAAAAGAACCTGTTGTTTTGTGGATTTTATTTCTTTGGAGAAACAAATGCTGTGTAAAGTTGTAAAATAGCAGAGATGGTCAGGCAGATAATCCATTCTTTTCTTTGACTGAACATAAGTGCAGATGCTACTAATCCTAGAAAACCTGCCATAATATTAGAACGATGCAAGCGTTTTGTCCGGAAATCCATGTCTTTGGTTGGAGTCGTTAAGTAGTAAATAGCAATACCTGCAGTACCTACGGCAAACAGGTAGGGAGCTACTGTTTGAAACTTCAGATTCAGAATGGCACCTGCCAATACGAGAATAGCGGAAATATTAAAAATAGTCGCTTTTACTTTTTCGTTCATTTATTTATTTCTTGATGATATATACGTCTTCATTCGGCTTCTTCATGTAGTATTCTTCGCGGGCAAAGCGTTCAAGGCCTTCTTTGTCTGTGTGAAGGTCATTTAATTTCTTACTGTTTATTTCAATTTCTTTCTGGTAATGTTTGATTTCCTTCTCAAGGCTACGGATTTTCTCGTCGTATGTGTAACGCTTGTACAGATTACTGTCGCCTACGGTAAAAGTAAGCGCAAGAAAACCAATGGTTACCAGCCAATAGGCGTTAATCCTGGATAAATACTTGTTGTAAAACTCTTTTATGCGTGACATCGTAACATCATTTTTGCAAAGGTAAATGAATTATTTTGTATATCTTTGTATTGTCAATAAAAAAGCAGAGAATGGATAATTATATTGTTTCAGCAAGGAAATACCGTCCTTCTACTTTTCGTAGTGTGGTAGGGCAGAAGTCCTTGACAACTACACTGAAAAATGCAATACAAAACAACAAGCTGGCTCATGCATACCTGTTCTGCGGTCCCCGTGGAGTAGGAAAAACCTCATGTGCCCGCATCTTTGCAAAGACAATTAACTGCCTCAATCCTACAGCCGACGGGGAGGCTTGCAACGAATGTGAATCCTGTAAGGCTTTTAATGAGCAACGTTCATATAATATCCATGAACTGGATGCTGCTTCCAATAACTCGGTGGAGGATATACGTGCTTTGATAGACCAGGTCCGTATCCCGCCTCCAATCGGAAAATATAAGGTATTCATAATAGATGAGGTGCATATGCTGAGTTCTGCAGCTTTCAACGCTTTTTTGAAAACATTGGAAGAGCCGCCTCATCATGCACTTTTTATTCTGGCTACGACAGAGAAGCATAAAGTATTGCCTACTATTTTGTCCCGTTGCCAGATTTATGATTTTTCCCGTATCTCGATAGCGGATATGGTTGAACATTTGCAATATGTATCTTCATCCGAAGGGGTGACGGCAGAGCCGGAAGCTTTGAATGTAATAGCTCAGAAGGCAGATGGCGGTATGCGTGATGCCCTGTCGATTTTAGACCAGGTAGTAAGTTTTACCAATGGGAACATTACGTATCAGGCTGTAATCGACAATCTGAATGTACTCGATTACGAATATTATTTCCGTTTGACGGATGCTATGTTATCCGGGAATGTCAGGGGGGCTTTGCTTATTTTAAATGAAATATTAAGTAAAGGTTTTGACGGACAAAATATTATTACCGGATTGGCTTCCCATTTCCGCGATTTATTAGTTTGCAGGGATGAATCGACCCTTGTTTTATTTGAGGTAGGGGCATCTATACGCGAACGTTATAAAGAAATGGCAAAACGTTGTTCGGAACAATTGCTGTTTAAAGCGATAGAATTGGCAAATGGTTGTGACCTGAATTATCGTGCCAGCCGGAATAAACGTTTGTTGTTGGAGTTGACGCTCATACAGCTTTGCCAGTTAAGCATGCCCGGACAAGCTACAGAGGATAAAAAAAAAGGATTGATTGAGCCTATATCACCAGGAGGGCAAGCAAATCAAGCGACTCAGCCAGCAGCTGCAACGCAGGCTACTACTTTCCAGTCTGCACCGCCTTTACAACAACCGGTATCTTCTTTCCAACATGCAGCTCCGGCTCCACCACAGCAATCAATGAATGGAGGGGCATCTGCGGTTCATAATATGGTTCCGCAAGGACCTCCTCCGGAGGCACGCATAAAACGTCCGGCACGTCCGCCTCAGTTTGGAACGTCAATTAAAGATATAGGGGCGAAGCGCCCGGAAGTTCAGGCTACTACGCAGACTGCAACAGTAACACATGATATCGTTTCCCCTTTTTCCCAGGATGATTTGGTCCGTTGTTGGGATGCCTATGCTTCTTCGATCGACAAGAAGGTCTATCTTAAAAATACAATGATAAATTGTAAACCTACGTTGCAAGAGAACTTTATGTTTGAAGTTGGCGTTCATAATCCGGGGCAGCAGGATGAATTGACAAATGGTTGTATCGATATTTTGGGATATTTGCGTACTCAACTGAAAAATACCCGTATTCAGATGAGAGTCCGTATCATCGAGTCGAATGAAAAGCATTTGGCTTATACTTCGACCGAAAAATATGAACATCTGCTAGAGATTAATCCTGTATTGGGAAAATTAAAGGAAGAGTTTAATTTGTCATTAGACTGATATCTCAGATTTATATCATTGATAGAAATAAAAAATGCGAATAATACGGATGATTCTATTCCGCGTTATTCGCATTTTATTTATGTATTATTTATTAGAGTTCTCTTAACCAGATGTTACGGAAACTAATCGGTTCGCTCGGATCTCCATGCGACTGCAAGATGATAGGACCTGCATCATGTTTTTCTATTTTCGGGAAACCGATATATTCAGTTGTACCTAAAATCGTTGTATTGTTTTGTAGTACGACTCCGTTTTGTATAACTGTTACACGGGGAGGTACGCGGTAAGTGCCGTCTTCCTTAAAGATAGGAGCGCTATAGATAATATCGTATACGTTCCATTCGCCCGGTTTACGCATTGCGTTTGCCAATGGAGGGGTTTGTTTGTATACACTACCTGTTTGACCGTTTACGTATGTTTCGTTATTATAGCAATCCAATATCTGGATTTCATATTTCCCTTGCATGAAGACTCCACTGTTTCCACGCGCCTGACTGGTACCTGAGATTTTTTCAGGGACACACCATTCGATGTGCAACTGGTAGTTGTTGAATTTTTGCTTGGTTTGGATATCGCCCGTTTTTTTATCTACGGTAAATACACCATTATGTACGTTCCATTTAGCAGGACCTCCGTTAACGCTCTCCCAAGCTGATAAATCTTTACCATCGAAAAGTACGATTGCATCGGATGGTGCCGAATTTGTTTTAATATCCCCAGGGGTAACAATCTTTGGTTGAGGCGTCCAGTATTCGGACATACCGGGTGTCATTTTTTCGGGTTGGGGATACTGTTTTTGCGCGGATAAGGTACCGGCACATGCCGTACAAGCCAAAACTGCCAATGCAGTCTTCATTGTAAGATTTTTTTTCTTCATGGCCTAAATTTTATTAGATTTATAAATTCTGATTGCAAATGTACAAAAAAACAAAGATGTTGGTAACAGGATGTTGTTTTTTTAAGGCAGAGACTAAAAGTTAATTCTGCCTTATAATTACATGCCTTTATGTGTAAAAAGTCTTTGTTCCGCCAGTTGCTCGTATTTTGTACCCGGGCGGCCATAGTTGCAATACGGGTAGATGCTGATACCACCGCGAGGGGTGAATATACCGGTTACTTCTATGTATTTGGGGTTCATTAAAGCAATCAAATCTTTCATGATGATATTTACACAATCTTCATGGAAAGCCCCATGGCTCCGGAAACTGAACAGATATAATTTGAGGCTTTTACTCTCAACCATTTTAATGTCCGGGATGTAATCAATATAGATTGTAGCAAAATCAGGTTGGCCCGTAATGGGACAAAGGCTGGTAAATTCCGGACAATTAAAGCGTACCCAATAGTCGTTTTCCGGATGTTTGTTAGTAAACGCTTCCAAAACTTCCGGTGCATAATCTTGCTTGTATACAGTGGAACTGCCTAATAAGTGCAATTCGTTTTCGTCTTTTCTCGTATCCATGTTTTTTAAGTTGACAATTGACAATTGACAGTTGACAGTTAAATACAGATAGCGGTCAACTGTTAATTGGCAATGGTCTGTTTATATTAAAATTATTTTGTTTTATCTTTTAAAGCTGTCAACTGTCACTTGTCAACTGCTTCAGGTATTTTTCTAATCCTTCCCTACGAAGTTTGCAGGCAGGACAATGTCCGCAACCATCTGCCAGAATACCGTTATAGCAGGTTAATGTTTGCGTACGTACAAGATCGAATACGCCTAATTCGTCGGATAATTGCCATACTTCACTTTTGTCTCGATCCATTAATGGGGTATGGATTACGAATTGTTCGTCCATTGCCAGGTTTAATGTGACATTCAGCGAGCGGACAAAAGTATCACGGCAATCCGGATATCCGCTGAAATCAGCTTCAGATACACCTGTTACCAGGTTGAAGATTCCTTTGCTCCGTGCCATAATAGCGGCAAAGGTAAGAAATACCATGTTTCTGCCAGGGACAAATGTGTTTGGATAACTATCTTCCGGTTTTTCCTGATCCATCTCAATTGCATTGTTTGTAAGTGAGCAATTCGGATCTAACTGACTAATCAGGGATACGTCCAGAAGATGGAACGGAACGTTGGCATCTGTAGCGATTTTTTGTGCAACTTCTATTTCGAGAGAATGCTTTTGTCCGTAAGTAAAACAAACGGCTTCAACATGTTTAAAATGCTTCTTCGCCCAAAACAGGCAGGTGGTGGAATCTTGTCCACCGGAGAAGCAAACCAAAGCGGCTTCTTGATGTTTCATATATATTCTTGTTTTTAATACGTGGTTTAGCAAGCACACGGAAAAGAAAATATTCCTTTTCGATGCAAAGATACGGATTTCTCTTCAATAATTTTTTAGGGTGAGGCTTGAATGAATGGAGCTGACTTTATATTAATTGCACAATATTACTGTATGTGTGCTGCACATTTATGTGATAATTGTGCAATATTAAAGAAAAGTATCTTATCTTTGCCCACGTTTTTGCGTCTTGGGAAGGCGTAAGAGAATAAGTATTAACTAATTAAATTTTTATGAAAAAAGTTATCGCATTAGCGTGTTTATCTATGTTACCTATGACTTATGCAGCGGCAGAAGGTTATCAGGTAAATGCACAAAGTACAAAACAAGCTGGTATGGGACATGTCGGGGCTTCCATGAAGTTGGGAGCGGAGAGCATGCATTTCAATCCGGCCGGATTAGTATTTATGGATAAGAATGTGGATTTGTCGGCTGGTATAACAGGTGTGTTTGCAAATGCAAAGTTTACAAATGGCGACTATACCGCGAAAACAGATAATAAAGCCAGTACTCCTTTATATGTATATGCAGGTTTTAAAATTTATGATAACCTGGCTGCCGGTATTAGTTTGAATACTCCTTATGGAAGTTCTATTAACTGGGGTGAAGATTGGAAAGGTGCTCATTTGGTTCAAAGTATTTCTTTAAAAGCATTTAATATTCAGCCTACAGTATCCTGGAAGATTATGGATCGTCTGAGTATCGGTGCCGGTTTGATGATGGAATTCGGTAATATCTCTCTGGATCGTGCTTTGATGGGACCGGGTGCAATGACTAATATGGCAGGTGCAATGGTAAAACAGATTGTTGCTGCTCATCCTGAGTTGGCACCTGTTATTTCCGGAATGGTAGGTCCGATACAGCAGCAAATGGCTAAATATGATGACGCATCGGCAGCTTCTGTTCAGTTGAATGGTGATGCCGGCGTTCGTTTAGGCTTTAATGTGGGTGCGATGTTTGATATTAATGAAAAATGGACGGTTGGTGTTTCTTATCGCTCGAAAGTAACAGCCCGTGTAAAAGAAGGCAATATCGGTTTATCCTATGCAAATCAGGATGACTTGAATAATATTCTGGGAGAAGTACGTGGTTTGATCGGAAAAATGGAAGCAATGGGTATAAAATCTCCAATACCAGCCGATCAATTGCAGGTTCCGCCATTGGAAAAAGGAACATTCTCTGCTGAACTGCCTTTACCTGATAACTGGAATGTAGGTGTAACTTATAAACCGACAAACCGTTGGACCGTATCCGGTGAAGTTCAGTTTGTAGGTTGGGGTGCTTATAAATCATTGGATGTAGAGTTCTCTCCGTCGAGCTTGTCTCAATATAATATCAAAGCTGAAAAGAACTATCATAATAGCCGTATTTACCGTGTAGGTGCACAGTTTGCTGCAACAAAACGTTTTGATGTTCGTTTTGGTGCTTATTATGATGAGTCTCCGGTAAAATCAACATTCTTGAATCCGGAAACACCGAGTATGGATAAATTAGGTATTACAGCCGGTTTGAGTTTCCGTCCGGTAAATAATCTGTCTGTAGATTTTGCATTCTCTTATGTAACCGGTTTCGGTCGTGATGGCTCTTATACGGATAAAGATATCTTTACGAAGATGGACCGTACTTTCGGAGGACATTATAATGTGTATGCCCTGATGCCGTCTATCGGTTTGTCTTATGCTTTTTAAGAATTTAATATCCTGATCTTTTAGCCTAATCGATCTATTTATATCAGTCGCCGCCTGGGATAGTTTATTCCAGGCGGTTTTTTTGTGTTTATATACTGGTTTCAGGATAGTACGAATATTCTTTATTCGTAATTATTGATTAGTGTGTAAAAATAAAATATGGAGTTCTATTAAGACTAAGTTAACCGCAGCAAATATATAAAGATATTACTACATATTAACTGTATAATTGTTTGATTTTAAAGATTTAATGCGTATTGATATACCGTCAAAAAGCTGAGAATATATGATTATTAACTACTTTCATGGCACGATTTTTTTTTAATTTATCCTAATTTTTAACTTAGTCTTAATAGAACTATTGTTTCTGTTTTTTGAAACAATATTCAACTAGGGTAGTATTGAAAATGGATCAGACGTCATAAAGAATCAGGTTTACGGATAACCTGCTTCTTCAATGCGTTATTTAGAAATAGGGTAATAACAAACTACAAACAATTAAATATATATGGATATGAAAACAAAGTTACAAGGTCTATGTCCCCCTATCAGAC
>UQLN01000026.1 GCA_900541965.1 uncultured Parabacteroides sp. | reverse complement strand
TTTTAGCCAATACCGGAGACTTGACGACTTCAGGCGGGGCGTTTGCTTCTGTTTCAAGTGAGGATGCCCTGAAGGCTGTGCTGTCAGATATGCTTGTCGATCCTGACAATAAAAGCGGCGCGGTAACCCATAGGGATGCGAATCTTTATATGTCGGGAATAGGTGATTTGAGTCCGTTCACACCTACTGGTGATCAGGGTACTCAGGTAGCAACAACAACAGTACAGTTGCATTATTTATCAGCCAGAATACAGCTCACGGAAATTAGATTCAATGGTGGAACTGTAACGGACAATGTATATGCCCAGGCAAATGATTTTGCCACGAATGCTGATGCGAACTTTACTATTAAACGTGTGTACCTGATGAACGCCCAGAGAGTGACACATTTCCTTTCTGCTACCGATGGCTCTGGCTATATCACACAGGATTTGAAACAGTACACTGGTGGTGTAGAATGGAGTGCTCCATGGACAGGTCAAGCACCTAATCAATTCAAACCCAATAATGAGTACACAATAGAGGCTAGTACTGACAAATTCATCCCTGGAAGCGGTTCAACAGCGAATACGATTTCGGAAATAGGACATTGGTATACCTTCGCAAACACCGGTGTTTCGGAAATAACCAATCATCCGACAGCGCTCGTAGTTGAGGTGTTGTGGAGAAAAACAAAAGCTGATACTGGGGCAGGAGTAGCAGAAGAACTCCAGCCTATGTATTTCACTACCTACTTCGGAGGCGGAGACAAGGCAGAACTTGAAGCGGGGAAGGCATATACTGTAAAATTGGCTTTGAACGGTAACTTTAAACCTACCAACGAAGGCGGTAGCGGTGGTGGTGGTACTACTGACCCGACCAAACCAACTGTTAACAGCTCCGTAGAGGTTACAGTTACTGCGGCAACTTGGACGCTTGTAGCGGATATCTCTAAAGAATGGAAATAACTCCTGAATTGGTATTATGATTGATATGTCCCTCCAGCAGGGCATGCATACTTATTAATAAGTATCTGCCACGGACAGTGTCCGTGGCAGATATCTTAAACTACAAAGAAATAAAATAAGAAAGAATATCCATTATGACAGGTGCCTATAAATTCCGGTTCGCGCCGGGGATATTATCCTTTATATTCACACTGCTGTTGTCAGGGTGCATAGCCGAAAATACCGATGATTGTTTCAAGGGTATCCCCCTGAAGGTCAGTTTTCCTGCCGACGTGCCACAAGAAACAATAAAAGATATGAGCCTCTATGTATTCGATGACAAAGACTTATTGCTCGACATACTACCGGTGAACAGTACGGAACCTGTCAATCTGAATTATCCGGGCATTCCCACCCTTCGTTGCGTAACCTTGTGCAACACGCAGGGCGGTACGATGCTCGTCAGCCCTCTGAAAAAGGGCGATCCATGCTCCGACGGTTTCATATCGCTGAAACCTTCTGCATCCGTAAAGGCAGAACAGAGCATATTCAGCTCTCCAGCCGATTTGTTTTATGGAGAACTTAAAATAGAAAACAATACAATGTCCAATCATGCTGAAGAACAAATTATGGATGTCTCCCGCATGACGGCGTCAATGAATATAACATTACGAGGATTGCAGAAACTTACCGGTACGGACGACGGGGATTACTCGCTCGTTGTCCGCGAAACAAACAGCCGGATGGATTTTAGCGGCAATTACGGAGGTGTCCCCGCTTCTTATTCCCCGGCAATGACCCTTGCCGCAAACAAAGACTTTGAGGTTTCCATGTTCCGGCTTTTCCCTGCGACGAACGGTAGCGGACTAACGATGGACATCTACCACAACGGGTCTTTGCTTAAAAGCATAACGACGGACGGTAGCGGCAATCCGATTATCCCCATAGTGGGCAAAACCGTTAATGTTTTATTGAATTTTGAAGGTTCTGTGAGGGTAGATATTGAGATTACAAGTTGGGGGGAAACTGTTGTCTGGAAAGAATACAATTGATTCTTTTATCCCTGAAGTGATATGAAAGATTAAGAATATAATATGAAGATAAAGAATAATTATATATCGAGGCTGAACGAACTGGCTAAATACCTTTGGATAATCATTCTATTAGGTGCTTGCCAGAACGAAGACCGTCATAATGTACAACAGGACGGTCCCGTCCTTGTCAAGCTTTCCGTATCAACATCCGATACCGGCATGGCTTCGGGGGGCACTGCGGGGACCGATGCACAGATTTCTTCAATTTATATTCTTCAGTTCAATGCTGATGCAGACTCTTACGGAACCCTGCGCTACGTGGCGGAAGGGCAAAAGAATACCGGCGGAAGCTATACTGCCAACTTGTTGCAGAGCATGGGGGTAAATGATAACTACAAACTCGTTATCCTCGCCAATCTGCCTGATTATGGATTTCTTTATGGCCTGTATGGCAAGAGTTACGCAGAAGTGCAACAAGCCTGTCTGAGTGCGGCTACACCCGATCCTCTTGCATTCGATGATGCTCATCCGTTTCCTATGTTTGGGGTAGTCAACGGAGGCGCTTCCGTGCAAGTACTGAAAAGTACCGTTTACGATGAAATCAAGTTGGTTCGTGCCGTAGCGCGTGTGGATATCGGTATCGGCACCCCAAAGAAAGATCCGGACGGTATGATTACGTCCTGGAGCAAAAGCAATGCGACACCCTTCACCATGACCGAAATACAAGTATGGCGGGCAGGTCAGAAATACACATATATGCCTGCCGTAGAAAACTTCCGCTGGAATACGATTACGACAGGTGGCGTTTCATCGAAAGAGATCGTGATAGACCATCCTTCCGTTGTTGGCGGCGGTACGACAACCACGAAAACATACGATGCCCCATATATAACGAGCGGGATTTACTGTCTGGGAAAAATTTACCTGCCCGAAGCCGACTTGCAGTGGGGCAGCGTCTATGACAGCCAGCATACCGACCGCCTGGCTATTATCGTAGGGGGCTATTATAATGGCTCTGCAAATATATCTTACTATCGTGTGGACTTTACCAACGACAACGCGGCCACCCTCAATAACAAGATGAATATCCTGCGCAACCACATATACCAGTTTACTATCAATAGTGTGAAGGCCGCGGGCTATGCTACTGCGGGACTTGCGTACAACAGCATGCCGAAAAATTTAAGCTTTGAAGCTACTCTTGAACCATGGACTATGGGGCAAACGTCCTCCGTGCCTTCCATCTTGGGATACTACCTGACTTATCAGGGATTTAATGGCGAGAATGTGGACTGGACTTACGCTGCGGGTTCCTCTCTGCAAATCCCTAAGAAGAAGTCTTATTGGGGAACTAACCACTCTCTTACATTTAACTACAATGATTTTTATAAGGAAGGAAACAGCTTTTATGCTCCGGATATTTTGGGAGGACAAAACGGGCGTTTGTATGCTACAGTGGCAGAAGCCTTTTCTTATGAAGGAACCTTTCCAAATCTGATGGTTTCCGGCAATGATATGGTGGATGAATCGGGTAATGAAAACATTCAGTGGAAGACTGGAACTATCTTGACAGCCTTTGACTTATGCCGCAATCTGGAAGAAAACGGGTACAGTGACTGGAGACTTCCGCGACTTTCGGAACTGGCGTTTATTTATGTGAATCAGGAAAGTCTGGAAAAATTGCGAGGGTTTACACCGCTGTCCGGTACTTATTGGTGCGGGAGTGAGTATCTGGTACCCAATGCTACAGACGAGCAAAGGAAAAAGTCCGATTGGGCATGGGCTGTCGATTTTACCACTGTTACCGGATATGCGTCGTGGCATCAGAAAACAGATAAATTGAAAATTCGCTGCGTAAGGCAAAAATAGGATGGTAAGTAATTGAAACGATATACAAAGATGAATAATATGGATACAAACAAGAAACATACCTTGCCCCAGGCAATCATCCTGGCAACCTGCTCTTTACTATTGGCTGGAGCCTGTGACGACTATGCCGGCAACGGGGTGGCTCCGGATTCTCCGGAAAAGGAAGTCTATCTGAACTTCGACGCGTCCATAGAAAAGACGGAGCCCGCTCAATCGAAGAGTTTTACACCCATAGATGCTTTTACCGGAAATTCCTATTCCTTTGGTATGTCCATTACTAAAAGTGAGAACGGGAGTGAGATTTTTAGTGGTTCATCAGACATGACAGCGAAAATGGAACGCTCCGATCCTTCCGTACCGTGGAATTGGTTTTTCTTCGACAATTCTAATAATTCAAGTGTCACTCCTGCGGGACCTGAAGGCAAGGCATTAAAGGTGGTTGCTTACTATCCGCCTGTCTCATCCGCTATCAAGAATGTCTATACGGATGGCATCCCGTTTGATTTCTCCGCTAAGGCGGATCTCAAACAGACGGATCTGCTTTATAATACCAACACCATCTATCCGTTCACTCCATCCGGCGATCAGGAGGCTACTGTTCCTTTACGCTTCCGGCATGCCTATACATGGATTGTTCTTAACATCACGAAATACGTGGATAAAGGACCGGAGCTTAAGTTGAGCAGTGTCGTTTTGGATAACCTCGGGGGGAACTGGATTAAAAACCAAGGAGCTATTGACCCAGAGACAGGGTTGGCAAAGGATGGAGCTATCTCCGGTCCGATAGGAGTAACAGTAGCCCCTGCTGTGGCATTGTCCACTACGCAAGTTCATACCTACGAGTTTCTGGTTCCCTCGTTCATGGATACCAAAGTCGGTGACGGCGATATAGTCCTCGTATTGAACGTCAATGGAATTAATGAATTGTTTACGCTGGATAGGATCTATCTTAATCAAAGTGATGATGGAAAGTCATTTGGTTTCAGGCAGGGATATAAAAATACGTATGATCTGGTCTATAATAACTCTGCTCTGAGCCTGAGTATTCAGAACTGGAGTGCGGAGGTAATTAACGGTGATTTTGGAGGCAATACAGTGCCTCCCAGAGACTATATGCAGGTAGATTTGACACAATATTATTGGCCGTCAGCCAATAAAGGAGCGATTAAATATCCTAAACAACCTACTTATTTAGCTATTGGTGAGCATCCGTTCGAAGACTTCCTTACCACTGTGGCCTATGGCGGTAACGGAGTTTATGTGCCTGTTAAGACACCGGACCCCTCAACATTGCCTACTGACGGTCTAAAAATAACGGATGATATAAACGTGTACACGATGGAAAAAGTTTATAAGAAAATTCAGATAACCCAAAACGATATCTCCATTGTACTTGTCCCATGGGAAGATGATAACGGGCAGTTGGTTGCAAAAGAACTTTGCAGAAAATATAACGGGGGCGGTTTTCTTAACTGGCGACTTCCGAGAGCCTCCGAGTTGCGGGCTGTATTAGTACTGGTATCGGCAAATGGGAGTACATTTGCCAGTTTGAACTTTGGTAATGATGCGAATCGAAATAGGCCCTACTGGACCGGTACTGAAGTGAACGAAAACGAAGCATGGGGTATGTATATTGATTATAAAGGTACGGTTGCAGACACTAAGTTGGTGCTATCTCCGTATGATAAGAAAAAGAAGTATTCTGTACGCTGTGTCCGTGATGCTTCATAACTAATGATATTGCTAAGAATATACAAATGAACGATATAATCATGATAAAAAAAATAATGGCTTCGATATGTATCGCCTGCTTAACCTTGGGAGGGTGCACGAAGGACAGCCTGTTGCCTGACTCCGGGACGTCTTTATCCGCAGAGACGGTTACCGTCAAGTTGACTTTGGGCATAGACGATTATAATACGTTGTCTGCAGGGGGTACACGTACGGAAGAAATGCCTCCTGTCCTTTCGATGTCCTCGCCGGATATGGATGTAGAACTTGTGGCGACGCCTGCTGCCACAAGGGCAGGTGCGTCTCCGGCTGCGGTTATCACTGAAGACAATGCCGTTTATTCGTATATGGGCTTCCAGTTTGACGGAACAAAACCGGAGGGCAAACTGGTAGAAAAGAAATTTTTTACTTCTCCAGATGGTTCCATCAAGACAGATGAGGTGGAGATTAAGCCTACACCAGTGGGGCAAAAAAACATGGTTGTGATTTTAGCCAACGTCAATGAGAGTGTGTTTGATGGTATAACAGTAGGTAATTCCACCTATGCAGATTTACAGAATCTCTGTATGACATTGGTGACCGATGATGGCACGTTCCCCAGAAATAAAGTGACTCTGCCGAATGGAGGAGGAGAGAAAACCGGAATCGTTATGTGCGGTCAGGCTGCTGCCGAAATCAGTGATGGCAAACAGTTATATGTATCTTTGAAGCGTACCGTGGCAAGAGTGACATTCAATATAAAAACGACTTATCCGCATTTTATAGATGTAGCACATACGTGGAATGTGACTTTGATGAATATTCCCACACAGAGTTACTATAATATAATCGGAAGAAAGGCTGTTTTTCCTTCAGGGAGTTCGGTAGATAAAACTGGCCTTTTTTGGACTAAATCACTTAAAACAATAACTGCCGCAAATCCTGTGATTAATACGAACCCTATATATATCCCGGTCAATCTCCAGCAGACGGTGCCAACCTCTACACAGAGTACCCGTCGTGATAATGCGCCGACGGGCGGCACTTACCTTCAGATCATAGGGCTGGAGAATAATACGGTCCCTGGCGCTGCGGGTTTGAATATTGTAAAAGATTTCTCTATCTATCAATTGTTTTTGGGAAAGAACTTCACGACTGATTTCAGTGTATACGCCAATTATGACCTGACTTACAACATTACCCTGAAAGGAAACAGCCCGGATGATACCAATGTCGTTCGGTTGATACCTGGCTATTTCTCGGGAGAACTTACGGCATACAATGCAAGTGATATTGCCTTACCGTCGGTAGATGACCCGAACGCCGTTAAATGGAAATACCCGAATAAGATAGAGCTTCATTTTTCGGATGGATATTATCCAGTAGGAAGCTCCAGCACCACAACACCAGGAGAGAAGGCCCTGAAGTGGTATGCAGGAGCAGCATTCGACAAATTGGGAGCTACTTCGTTGACGAACGGACATGAGAATACCGCACGGCTGCAAGCCGCCAGTGTTCCCTGGGAAGACTATGAGGCTGCTTACACCTGCTATCGGGGAACGAACGGATACGACCAGGGAGTAGCTGCAAAGGATATTCTGTGGTATCTCCCTTCTGTCAGCGAGTTGATAGGAACCTGGATTTCTTCTTCGAGTACGCGGGAACAGTTGGCGGGCAGCTATTGGTCGTCTACTGCCGATCCGAATGCCGATAAAGCCTTTGTGGTTACGAATGAAGGGAAAGTGTACTCCGATGCCATCGGTAATACGCATGCGGTCAGAGCTTCTCAGGATCCTGATAAAGCCAGTCATGCGGGCGATGTCAATAAATAAATGAAATGTAACCTAATAAGAAATAAAGATGATGAGTTTCAAAATTTATTCCATTCTATGGATCGTTTTATCCTGCTTCGGCTCTCCTTCAGAAGTTTTCGGGCAGTATATACGGAAAGAGACTGTCGGAGGAAAAGAGTATGCCGTTATTTATTCGGAGGGATTGGCAGGTGCCGCCCAATGGGAGACCGGGGTAAAGATGATGAGGAACGGTACAACCATCCGGCATCAGGTTTCCAAAGGAAACGGTGGAAATTTAAGCGTCAATGACAGAATACCGTTTCGCTTTATCGTGGCAACCGAAGATGTGGGGTACAATAATAAGAATTGGATGACAATGCAAGGTGTAACCGATGGTGGACAGGATGATAATCCGGATTTTACCATCGCAGTAAATACAGGGTGCCGTTGGTATGGTACTGACGGCGCACCAGGTGCAGGGCGCAAATGGCGTGTTCCCACCCAACGCGAGCTGCAACTGATGTGGATGTTTCGTAAACCCATCGGCTTGATATACACGGCTAAACCGATGGAAGAACTCGGCAAGACGAAAAGATACTGGGCTTCCACCGAAAAGGGTGCGGACCAAGCTTGGTTTTTTGACTTTGCGCAGGGTATGCCTTACTGTGATACCCAGGCTAAAAGTACGGTGAACGGCATGGTGAGGTGTGTGAGTGATTATTAACCCATAATAAAAAGAAATATGGAAATTCCGAAATTAGCAATAGATAAAGAAAGCAAAAACCGGTATCACATCTACCTGTTCTATGTAGCAGGTAAATGGTGGGCTTTTGGATATTCCGCCTATTACCTGAACATCATGTATCCGGAATTGGAAGCTACCGCTGCCTCTCCGGAGCATGAAGCGTGTATTCCCTATGTACACGTAACCGACAGCTTTTTGCTCAGGCTTTCCGCATTCTACAATACATTAGTCGGAGACGAATACATACAGATAGAGGCACCGCCTGCCGTTTATTGCCTCCGGGATAAGTATGACGAATGGCATGAGAAATTAACAGTAAACTAATATAAATATTCTATATCGAAATATCCATGAAACAATTCGTACGATATTGCTTATTATCCTTTTTCCTGCTGCTTGCGGGCAGCCTGCCGACTCATCTGCACGCCCAGTTTTACTCCGTGCAGTCCAATGCGCTGAAGCTCGCCACCACTACGTTCAACGTGGAGGGCAGCATGCTTCTGGATAAACACTGGACGCTGAATATGAGTGTTTCTTATAATCCGTGGAACTTCAGTGACACCAAAAAGATAAAACATTTCCTGATAGAACCCGGAGCCCGTTACTGGTTCTGGCAACCCTATGCCGGAAACTTCATCAGCATGTATGCCATGGGCGCACGCTTCAACGTGGCATGGGACAAGCTGCTCGATTTTCGTTATCAGGGATGGGGCTACGGCGCGGGAATGACCTATGGCCGTTCCTGGCTGCTGAGCAAGCGCTGGAACATGGAAGTGGAGGGAGGGCTGGGACTGCTTGTCGCCCCCTACACGAAATATCGTTGCGGACATTGCGGTGATAAGGTGAAATCGGGCACTTATTTCCTCCCCATACCGAAACTGGCATTTAATCTTGTTTATTTGTTCTAAGACCGGTCTTTCAGCCGGCACGCGGATGTATGAAGAATTCCAAAAGTTTCTATATTCTGTTTCTGATAATGGTCGTCACTGCATGTTCACCGTTCGGCAAACTCTACAAGGAGCAGTCGAGGGTGACATTGGCATTGCCTGCCAACCGCCGGACCGGGCCGGTGGAGGTGGCGAAACGCGATTCCGCCAATCAACCCCCGGTCCTGAACTTTATTTTTGTCAGCGCCAAAGGTGACAGCGTCCCTGTGGGCATGTCCGTCGAATGGGACAGTATCCGTAAAGAGAACCTGACTACGATGGCCTTGGATGAAGTGGTGGTGTCGGCCAGTTCCACACGCAACACGGCTGAGCGGAACGGAATGATTAACGTAGAGTTTGTGGTGACGGTGCCCAAGGCATTGCAGCGGGAAGACTGGATGGTCAACGTCCGTCCCGTGCTGATGAGGGGGAACGTGCTCGACTCGCTGAAAGAACTCCGCTTTACAGGCCGGCGTTTCCGCGAATTGCAGGAATGGGATTACCAGCGCTACGACCGTTATCTAAAGAAAATCATTCCGGACTCCGCCGATTTTTACCGGACTTACGTAAACTACCGTTCTTTTGAACGCTATCTGGAACGCCTGAAGTGGTATAAAGGCAGGCTGGAAAAGCTCTGGGCGATACATGACGCCAAAAAACGCCGTCCGGACCCGCTGTTGCTGCGTTTCGAGATGTTCAACCGGCAGGTCGCCCGTAGAGACAGCCTGCTGAAAGAAGATATGCTGAAGAATTCCCGGCTGATGATAGAGCGCCAACAGTGGCAGTACGACCGTGCGCTGGCGCGGGTGAACGACACTTTGCAACCTCAGTGGCCCGGCTTGCGGGAACGTTTCCGTTACTTCAACCGCAAATGGGATCTCCGTACCGGCTATCAGGCGGGATTCATCCGAAGCAATTTGCCATTGTATGCCTATCGCCGCGACCTGTCCGACTCGTTGCACCTGCCCGGTTATAGAGCATTCAGGGAATTCGAACTCAGCCGGTTCGACATGGCGGCAACAGTAAAGCATTATATCGGCCGTTACGAGCGTCTGCGGTCGGTTTACCCGCAATACCACCTGATACGTGAACTGTATAACATCCATCCGCCCGCCCGGCGGCATGCTGCCCGGCAGGCAAAGTACGGAGAATGGATAGTGCATATCAATTCGCTCGACTCCATCGGCCTGGTGAAAAAATTTTATAACACACAGAAGATAACCCGTAATGAGGCGCGTAAAACGATGAAAGACGAGAAATACCATGACATCGTGCGTTTCCCGTTCAATCCGAAGGCGGAGCTCGATACGGTGATCTATGCCGCCGACCAGGTGAAGTTCCTTTATTCGCAGAAGGTGCCCGCTGATGAAAACTCGGCGCGTATGAAAGTGTACGTGGTAGGCAATGTGCTGAGCGGCAGGGGAGGCAAATACCCGCTTCCGAAATCGGATACGCTGACGTATCTGGTGAGTTCCATGACCAAATTCATAGACAAGACTCCGCGTTATGTGCGAAAAATCATCACCCGGGACGCTGAAGCCAATACAAGCGTGAATTTTTACTTCCCGCAAAACGACTTCAACCTGGACGAAACCATTGACGTGAACCGGCAGGGAGTAAAGAAAGTGAAAGACCTGACTCTGGCACTGATGACCGATCCAGTGTACCGGATAGACAGCCTGACACTTTTCGCTACCTCGTCGCCCGAAGGCAGTTGGCTCCTTAACGGAGAAATAGCGCGGAAGCGTGCAAAATCCATCCGTGACGTGCTGGCAAAGGAATTTACAGTGTTGTATGATTCATTGTCTGTCGGTACCGCCGTCGAGATGGACGAGGCGGGCAACCTTATTCACCGTGAAGTGAAAGACGAAATTCCGGATTTGCCGGACCTGATAAAAGTACGCACCGTTCCCGAGGACTGGGACAAGCTGCGCCGCCTGATTGTGAATGACCCGGACTTCAAGGGCCATAAAGACGCCATACTGAGGATTATCGACCGTGAACAGGACCCCGACCGGCGCGAATGGCTGATAAAAAGCCAATATAAGCCGGAATATGCTTATATGTTAGACAAACTTTATCCGGTGATACGTGCGGTAGATTTCCGTTTCAGCCTCTCGCGCAGGGGAATGAAGCAGGATACAATCTATACGAACGAACCGGATACGACGTATGTCCGGGCTGTGGAATATCTGGAGAAACGTAAATATGCACAGGCCTTGGAAATACTTCGCCCGTATGATGATGTGAATACGGCCATCGCCTATATGTCTTTGGGGTATGACAAGGCTGCTTTGCGGATATTTGAGAAATCACCCCGGACAGCCGAAAACAAGTATATGCAAGCCATCCTTCAGGCACGTTTGGGGAATGAAGAAAAAGCGGTACGACTCTTGCTCACTGCGGCAGAGATGGACGGGCAAATGAAATTCCGTGCGAACCTTGATCCGGAACTCTCGGAACTGGTAAAGAAATACGGGCTCTTTAAAGAAGAGGAAGATGACTGGAATTGAATGCGGCACATCTCTTTTTTTGTCAAATACCGAAAATCATCTGCCATAATTGACAACTGTGTTGTATTTAGGTTTTATATTTTTGTACCTAAGGACTTAAATATAAAACCATGAATAGAAAAAGTATTATTGGAATTTTATCAGCTCTGCTTTTTACATCTACGGGCCTGTTTGCCGCGGACAGGACAGGGCAGGAAGGCGGCCGTGTCGATAAGTTGATGGGGAACCGGTTCCTTACGTTGAATACGATTATCCGGGTGAACCAGATTGAAGTGGCACGCGATAGGAATGAGGGAAGGGATGAACGGGCCTTGCATACGCCCGAAAAAGTGAGACAGTTCAGGGAAGCTGTCGCAGCGGAATTTCCGGAAGGAAAAATCACCTGGGCTTTCAGTTGGCTGGCACTGCACGACCAGACGGAAAACTATAAAAAGATACGCGAACAGGTGGTGGCTTACCATCATCAATATGGGGATGACATTACCTTCATTCCGGGAGCTTATTTTGCAAATGCCTACAATACCCGGGAACAGGTAAATAAAGATTTGCATGACGGACTGGCAAAAGTGAGCGAGATTGTGGGCAACGGATTCCGTCCCAAAAGTGTTGTGGCAGGATTCCTTTCGGCTGAAAACCAGCAATATCTGGCAGAAAAGGAAGGCATACATGTTTGCCAAGGCAATATATTCAGCCAGTTTTCTATCGACAACCAGGATGGTGACGGGGCGCCTTGCTATCCGTTCTATCCTTCCAAAGAGCATTTCTGCAAGCCGGCACAAGGTAAAAGCGATTTTATCGATTGTGTAAACCTCGATGGCTGGAGTGTCGATTTCCTTGCCGCACGGCGGGCAGGTTTTGACGGTGGCTTCAATAGCCGCATGGGAGTGGGACCGATAGAGACTATTTTTGCTTACGGGAAACTGACCGGATTGACTGAGATGATGCACACGACAGCTTTGCACTTCGACCGGGGCTTGGAACTGAACGGTTTTGCATGGGTGACCAACTGTTGGGAACAAAGCCTTCCGAACGACGGGCTGAAAGACTGGCTGAACGAGATAAAAAGGAACTGGCCGGATGTGAAGGTCGTTACACAAGGGGAATTCGGATTGTTGTGGCGCGAACATTACAAAGATAATTCTTTCAACTACCGTTTTGAAGAAAAAGGCTCGGGTATCGGCGGCTCGGACAGTAACCTGAAGATGTATTGGTTTATGAACAAGGATTTCCGTCTGGCACTGACCAAGGACTGGCAGAAAAACTGGGGACGGGAAGAGGTGATAGACTTCACCAACTATACCCTGAAAGCAGAGGAACCGAAAGATATGACTCGCCGGTGGAGCCTGATGGGGGAAATGAACCAGAAGCAGACCCGTCCGCAAGATAAACCGAAGCCTATTCAGGAACTTTCGCCTGAAGCGGTATCATTAATCAAAAGATATTATCCGTACCTGTTTGACAAAAACAGGGCGCATGGGGTGTATATCAGTTACTGATCGTATAAGTTGCAGGACGTTGATGTTAAAATAAATACCAGATGAAGAAAAATATAAGAATCGGCAGAAGCCTTCTCCTTCTTGCTTTGCTTTGCTGTTGCAAGGCAGGGTATCCGTCGGCAGACCAACAGAAGGAAATGCGGTTTGAAAAGCTGAAAAAGGAATTGAAAAATCCTGATAAGGAGTTCCGTTCCGCACCTTTGTGGGTATGGAATACCAAAGTGACGCATGCGGATATCGACCGGATGCTGAAAGAGTTGAAAGAGCAGGGATTCGGGGGCGCTTTCGTGCATCCCCGGCCGGGAATGATTACGGATTATCTTTCCGACGACTGGTTCGAGTTGTACCAATACAGTGTGAAAACCGGAAAAGAACTGGGATTGGATATTTGGATTTATGATGAAAACTCTTACCCCAGCGGATTTGCCGGCGGGCATGTGCCGGCCCTGATGCCTGAATCGTATAACCAGGGACAGGGGCTTGCTTATGAGAAAGTGGAGATGTTGCCCGAAAATGCCGGGGATTTTTATTTCTGCCTGAAAAAAGAGCAGGATACTTTTGTGGATATTACTTCGGATTTGGCCGCTTACAAGAACCGGAAGGGTGAATACTATCTCTACAAAAAGACTTATTATGGCAAAGCGGACTGGCATGGCGGTTTCTCCTATGTCGATTTGCTGTACCCCGGCGTTACGCAGAAGTTTATCGATGTAACGATGAGCGGGTATGAGAAGCATTTCGGGAAAGCGCTCGGTACCGAAATCAAAGGTATCTTTACGGACGAGCCGAATGTGGCAAGCCCCGGCGGTGTAAGGTGGACACCCGATTTGTTTGAGGTTTTCCAAAAACAATGGGGATACGATTTGAAAAGCGTATTGCCGTTGCTGGTGGAAGAAACCGGCAATTGGAAACAGGTCCGCCATAATTATATGGAGACGCTTACGCAGTTGTTTATCGACCGCTGGTCGAAACCGTGGTCTGCTTATTGCGACAAAAAGAATATGTATTGGACCGGGCATTACTGGGAACACGGCTGGCCTGATATGTCGCATGGGGGAGATAATATGGCGATGTATGCCTGGCATCAAATGCCGGCAATCGATATGCTGTTCAACCAGTTTAATGATGCCCATCCACAGGCTCAGTTCGGTAACGTGAGAGCCGTTAAGGAGCTGCGGAGTGTTGCCAATCAAATGGGATATACCCGTACCTTGAGTGAAACCTATGGCGGCGGAGGCTGGAATGTTACATTCGAGGACCTGAAGCGGCTGGGTGACTGGGAGTATGTGCTGGGCGTTAATTTCCTGAACCAGCATTTATCGCATATGACCATTGTCGGAGCGCGTAAATACGATTATCCTCCGGTGTTCAATTCGATTTCTCCCTGGTGGTCCGATTATAAAACGCAGAACGATTATTTTGCCCGCCTGTCGATGCTGTTGAGCCAGGGCGAGCAGGAAAATGAAATTCTTGTGTTGGAACCGACTACCACCGCCTGGCTGTATTTTTCCTATATCAGAGGACATGCGAAAACGATGGAGGTCGGAATAAATTTCCAGGAGTTTGTTACCCGCTTGGAAAAAAGCCAGGTGGAATATGACCTGGGTTCGGAAAATATTATCAAAGACCGGGGAACGGTAAAGAACGGCTTGTTCGTCGTAGGTAAAAGGGGGTATAAACAGGTGGTCGTTCCACCTATGATGGAGAACCTGAATGCCGCAACCTTTGCTTTGCTGCGGAAGTTTGTTGCTTCGGGAGGCGAGCTGGTTCTTTTCTCAAAACCTGTATTGGTGGAAGGGAAGGAAAGTATGGAACTGAAGAACTGGCTGGACGAAAATGCCGGGCGTATCCGGACGTATGCGGAAAGCGATTTGAACCGGGTCATCCAAGAGAGATTACAAAATGACAAGATACGTTTTGCCGGGATTACAGGAAATGACCTGTATCATCAACGCAGGACGTATAAGGATGGTGAACTGGTATTTCTGGTAAATTCATCTTTGACTGAGACGGCCAAGGGCAAACTGTCGGTTGCTGGAAAGGGGTTGATAGAAGTGGATGGCATGTCCGGAGAATTATTCGAATATCCTAACAGGCAGGAGGGAGGCATGGCAGAGGCTACATTCGAGTTACCTCCTGCCGGAAGCCTTATCTTATTCTGCCCCCAATCGAATACGGGAAAATATGCTACCCGGCCGGCTCTTGCCAATGGAAAAGTAATGGCTTCGGCGGGACCGGTGGAAGTGAAGCGGATGAAAGAGAATGTGCTTACGCTCGATTTCTGTGATTTGATAATAGACGGGAAAGCGGAACGGAATTTGTATACTCCGGAGGCATGCAGGCGTTTGTTTAAACATTTCGGCATGAATGACCCTTGGGAGTCTGCTATCCAATATCGCCAGGCAATCGTGGAAAAGGATACGTTTAAAACAGGGGATATACAGGTGCAATATCATTTTATTGTTGCAGGGACGCCTGATAAAAGCCGGATGAAGCTGGTAGCCGAACAACCGGATATCTGGAAGGTCCGGATAAACGGGAACCCGGTATCATCCCTCGAAGGAGAATCCTGGCTCGACAGCCGTTTCGGGGTATATCCTGTCGGCGATTTTATCAAACCGGGTGTGAATGTGGTTGAATTGAGTGTTTCTCCGATGCGTATTTATGCTGAGGTTGCCCCAGCCTATCTGTTGGGTGATTTCGACTTGGAACCGGCATCGCATGGTTGGGTGGTCCGGGAACCGGCCGGTCATTTGAAACCGGGAAGCTGGAAGGAACAGGGACTGCCTTATTATTCATGGGATGTGTCTTATGCCAAATACTATCCGGTAAAAGATACTTCGTTGCGCTATACTCTCCGCCTGAATAAATGGGAAGGGACGCTGGCTGAAGTTTATGTGAATACGGAGAAGGTGGGAGTCATTGCCTATAAACCTTATCATTTTGACCTGACTCCTTATCTGAAACAGGGGAATAACCGGATTGAAGTCCGGGTAATCGGCAGTTTGAAAAACCTGCTGGGACCTCATTATAACACGGAAAAAGGTATTTCCGGCCCCTGGCACTGGAACAGGGTATCCAAACAGGCGCCGGGCTGTGACTATGAGTTACATGATTACGGGCTGATGGATGATTTCTCCGTAGTTTCCTCGGAATAATGGCATAATCCTGTATTCAAACGGATTTGCCATACTATAGATTAGTTAACGGGAAGTGTTGCTTTCATTTGATTGCAGCATTTCCCTTTCTTTTTTGGTCAGGCTTTTAACGACTATCTCGTAGGAATTTCTTACAAGTTCGCGTATTTTCCCGTCGGGTACGTCTTGGTTGAAATAGACGCTGATCCAATATTTTTTGTTCATATGCCAACCGGGTTTAATACCTGTGTAGTTGGCTTGCAGCTCTTCCTGTATTGCGTGGTGGGGTTTTATCTACCCACCATTTTTGTTCTTCTATTGCACGGGCTTTCTGTATCTCGTCCGTTGCCAGAGAGTCATTGTAATAGGCATTATATAGATTCTCCCAACCCTTCTTACGATATTGCGGCGATACCAACCACTCGCCCGCATCATTGAACTCGCAGAAGTCTTTGGGGGTATCGGGTATGACTTCATCTGCCCACGAACAAACTTTTGTCGTTCCATTTGCAGATTTCCATTTGCCCGTATATTCGGACATGTTCAGTTTCAGTTCCGGTATTTCATTCCATCCTTTATCTGCCTGCTTCCCGATTATCCGATATGCTTGCTTAAAAGAACCGGAAAACACGCCGCTATATCGTTTATCTCCATGCTCTGTAAACCAATAATGTCCATATATGAAACCATCAATTTCCGTACACTCACTTTTTATTTGAGGATTGGAAGCAATACTATCGATAGAAATTTTTCCTTCAAACGGACAGATAATAGATAATCGGGTACGGCTGATACCTTTAATCTTATAATCTTTGTCACTCGTTTTCCGTGCTTCATAAAAATGGATATCTATCCGGCTACAATCCTTACCCAATATACCAATCATGCTTAAACTGTCAAACAAGCATGCAAGGTCTTGTTTTAAAATCATAGATTCTTGGTCTTGTGCATGAGCGAATAATACACTCCATAACATGCTAATAATTATTACAACTTGTTTCATGTTTTCCTTTAGTTCCGTATCACGAATCGATTTTACTAATGAGACAATAACCACACCCTGATTTATGAGTGTGGTTATTGATTTATACTGTCTCTTCGCTTTCAAATATACGAAAAGTGTAGTTTGTTATATCTTTTAAGCTGTTATTCTTTCTGTCCTGTCACAGTAATCGAGTAGATTCCGACGTTTCCCGATTTATATTTCCGGATTGTATCTTCATCCAAATGCTCATATAACACGTCATCAGGAATAAGAATTGTCTTTGTTCTTTCGATGCGGATATTTATAAAATCAGCTTTTTCTATTTCCTTCAGGTACTCTTCTTTTTGGATGGCGCTTGCGATGCATCCGGCATACATGGCAGCGTTATCTGTAAATTCTTTTGGGAAAACGCCATTGAGAACGACATCCGATATGCAGAAATGTCCTCCTGGTTTTAAAACACGGTAAATCTCTTTGAAAATAAGATTTTTTTGAGGGAGCAGATTAAGGACACAGTTACTTACTACTACATCTGCCGTATTATCAGGCAATGGCATATTTTCAATGTCTCCTTCCAGAAATTCAACATTTGTATATCCTCGTTTAATCGCATTATTACGGGCTTTTGAAATCATCTGGGGTGAAAAATCAATACCAATGATCCTTCCGTTTTCTCCGGCTTCCGCACGGGCGATGAAACAATCGTTTCCTGCTCCTGAACCTAAATCGATAACGGTATCGCCTTTATTGATATTTGCATATTGGGTAGGTAATCCACAACCTACCCCTAAATCTGCATCAGGTTCGTATCCTTTTAGATTTTTATAATCTTCACTCATTATAGTAAAGACCTTTTTCGAAGGGCTTGCCGGTTTTTTGCCGCAACAGCAACCTTTTAGTTCGTCCGAATTTAATGCAAGCTCACTATAACGTTGCTTTACTAATTCTTTCAACTCCTGGTTTTTCTTCATTTCTATTTTTTCCATACTGTCTTTTATTTTAATTAATACATTGTTTGCTTTCTTGTTCTTGGGGGTCTGTTTTCTCTTTTATATACGAATTGATATAATAATCGTAATTCGTAAAACTACGAACGTTTGTTTTAAAAAAAGGTGCTGTTATTCACAGCACGATGTATCGGTATGTTGTATGTTGTTCCAGAAAGTTGCAAATAACTTCCGGGCGAGTTCCCAATTTTCCCTGTTAATGCAATATCGGACTTTAGGTGTTTCTATTTCTCCCTGAATCAGACCTGCGTCCTTTAATTCCTTTAAATGTTGCGAAACGGTTGCTTTGGCAATAGGTAGCTCTTCGTGAATATCGCCGAAGAAACAACTTTCCTGTTTTGCCAGGAAGGTTAGAATAGCCATTCGTGCCGGATGTCCCATCGCTTTGGCAAAACGGGCTATTTGTTCTTGCTCTGTTGTATATTGCTTTGTACTCATTTTAAATTCTTTCTTTATTTGTTGTTCGCAAAACAACGAATAATATTTTGATTGGCAAAATGAAAGGTGTTCTTTAACGGTTTTATACTATTCTGAGTTTGTTTTCTCTTTTTATACCGGGTAGAGTATAATTGTGCTCTCGGTAGTGTTACAAGTAATGAGAGTGTTCTTCTGGCTTAGCTGCGTTATTTACGATTTCCAATAAAAGAGTGGGGAAGACACATCCGGCAAGTACTACGGATATGAATGCTCATCAGACAGGTATTGAATAAAACAGAGTTGAAAATACTTTTTAGACAGCTTCTTTTTATCAAATACCGGAAATTATCTGCCATAATTGATAACTGTGTTGAATTTATACATTATATTTTTGTATCTACAGACTGAAATATAAAACCATGAATGGAAAAAATAATTCTATAAAAAACAAATACAATGGTAAAGAACCTATTAAAACAATTATTTTTCTTTGTCTTTCTTCTGGGCTGCGTTTCCGCATGTAATACAAAGCCCGATGTTTTAAGAGAATCTTTTATCTCTCCACCCGACGAAGCGAAGCCAATCACCTATTGGTGGTGGCTTTTTAACAGGGTGGATAAAGAAGGAATTACCCGGGATTTGGAGGAATTTAAGGCAAAAGGTATCCATGGGGTCAATCTGATGTGTAATGGAGGGTATGCCGGCGTTGCCCCGCTTCCCGGCGTGAAATTTCAAAGTCCTGAATGGTGGGAACTTTTTCGGCATGCAGTAAAGGAAGCCAAGAGGTTAAATCTTGAATTTGGATATAACTTATCTGCCGGTGGATGGACGATGCAGGGACCGTGGGTTACTCCTGATTATGCCATGAAAAAGGTGGTCCATACTGAACTGAAATTAACAGGCCCTAAAAAGGTAAATGAAAAACTGAAACAACCGGAAATTGTCGACAATTACTATCAGGATATCTGTGTACAGGCAATCAAGGTGGAAGCAGGCGGTAAAAAAACGGATTTGCAAAATGTAATCGATGTAACAGGCTTCATGAAACCGGATGGTTCGTTCGATTGGCAGGTACCTGAAGGGGAATGGGTAATCCTGCGGACAGGCTACACGCTGACCGGGCATTTATGGAGTAGATGGTTTGCCTATCCCGGACCTCCTCAGGCAGATACCTATGAAGGTGGCGACGGATACGAAATCGATTATTTGAGCAAGGCTGCGTTAGATGACCATTTCAATCATTTAGGAAAACCTCTTATCGAAGAAGCGCAAAAGGCAGGAGGTAAGATCGATTATTTCTGGTCGGACAGCTGGGAGTGTGGAAAATTAACCTGGACACAGGCTTTTCCTGACCAGTTCCAACGATTCCGGGGGTATGATTTAATGAAATATCTTCCCGTACTTGCCGGTTATACGGTTGTCGATTCTATTGTCTCGGCCCGTTTTCTTACGGATTTCGATCGCACGATCCAGGATTGCATTGCCGAAAACTTTTACGGCCATTTTGCCGAACTTTGCCATCAAAACGGTATGGCTATGGGGAGCGAAGCCGGTGGTCCTAATGATATACCTCCGATTGATGCGTTAAAAAACTTTGGCCGGTGCGATTTTACCGCCGGGGAGTTTTGGGTAAACGGCCATTATCGTTCAGCAGATGGCTATAACCAAGACAGATGGTTACGGATGAACCTGAAACAGACTGCCACAGCAGCCCATGTGTATGGTAAACGCATAGCGATGGCTGAAGCTTTCACGCAACAGGAACCCCATTATACCCATTGGTCTTTAGGCCCTGCCGAAATGAAACCTTATGCCAATGACGCTTTCTGCGAAGGTATTAATAAGTTGATGTTGCATCAGTCTACTTGCCAGCCTCCTTCGGACGGTAAGCCGGGATATGAGTTTTGTGCCGGACAGCATTTCACACCGAACATCACTTGGTGGGAGCAGTCAGCAGAGTTTTTCTCATATCTTTCCCGTTGCCAGTATCTGTTGCAGGAAGGCAACTTTGTCGGTGATGTTTGTTTTTATCTAGGAGAACGTCCACCGACGCTGGCACCTCCCAAATACTTGGTTCCCGGTCTTGGTGCAGGTTACGATTGCGATTATGTCAATGCGGAAGTGCTGTTAACAAGAATGTCTGCCGGGAACGGCAAGGTTGTACTTCCTGATGGAACGAGTTACCGGTTGTTGGTATTGCAGAACTGTACTTCGCCTTCAGAGGATATATCCCGCTTGGTGGGTGGCTTTCAGCGTTTAGATGTTTCTCCGGTTCCATCCACAGAGATGTCAGTAGCGGTGATTCAGAAAATCCGTGAACTGGTTCGCAATGGCGTTACGCTTGTCGGAGCACCGCCCAAAACATCCGGGGATGTGACCAATGCCGGGGAATCGGATCGTCAGGTACAGGAAATTGTAGCAGAAATATGGGGCGACCTGGACGGTAAGACCCGCACGGAACGTAATTTTGGGAAAGGGCGTGTTATCTGGGGCAAGACACCGCGCGAAATTCTTTTAGCAGATGGCATTCAGCCGGACTTCAAGTTTAACGGCCAGGATACGGATCCTGAGAAGTTTGACTATATTCACCGTACAACCCCTGATGCGGAAATCTATTTTGTGATTAATCGCAGGAATCAGACGGAACGGGCTGATTTCACATTCCGTATTACCGGTAAGCAGCCTGAAATATGGAATCCGGTTAATGGTGAAATGTGGGATGCAAAAGCTTTCCGCCAGGCTGATGGCTGCACTACATTGCCGTTGGAACTGGACCGGTTCGGATCTTATTTCATTGTATTCCGTAAATCAATAACACAAACAACCGCAGGAAAAGCGGAAGAGAACTTCCCCAGGCCCATTACAGTACAACCCCTTTCAGGCCACTGGAATGTGGCATTTGATCCGGCTTGGGGCGGTCCTGCTCATACTGAATTCTCCGAATTAGTAAGCTGGACCCAACATCCTGACGATGGAGTGAAGTTCTATTCAGGTAAAGCAACCTATTCTAAAACCTTTGATCTGGCGGATGAATCCATAGATAAAAACCAACCTCTGTTTTTGGATCTGGGAGATGTCCGCAATGTAGCTGAAGTGCGCCTCAACGGGAAGGATATCGGTACCCTCTGGTGCTACCCATGGCGTGTGGAGATTACGGATGCCATAAAAGCAAAAGGAAACAAGTTGGAAATAGACGTTGTTAACTTATGGACGAACCGGGTAATCGGTGATCTTAACCTACCGGAGGAAAAACGTCTTACGAGAACCCATGATAGGTTCCGTTTTGACATGACCACGGGTATGACTCCTCTACTTGAGTCAGGATTATTAGGACCGGTACAATTAGTATCTATTAGCTGTCCATAAATATTCTATCGTTTAAATGCTATCAATACGGACCTTTAGCTCACCGTAAGAAATTAAAATGGGTGAGCTAAAGGTTCTTAAATCAAAATAAACAAATGAAATCTACCAGACAATTTATTTTATGTATTGCAGCAAGCCTTTTTTGTTGTAGTCTTTTGACGAAGGCGCAAGATAAAAAAAGTTTCACCCTGCCTACTCTATGGACGGAAAAAGCTTTCCAGATGGAAATACCACTCCCTGAATATCCCCGTCCGCAGATGGAACGTTCTGAATGGCTCAACCTTAACGGAAAATGGGATTACATGGGAGGCAAAGACAAAGCTAATCCGTTAATAGTGCCGGCACCTCCGAAATTTCCGGCAACACCCGAGAAAATATTGGTACCATTCGTTCCCGAGGCTGAACTTTCAGGTATAGCTCGAAACGGTGAGACCTGCCTGTGGTACCGGCGTTCCGTAACCGTGCCCGACAAGTGGAAAGGCAAACGTATCCTACTGCACTTTGGTGCCGTAGACCGTATTGCCACTGTATTCATCAACGACAAGAAAGTGGGTAGCCACACAGGCGGGTACGGCAGTTTCTCATTCGATATAACCGACTATCTCGAATCCGGTGTCAATACGCTTGTCGTGGGCGCCTACGATCCGAACGACGGACTGGCTCCATCGGGTAAGAACGGCCCGCGGGGCGATTACACTTTTTCTTCGGGTATCTGGCAGACTGTATGGATGGAACCAGTGGAAAAAGAATATATATCGGGTATAAAACTTATTCCGGATTTGAAAAATAACCGTCTGGAAGTGGTTGCTACATCGTCTGTCGGCGGATTGAAAGTAACCGCGACTACTATGGCTGCTGGTTCACAGGTTGCTAAAACGGAAGGTGTTGCGGGTGAAAAATTCTATATCCCGGTTAAAAATCCGCGTGTCTGGTGTCCCGAAGACCCTTTCCTTTATGACCTGAAACTGGAATTGCGCAACAAGCGCGGGCAGATAGTGGATGTGGTCGACAGCTACTTTGGAATGCGTTCCGTGGAACTGGGTAAAGTGGGAGGAGTAACACGCACATTGTTAAATGGACAATTTGTATTTCATCTCGGCCTGCTCGACCAAGGTTACTGGCCCGATGGCATCTTCACCGCTCCTACGGAAGAAGCGTTGCTCTACGACATCGAGCTGGCACAAAGGACAGGCTTCAATGTGATCCGTAAGCATATCAAGGTAGAGCCGCAACGTTGGTACTACCATTGCGACCGTCTCGGAGTGATCGTATGGCAGGATATGCCCAACATCTGGGAACCTGATCTTCCTGATTCCGTCGCTCTCAGGGCACAATTCCGTGCAGAACTTAAAGAGATGATCGACCAGCATGTCAGTTCGCCCTCGATAGTAACATGGGTACCGTTTAATGAAAACTGGGGAGCTTTTGAAGTAACTGATATTACTGACTGGATCGGGAAGTATGACCCGTCGCGGCTCGTGAATGGCAACTCAGGATATAATTATGCTCCCGGATACCGCAAAGCCTATGGAGACCCCGGTAACGGTGACTTTGTGGATCTGCACAATTATGGTCCCATCAATGAACAGCATACACCTGCCCCTGAAGACCGACGTGCTGCTTCTATCGGTGAATTTGGTGGCAAGGGGCTTTTCGTACGTGGTCATATGTGGCCTGTAAGAAATAATGCTTACGAAATACTGGTCAATAAAGACATACTCTCTGATATCTATGTTCAACTGATTAATGAAGTGGAGCAAATGATGGTCTACCGTGGTGTGAGTGCGGCTATTTATACGCAGACCACCGATGTGGAACATGAAATAAACGGTTTGGTAACCTATGACCGCCGAGTGGAAAAGATGGACTTCAATAAGGTTAAAGCAATAAACGAAGCAATGCTGGAAACAGCCCGTAAGTTGAATGAACAGGGCAACACACTTTCCGAATCCCAGACATATCCGCAATAGGCGAATTAACCATTTTCTTTGGGTTTAATTCTACATCACTCTTGGTACTTTTGAATGAAGGATAATAAAATGATTGAAAAATAGCGTACTTTTGATGCTCTTTTTAATGGAATTTTTTAAGATGAGAGAAGCATTTATAAAACTGCATGTGTCTATTCTTCTTGCAGGGGCTACGGGAATATTCGGGAAGTTGATAACTCTGAATGAGGCATTGCTCGTATGGTACCGTATGTTGTTTGCAACTGTGCTGTTTTTCTGTTTACTGTATGTAAGGAGGAAATTGCAGCGGGTTCCGTTCCGGGAGATGCTGAAGATTGCCGGGGTAGGGTTCCTGTTGGGGCTTCATTGGATATTCTTTTATGGGAGTATTAAGGCCTCGAATGTTTCTGTCGGAGTGGTTTGTTTTTCGTTAGTAGGTTTTTTTACTGTATTTCTGGAACCGCTGATTAACCGGAGGAGAATCTCACTGGTAGAGGTCTTGTTCAGTTTGCTTACTTTATCCGGAATTGTCTTGATTTTCCATTTTGATACGCGTTACCGCTTGGGGATAGGGCTGGGGGTGATTTCTTCAGTATTGGCTGCATTATTTACGATTTCCAATAAAAGAGTGGGGAAGGCACATTCGGCAAGTACGATGTTGCTTTATGAAATGGGAGGCGGTTTTATCGGATTATCGTGTATCTTGCCTTTTTGTTTATACTTCTTTCCTGTACAGGGGATGCTTCCCGGAATATCCGATTTTATTTACCTGTTGTTGCTGGCTTCTGTCTGTACTATCGGATTGTACCTGCTACAGATACAGGTGTTGCAAAAAGTTTCCGCTTTTACGGTGAATCTAAGTTATAACCTGGAACCTGTCTACAGCATTATATTAGCGATGTTGCTGTTTAATGAAGCAAAAGACCTGAATATTTCTTTTTATGCCGGCCTGGGGATTATTATATTGTCGGTGGTGTTGCAGACAGTGAGTGTTATCTACCAGTCAAGACATAGGAATAAGTTGTTGTCACAAGATAAGGTAATCTGATTTAGTAGATAGAATCAACAAAAACGGTAACAGTTGCTACCTTTTTTGTTGATAAGAATTAGTTATCTATTCTATTATTTTGATTTCTGCGAAAAAACATTCCGGTGCTTTGGGTTTGGAATATTTCTTTATAAATTTCTTTCCAGCAAACCGGTAAAGCCATCCTCCATAATTCCGTGCTTTCTGTGGGCATATCAGGGTACAACGTCCGCAGGAAATACATTTCTTTTTGTTTGGCTTTTGCGGATTTTCTGCAGAAATAGCCTGGGTAGGGCATAGCCGGGCGCATTTTCCGCATTTGTTGCATTGATCATTTGTTTTAGGGTGGATAGGAATCCGTTTAATGGCTTTATAAGGATAGTTTCCTTTTACTTTAATACCTGAAAGAATTTCCGTATTTGTCAAATCTTCCAGCAGCTCTTTAACCGTCTCTCCGAATTTGGAGATATAGGCACAATCCCATTCGTCCGGGCGATTGGTGGCTATTTGAGGGAAAATGGAATGACGTGCAACAAAAGCTGCTGCTGCAAGGATGCTAAAACCCTGCTTTTCTGTTATATCCCTCAATTCAATCAAGGCATCATCATAATCCCGGTTTCCGTATACACAAATGATGATGGCAGGTGTGCCATTGCCTTTTATTTTAGTAAATGCCTGAGCAGCCTGTGGCGGAATACGCCCCGAATAAACAGGCATGCCTACAATAAGTAACTCGTCTTTACCTAAAACGATCTCTTTATCAGGTGCGGATTGTGTAATATCGTAGTCGATAACCGGTTTTCCGAACTCGTGTGCTATTTGTTTTACTATGCCTTGAGTTGTATAAGTTGCACTGAAATAAACAGCTGTAATCATTGAAACTTTCATATATAAAAAGCTTGTTTTGTTATTCTTTGTTTTTGACCTATACGATATAGGTAGAAGCAAAAATAACAAACTTAATTATATAAAGAATACTATTTCTGTATTTTAAGAATGTGTATGAATGTTAATTATGACTTAGTTCTCATCGGACTGAGAGATTGTCTACACTTCTTTTTGCTGCAAAAATAACCTTATTTTGATTGGACGGAATAGACCTTTAGTTTTATTATGATAATGTATTTCAATGCGATAGAGGATTGGCGATGATGTGTATATTCTTTCTAATATTGAATTTCATTTCTTCCCTGGTGAAGTTCATACTTCTGTTTTTATACCTTTTTATAAATTGAAAGAAACAAAAAATAACATTTTCTATAATACCTATAAGAAGATGATTTACAAAGTGTTCCGGAATTGATATTATTGATTCTCTCAGATTGATTATCAATACATGTATAGCAGTCCGATGAGAACTAAGTTAGAATTGTACAGTATAAATAAATTATCGTATTATGGAAAAGATTGAAAAAGACCAATTGAGAAACGTAAAGGCGGTTTATGAAAAACCAGTGATTGAAGTAGTTGAAATGGAAATCGAAGGAGCTATCCTGGATGGCAGTACGCCTGATTTCGGTGATGGTGGGACCTGGTAAACTAACAATGAAGAACAATAATAGAAAAAAACATGAAGAAGACATTGTTAGTATCCTTATCGACAACCTTATTGCTTGCCGGTTGTGATAAAGACGATATTCAGAATAATAGACAAGATGGTAAAAAAGTACATGTAACAGCTAACCTTTCCCAAGGCATACTCACAAAAGTGGATGTGGAACCTTCGGATAAAGGAGCGGATGTGTATTGGATAGACGGTGACCAGGTGAGTGTATTTGGAAATGCTACGTATGCAGGTTCCCTTTCAACCAAACTTGGCGAAAGGGCTAAAAGGGTCACTTTTTCCGGAGATATCATCGAGAATGAAGCGAACGATTATTATGTGGTTTATCCTTGGAACAGCAACCATGAAAGTGCCAAGGAGACATCTGTTCCGCTTCCATTCCTGATGGAGCAAACGGCAACAGCTAATGATCTGAAGCACCTGTCGGGTTATACCTATATGGTAAGTAAAGAATCCGGTCATCTGAATACTAATAATGAGATGGAATTTGCGATGGAGCATCTTTGTTCTTTGTTGCAGTTTGAACTTACCTTAACGGAAGCTGCCGATAATATCCTGTTGAAAAGCATTGATGTTTCCGGTACGAACCTTATAAATAAGATGGATCTGAATGTGACATCAAAGAAACTGACAGCGGCAAGCGATGCGAGCAATAAGTTGAGTCTTGTGTATCCTGACGAACAACCGGTTTTGAGTAGTAGCGTTACTGTAACAGCTTGTATGGCGGCGTTCCCTGTTTCTGGAGATTTGAGAGTAAGAGTTTTTGTAAATGATAACGGTACAGAAAAATACTTGACTTTCAATGCTTCTTCGGTTACTTTCGAAGTCGGCAAGCGTTATACCAAAACATTAGCCTTGGATATGTCACAAGCAAAAGACGCTTCCATTATGGAACCTGAAAATATAGACAGGACAGCAAAAACCGCAATCATTAATACCCGTGCAGAATTGGCTTGGGTGGCTACTGTAACAAATGTTGGCAATGTAGAATACGATGGCTACAAATATAGTGGTTTTTCCGGTTGGACATTGACTCAGGGAAAAGATATTGATTTGAAAGGAAGTGAAACAAAGCAATGGGTACCAATTGGTACTACTAATACTTCTGCATTCAAAGGTATATATAATGGTTGTGGATATGAAATACAGAATATTTATATTAATACAACAGATACTCATCAAGGACTGTTTGGTCAATGTTCTTCTCCATCGATAATTAAGAATGTCAAATTAGTTTCAGGGACAGTCATCGGTGGAAGTAATGTTGGCGGTATTGTAGGCACAAGAGGAACTAATTTAGCAATAATAGGTTGTGTAAACAAAGCAAATGTAACAGGGAGTGGCAATGTTGGAGGTATTGCAGGTCAGTCTCAGACTTATTGTGTAGCATGTGAGAATTTCGGAGAAATAAATGGATCGGTTGCAGCTGGAATAACAGCAACTCTTTCAGCAAAAATGGTAGCTTGCGTAAATCATGGTAATTGTATAGGCTCTTATAGTTCAGGAGGAATGGTTGCATCAACTATAAATAATGCTGCAGCCGCTTTAACCGCTTGTATAAATGAAGGTTCCATCTCTGGTTCATCATGGATTGGAGGTATTGCCTATTCTTTATCCAATTATTCTATAGCTGAAACAAAAGAATTGTACTTTGTTAATAATGCAGGATTGTTTGTTGTTAAATCTGATCGTCAAGGTCAAGGTTGGAATACAATAGGTCCGAGCCAGATTTCAGATTTGAACAAACAAGAGACGATAGATTCCCTCAATGCCGCTATTGCAGAATGGAATACAAACAATCCGGATTATGCAAGTCCTTATAGGTTTGCAGCCGGAGGTGATGATAATACGATCCCAAAACTTGTTCCGATAGAATAAGTTTATCCCATACCAAAACCGAGTTTCATTTAAACACAGTAAAGTACCCCTTGGCTATTTTTAGTCAGGGGGCTTTTTTATTAGGAAGCTCTCTTTTTTTAATATCCCGAATCATATTTGTTACTATATACGGCAACATACGTCTATGGTTATCCTTGCTTGACGATTTGCTTTTTAAGCATTGGATATATTTGTAATGTTTTCGAAAGCAAGCAGATAAAGTATTCATCCATTAAAAATTAAAAAAATGTCAATCAAGTTTCGTTTAGTAAAGAGACCGAATTTAGGAAAAGACAAAAAAGAGGTTCCTGAAAAGATGTATGCACAACCGGTATATTCGGATTTGGTTCGTTTTGAAGATATCCTGTTGGAAATAATCGAGGCAGGTATTCCGAGTAGCCAGGTAAAAGGGGGGGCGACCGTATGAATCTGTTAATCAGCAGGTACCTTGCCGCCGGACGACGTGTCCAGTTCGGCGAGTTTGGAACCTTCCGCTACGGGATCGGTTCGGGAGGCTCTTTAACGGCAAAAGAGTTTGATTCCGGAACTGTAAAAGTTACCAGAAGCCCGAAGAATTGTAAAAAGACAGAATAGAAATCGGTTTTATAACGTTTGGAACAGGATAGCGAAGCAATTGGCTATCCTGTTTTTTATTTTATAATAAACGGTAATCCAGAAGATTATCTTTTATGGAAATATCGATTATTTATTTTATCCGGAGTATATTTGTAGAATCGAGTGATCGAAAGTACAGTTGTGAAAAAATAAACAATCGAAGGACATGGAAAATACAACTTCTTTTATAGGTGTGGATTTAGGTGGTACCAATATGCGTGCCGGACGTATCAGTGATAATCGTTTAATTGAGCAGGCAAGCCGTCCGACTCCCAAAGACGCAAAAAAATGTGAGGATACACTGGTGGTTCTGGTAGAAGTAATCCGGGCAGTATGGAATGAGGATGTAAAAGGAATCGGTATTGGTGTGCCCAGTGTGGTAGACCGTAAAAAAGGTATCGTATATGATGTGGTAAATATTCCTCACTGGAAAGAAGTACACCTGAAAGAGTTATTGGAAAGCCAATTTAATGTACCAGTGTATGTGGATAATGATGCAAACTGTTTTGCCCTTGGCGAACGATTCTTTGGTGAAGGACGCAATTATGAGAACTTTGTAGGACTTACTATCGGAACCGGATTAGGGGGAGGAATTATCCAACATGGGAAATTACTCTTGGATGCAAACTGTGGCTCGGGCGAATTCGGTATGCTTTCTTATAAAGATGAAATACTCGAATATTATTGTAGCGGCTCCTACTTTATGAATATCTGGGGAATAGACGGAAAGGAGATGTACGATCGGGCAATGCGGAAAGATGACCTGGCGTTGGAAGCCTACCGCCAGTTTGGGGAGCATGTCGCTGCTGCAATCAAAATGGTTGTACTGACGATAGACCCGGAAATGATTGTGTTTGGAGGTTCTGTGGCGGCTACCCATGCCTTGTTTGAGGAAGGTATGTATGAGAACTTGAAAGATTTTGCTTATCCCAACTCTATAAAAAATCTGCAAATCCGTTTTTCAACAATAGAAAATTCAGGAATATTAGGTGCCGCTTCTCTTTGTTATTAGAAAATAAAGATTCTCTATAACCGTCAAAACTCCTATCTTTGCAAATAAAAAGATTAGAACAGAATAATGTATAGTAAAGACGAACTGAAAAACCTGAAAATAGAATTTTGGGAAGGTTTCGCCGCATATTGTGAAGTCCAACCTTATTTGCGAGGACGTAAAAAAGTGTGGACCTTATATAATACGAAAGTAAGAGGAGTAGAATTGAAATTTGATGCCACCCGGGAAGGTGCATTTGTCATTCTCGAAGTAAACCACCGGTCGGAGGAAGAGCGCCTGGAAATGTTCGAACGCCTGACTTGGTATAAGGAAACATTGGAGAATGACTTTCCCGAAGGCTTAATCTGGGATATCTGCTTTGTTCGGGAGACAGGCAAACAAGTCGCCCGTATTTACACGGAAAAACGGGGAACCGATTTCCACCGTCGCGAGCATTGGGGCGAATTTTTTGCTTTTATGGCATCCCAGATGTATCTGTTGGAACGGAATTTCATGTCGATAGCCGAATATTTAAGAGAATAAAAGATGAAAAAACAAATGAAACATACTATTTGCTGTACCCTTGGAGCAGTCGCCATCGGCTTGCTTACGGCATGCGGCTCGCCTCAATCGGAAACAGCCTTGCTACAGGCTGGCGTTAGCCGCGAACTGGCACAATACAGGAAAGACAATTTCGGGCAGGTACGCTACCGTCTGTTTTTCTCTATACCGGAACAACGCGGGGAAGCTATCACTGGAACGGCAGAGATTTCACTTGTTATCAAAGAAAAACAACCCGTTATCATCGATTTCCGCGGAGAGCCGGGACAGGTATCTTCCGTCCTTTTGAATGAAAAGGAAGTGCCTTATACGTTTAAAGATGAACATATCGTAATAGATGCCGGAGAAGTGTCTCCGGGAGAGAACCGTGTTTCAATCGCTTTTACAGCAATCGACCAGTCGCTGAACCGTAGGGATGAGTTTTTATATACCTTGCTGGTTCCCGACCGTGCCCGTACGCTTTTTCCCTGTTTTGACCAGCCGGATATGAAATCGCTGTTCAGCCTTACCCTCGAAGTCCCTCAGAAATGGCAGGCTATAGCAAATGGGGCCATACAGGAAACCGATTCCGTTTCCGTTCCCGGACGTAAACGAATCTCTTTCCGCGAGACTGAACCGCTCAGCACTTACCTGTTCTCTTTCGTAGCAGGTGAACTGTCCCGTGAGACATATAATCGTGAGGGTAGGGAAATTTCCCTGTATCACCGGGAAACCGACCCGAAGAAAGTGGCGCAATGCCCGGAAATTGCAGGTGAAGTATTCGATGCCCTCAGTTGGCTGGAAGAATATACGGGAATACCTTATCCTTTTGCCAAATATGATTTTATCATCCTGCCGGGTTTCCAATATGGCGGAATGGAACATACCGGAGCCACTTTATATAACGACCGGCGTATGTTCCTGAATGAGAATCCGACCTTGAACGAGCGGTTGGGACGTAGCGCTCTGATAGCGCACGAAACCGCCCACATGTGGTTTGGCGATTATGTTACGATGGAATGGTTCGACGATGTCTGGACCAAAGAAGTCTTTGCCAACTATTACGCATCGCAGGTTGTGGAGCCGCTTTATCCGGAAGTCGACCACCGTTTGAATTTTATGCTCGATTACCTGCCGCCTTCCTATTCCGAAGACCGTACGGCCGGAGCCAATCCTATCAAACAGGACTTGGATAACCTGCGGAATGCCGGTCTGGCATACGGGAATATCATCTATGACAAATCCCCGGTCGTAATGGCTATGTTAATCCGTATGATGGGAGAGGACGCGTATCGTAAAGGTATACAGGAATACCTGAAAACCTATGCGTATGGCAATGCCACTTGGGAAGGCCTAATTGGTATTCTGGATACATATACGGACCACGATTTGCAGGCATGGAGCCATGTCTGGGTACATGAAAAAGGAATGCCGGATATACGGGCGGAGATAAAAGGGGATAGCCTTATCGTATCCCAAAAAGACAGTTGGGGACGTGGTCTGCTCTGGCCGCAGGATATCACGTATCAGCTTTATTTGGATAGCCGTGTAGATACGATTACGGTCTCTTTTGACGGAAAGACCGATGTGGTCACCCGAAAACTGGACTTGCCTGCCGGAGAAAAATATACGCTTATCCCGAATACCGACGGAACAGCCTACGGTTTCTTCCGTTTGACCCCGCAGGAAGCGGAAGATTTGTTGCTGCCCTTGCAGAATACGCCGGATGATGTCTTTTGCGGTTCTTTACTGATTACGCTTTACGAGAATTTACTGAACCGGACTATCCCGTCAGAGTGGTATATAGATGCCATGCTTGAATACCTGTCGGAGGAGAGAAACCCGTTGCTTTTCTCTTCCGTATTAGGATATATCGGAAATTGCCAGCGTTTGTATCCGGTAGATGCCAAAAAGCCGGAAGAAGCCTTATGGAAAATCGTACAGGAAAAAGGCTCTCCTGGAATAAGCCTGCAAGCCTTCCGTATGTACCGCTCCCTGGCTGAGACACCCGAAGCAATTGGCCGCCTGTATAAAATATGGAAAGAACAAAAAGCGCCCGGCGAATGTTCTTTGAGCGAAAGCGACTATATCGGATTGTCGTATAAATTGGCGATGTACCTGCCGGAACAAGCGGATGAAATTGTTTCCGTGCAACAATCCCGCATTATAAACCCGGATCGCAAGAAGGAATATGCATTTATATCCCCGTCCGTTTCACCCCAGAAAGAGGTGCGCGACAGTGTGTTTAATGCCTTGCTGGTCGCAGAGAACCGGCGGATTGAGCCGTGGGCGTCTGCTGCTTTGGCAAATGTGAACAGCAAAGTGTGGCAGAAAGAAGCCGTTTCTTATATCCGCCCCGGTCTGGAAGCATTGCAGGAGGTTCAGCGTACCGGAGATATATTCTTCCCAACAGCATGGGTAAGAGCTTTATTATCTGGTCATACTTCGGCGGAGGCACGGAAAGAGGTGGATACATTCTTTGCCAATAATCCGGATTATCCGGTGATGTTATCAAATAAAATACGGCAACAAGCCGACCATTTATATAGACTAAAAGAATAATTTATGGGATGGATTTATTTGTTGTTGGGCGGTCTGTTTGAAATAGGCTGGCCCATCGGGATGAAAATGGCCGATACGACTGGTCATCGTTTGCTTTACCTGACAATTGCCGTCGTATCGATGGGATTGAGTGGCTATTTCCTGTTTCTGGCGCAGAAAACGATACCGATTGGTACGGCATATGTGGTATGGACAGGCATAGGGGCAGTAGGAACATTGCTGATTGGAATTTTCTTTTTCCATGACTCGGCTGGCTTGTATCGTATACTCTCCGCATTGTTGATAGTAACGGGAATTATCGGCCTTAAATTAGCATCTTAAGAAAAAAATAGCGGTTTTTTGTAATCTTTTGATAGAAATACTTGCTAATTCAATTATTATTGTAACTTTGCGGCGTAATAATAAAACAAATGAGAAGAATAACACTACATCACCATCATCATTGCAACGGGCGTTAGTTCGGTGGGCTGTTGGGTATGTAGGATACACAAGGATATATAATGAAGGCTTACCGTTCGCGGTGAGCCTTTTTTTATTTCCAAACGGTCAACTCTCAATTATCAATTGTCAACATTTAAAAAAAATAATAGCATGTTACGAATTGCAGTACAATCAAAAGGTCGTCTTTATGATGAAACAATGCTTCTTCTCGAAGAAGCCGGTATAAAACTAAACAGGGGAAAACGTATTTTGCTCCTTTCAGCAAAAGGATTTCCCGTTGAAGTATTATTCCTGCGTGATGACGATATCCCTCAGTCTGTAGCCAACGGCGTAGCTGATATAGGTATCGTAGGAGAAAACGAATATGTGGAAAAAGGGCAGGAAGCCAAATTGGTAAAACGTCTGGGTTTCAGTAAATGCCGCCTGTCCCTCGCCATTCCTAAAGATGAAGACTATCAGGGTGTACAATGGTTCGAAGGAAAGACAATCGCAACCTCTTATCCCGAAATCCTGAAATCCTACCTGAAAGAAAAGGGAGTGAAAGCAGACCTGCACGTAATCAGCGGTTCGGTAGAGATAGCACCGGGTATAGGCCTTGCCGACGCCATCTTCGATATTGTAAGCTCCGGCAGCACACTGGTGAGCAACCAGTTGAAAGAGGTGGAAGTCATCATGCAGAGTGAAGCCTTGCTGATTGCCAACAACAATCTGTCCGAAGAAAAACAATCGATTCTGGACGAACTGTTGTTCCGTTTCGAATCCATCCAGGAAGCAGAAGGAAAGAAATACGTCCTGCTGAATGCCCCGAAAGACAAAGTAAAAGAAATAACAGAAGTCCTTCCCGGTATGAAAAGCCCCACAATCACCCCGCTTGCCGACGAGAACTGGGTTTCCGTCCAATCCGTAATTGCAGAAAAACACTTTTGGGAAATCATCGGCAAACTGAAATCCTTAGGAGCCGAAGGCATCCTGGTTATCCCGATTGAAAAAATGATACTCTAAATAATTGACAGTTGACAAGTGACAGTTGACAGTTATTCCGGCTTTCAGCCGGGCTGTTAACTGGGCGCGAAGCCTAACTGTCAACTGTCACTTGTCAACTGTCAACTGAATAAATATGGAAGTAATAAAATATCCGTCAAGAGAAGAATGGGCAGCGTTGGCTGAACGTCCGGCATTGGATGTCACCACCCTGTTCGATACCGTCCGCACCGTGCTCAATGAAGTACATACGGAAGGGGATGCAGCCGTTATGCGTTATGAAGAAAAGTTCGATAAGATAAATCCGGCAACCTTCGGTTCGCTTCAAGTATCGGAAGAAGAGATTATAGCTGCACGCGCCCTGGTCAGTGAAGACCTGAAAGAGGCGATCCGTAACGCAAAAAATAATATAGAGACATTCCATGCCTCCCAGCGTTTTACCGGAAAGAAGGTGGAAACAACCGCAGGCGTTACCTGCTGGCAGAAAGCGGTAGCTATCGAAAAGGTAGGCCTGTATATTCCGGGGGGAACAGCCCCTTTGTTCTCGACCGTATTGATGCTGGCTGTACCTGCATGTATTGCCGGTTGCAAGGAAATCGTATTGTGCACGCCACCCGATAAAAACGGAAATGTGCACCCTGCTATCCTGTTTGCCGCTGAAACCGCAGGGGTAAATAAAATCTTTAAGATAGGAGGGATACAAGCCATTGCTGCAATGGCTTACGGAACGCAATCCGTACCGAAAGTATATAAAATATTCGGTCCCGGGAACCAGTACGTTACAGCCGCCAAGCAATTGGTCAGTCTGAAAGACGTGGCAATCGATATGCCGGCAGGCCCTTCCGAAGTGGAAGTGATAGCCGACGAATCCGCCAATCCTGAATTTATAGCAGCCGACTTCTTGTCGCAGGCCGAGCATGGAGCCGACAGCCAGGCAATGCTGGTTACAGCCTCCGAAGGCATTGTAGGCAAAGTAATCCTTGCCATCCAGGAACAGGTAGCCCGCTTGCCCCGTCAGGAGATTACGGAAAAAGCATTGAAACACAGCCGTATCATTGTCCTGAAAGACCGTCAGGAAGTGATAGACTTCACCAATCTGTACGCTCCTGAACACCTGATTATCCAGACAACGGACTACACGGCGATAGCCGGACAGGTGGAAAATGCAGGCAGCGTCTTTATGGGGCCGTATACCCCGGAAAGTGCCGGCGATTACGCTTCCGGTACGAACCACACCCTGCCGACCAACGGCTATGCAAAAGCCTATAGTGGTGTGAATCTGGATAGTTTCATTAAGAAAATCACCTTTCAGGAAATCACCGCCGACGGTATCCGGCAGTTAGGTGATACCATCCGCATTATGGCGGCAAACGAGCAATTGGAAGCACACCGGAATGCAGTAACAATCAGATTGAAGACATTATGAAAGACTTAAAAGAATTAGTAAGGCCGAATGTTTGGAATATGAAGCCTTATTCGTCGGCAAGAGACGAATACCACGGTTCCGCCTCCGTTTTCCTGGATGCAAACGAGAACCCCTATAATACCCCTTACAACCGCTATCCCGACCCGATGCAGTGGAAGCTGAAAGAGCGCATTGCCGAACTGAAAGGTGTGGCTGTTAAATCCATCTTCCTCGGGAACGGAAGTGATGAGCCGATAGACCTCGTTATCCGTGCTTTTTGTGAGCCGGGAGCAGACCGTATCGTCAGCATCGCCCCTTCCTACGGTATGTACGAAGTCGCTGCGGAAGTGAATAATGTGGAGTTCTGCAAAGTGGAACTGGACAAATCTTTTAACCTGGATGCAGACCGCCTTTTACAGGCTGTGGACGAACGGACAAAAGTAATTTACCTCTGTTCGCCGAACAACCCGACCGGCAATAGCCTGGAGCGTGAAAAGCTGTACCGTATCCTGAATACATTCCAGGGAATTGTCGTGATTGACGAAGCCTATATCGATTTCTCGACCGAACCGTCCTTCCTTTCCGAACTGAACCAGTTCCCTAATCTGATTGTGCTCCAGACCTTATCGAAAGCATGGGGTGCTGCCGGTATCCGTATGGGGATGGCATTTGCTTCCCCCGAAATTATCTTTATCCTGAATAAGATAAAATACCCTTACAATGTGAATATGCTGACGCAGGCACAGGCGCTCGACATCCTGAACCAGGCAGACCGGATGAAAGAGCAGTTGGATGCCATCCTTTCCGAACGTGCGCGCCTGCAATCCGTATTGTCGGGATTGGCTTGCGTGAAGAAGATGTATCCTACCGACGCCAATTTTATTCTGGTAGATGTAGGGGATGCCAACGGCATTTACGACCTGCTGGTAAATAAAGGGGTGATTGTGCGTAACCGTACCAATGTGACGCTCTGCAACGGATGCCTTCGTATCACCGTCGGTACGCCGGAAGAGAACCAAGCGTTATTGGCTGTTTTAGAAACGATATAAGGTATGAAAAGAGCGTTATTTATAGACCGTGACGGTACATTGGTTATCGAGCCGCCTGTCGATTACCAACTGGATAGCCTGGAAAAACTGGAATTTTATCCGAAGGTATTCCGTAACCTGTATTTTATCCGCAAACAGTTGGATTTCGAGTTTGTCATGGTAACCAACCAGGATGGCCTGGGTACCTCTTCTTTTCCGGAAGAAACCTTCTGGCCGGCCCATAATAAGATGTTGAAAGCATTGGAAGGCGAAGGGATTGTATTCGACGATATCCTGATAGACCGTTCTTTCCCGGAAGATAATTCCCCGAACCGCAAACCCCGTACGGGTATGTTAGGGAAATACCTTTCCGGAACTTACGACCTGGCGGGAAGCTATGTAATCGGCGACCGCCTGACCGATATGCAACTGGCTGCCAATTTGGGAGCGAAAGCTATCTGGCTGCGTCCGATGGATGACGAAGCCCGCCAGCTTTTAGCCGAAAATCCGGCACTTTCTCCCGTACTGGTTACGGAGGATTGGGACAAAGTAACCGAATTTCTTTTTGCGGGCGAACGCCGTGTCGTAGTGCAACGGACTACCAAAGAGACGGATATCTATGTGGAAGTAAACCTGGATGGGCATGGCACAACTGAAATCTCGACCGGGTTGGGCTTTTTCGACCATATGCTCGACCAGATAGGCAAGCATTCGGGCATAGACCTTACAATCCGTGTAAAAGGCGATTTGGAAGTGGACGAACACCATACGATTGAAGATACGGCGATTGCCTTTGGCGAAGCCTTGCTGAAAGCGCTGGGAGACAAACGCGGCATAGAACGCTACGGGTATGCCTTGCCGATGGACGACTGCCTCTGTAGTGTGGCCCTCGATTTCGGAGGACGTCCCTGGCTGGTATGGGATGCCGAGTTCCATCGGGAAAAAGTAGGGGATATGCCGACCGAGATGTTTCTCCATTTCTTCAAGAGCCTGAGCGATGCCGCCCGTATGAACCTGAATATTAAAGCGGAAGGCACGAACGAGCACCATAAGATAGAAGGTATTTTTAAGGCTCTTGCCCGTTCTATCAAGATGGCAATACGACGGGATATTTATAAATACGAATTGCCTAGTACAAAGGGCATGCTATAACCGGAGAACAGGCGCCGGAGGTAAGATTAGAAGGCTTTAATTTGCGACATTCAAAATAAATTCTTTCCTTTGACGCCTGTTTAAGAATAAAGAATATGATTAGAAATTTGATTATAGCAGTGTGTGCACTCCTGTTTGTTTCCTCCTGTAGCAAGGATGAGCGTGATAAATTATATGGTAAATGGCAGATGCAGGAGATTAATACGAACGGTACGGTAGAAAAGGTAGATACGATCTATTATAATTTCCAGCATGGATTGTTCCAGTATCAGATATATAATGAGAATACAGGTGCAAGCCGTGCTTCCGATGGTTTTAACGATGTTATAGGAGAGAACAAGATCGAGTTGGAAATACTGGATAAAAACCTATTGCCGTATACAGACTGGACTTCTACCAAGCGAGTTTTTACGATTGACGAAGTAACTTCAAAAAGACTTATCCTGACTTCGGGAGACAAGACGTATACTTTCCGCAATTTCTGATAATTAAATAGATTAGATAATACAACTCCTCGGATAACGGTTTGCTAATATAGCCGTTATCCGGGGAGTTTTTTTCCTTTGCTTCTTTTTCAAATTACTACCGCTACTAATATTTTTTAACATCTACTCGCCAGTCAGTTCTGCAACGGTCGCACGCGCTTCCCGTATCAAGTCGGCAGGCGCAATTTGTATTTGCAGTCCCCGTTGCCCGGCGCTGACGTAGATTTTGTCGAATGTTTCGGCTGTAGGATGGATATATGTCGGGAAATGCTTCTTCATCCCGATAGGAGAGCAGCCACCCCGGATGTAACCGGTCAGAGGCAGCAGTTCTTTTACCGGAATCATTTCACAGCTTTTGTTTCCTGAAACTTTTGCCGCCTTTTTCAGGTTTACCTCTTCCGCTCCGGGAATGACACAGACAAAATATCCACTTTTGTCGCCATGCAAAATCAATGTTTTGAAAACCTGTGCCACATCCTCGCCTAACTGTTCGGCAACATGCGTGGCGCTCAAGTCGTTTTCATCTACTTTGTAGGGTACCAGTTGGTAAGCAACCTTTGCTTTATCCAACAGGCGTGCCACATTCGTCTTGTTAATCTTCATTTTTATATACCTTTCATTGTGAGTTGTACCCGCTTGCGAGCAAGGTCCACACTCAGAACTTTTACCTTTACATGCTGGTGGATAGATACGATTTCCGTAGGGTCGCTGACAAAGCGGTCGGCAAGCTCGGAAATATGAACCAGCCCGTTTTCTTTAATGCCCACATCGACAAAACAACCGAAATTGGTAATGTTCGTCACTATACCCGGCAGGACTTGTCCTTCTTTCAAATCCCCGATGGTTTTCACTGTCGGGTCGAAAGAAAATACCTGGATCGCCTGGCGCGGGTCCCGTCCCGGTTTGTCCAGTTCTTCCATAATGTCCAGTAAGGTAGGTATTCCCGTTGTATCGGTAATGTATTTCTTCAAATCCAGTTTCTTCTTTAGCTCCTTGTTTGCTATCAAATCGGAAACCGTACAATTCAAATCTTTCGCCATCTTTTCGACAATCGGGTAGCTTTCGGGATGGACGGCAGAGTTGTCCAGCGGATTCTTGCCGGCCTGTATGCGGAGGAACCCTGCACTCTGTTCGAAGGCCTTTTCTCCCATACGGGAAACTTTCAGTAATTCCCGGCGCGACTGGAAAGGGCCGTGTTCGGTACGGTAATCCACGATATTCTGAGCCAGGGCAGGACCTAAGCCGGAGATATAGGTCAGCAGGTTCTTGCTTGCCGTATTTACATTTACTCCGACCAGGTTCACGCAGCTTTCCACCGTCTGGTCGAGGCTCTTTTTCAATGCGGACTGGTCTACATCGTGTTGGTATTGCCCTACGCCAATACTTTTGGGGTCAATCTTCACCAGTTCGGCAAGCGGGTCCATCAGGCGGCGTCCGATGCTTACCGCACCTCTTACCGTGACGTCGTATTCCGGAAATTCATCCCTTGCAACCTTGGAGGCGGAATAGATGGATGCGCCGTTTTCGCTGACTACGAAAACCTGCACTTTCCGGTCGTAACGTATGTTTGTAATAAATTCTTCCGTTTCGCGGCTCGCTGTACCGTTGCCGATAGCAATCGCTTCGATGGCATAGGTGGATACCAGTTGCGATACTTTGGCAGCGGATTTGCTTTTCTCGTTCTGCGGCGGATGCGGATAGACGGTTTCATTATGCAGCAAAGCCCCTTGTGCATCCAGACAAACCAGTTTACAACCTGTGCGGTAGCCCGAGTCTACCCCCAATACCCGTTTTTGCCCCAAAGGGGGAGCCATCAGGAGTTGGCGGAGGTTGCCGGCAAAGACACGGATGGCTTCTTCATCCGCTTTCGTTTTGCTCAGGTTGGAAAATTCTGTTTCGATGGAAGGCTTCAACAGGCGTTTGAAGGAGTCGTCTACAGCATCGGAAACCTGTTCGGAGGCTTCGTTCCGGTTGCGGACAAAACGGCGTTTCAATCGGTCCATACAGGTGTCCGCATCCGGCGAAATGCTGACGCGTAGTATACCTTCCGCCTCTCCACGGCGAAGTGCCAGCAGGCGGTGGGACGAGATGCGTTTCAGAGGTTCGCTGAAGTCGAAATAATCCCTGTATTTGGCGCCTTCTTCTTCCTTGCCTTTGATGATTTTAGCTGTAATAATGGCGGTATGCGAGAAAGAATTGCGGACGATATTACGAGCTTCCTCATTTTCGTTTACCCATTCGGCAATGATGTCGCGGGCGCCCTGCAATGCTTCTTCCATGCTCTTTACTTCACCTTGGATAAAGGCTTTAGCACGTGCCATCAGGTTCGGCTCGTTCTGCATCATTACCACCTTGGCAAGCGGTTCGAGCCCTTTCTTCCGGGCAATTTCCGCCTTGGTAACCCGTTTGGGCTTATAGGGGAGATAGAGGTCTTCTATTTCCGTGCTGTCCCATGATGCTTCGATACGTTTTTTCAGTTCAGGGGATAGTTTTCCCTGTTCTTCTATGGAGGAAAGGATCGTTTCCTTACGCTTTTTCAGTTCGGTAAATTTGTCCAGTTGGTCTTTAATGTTTCCTATCTGGACTTCGTCCAGGCCTCCTGTTACTTCTTTTCTATAACGGCTAATAAAAGGGATGGTCGCCCCTTCGTTCAGCAGACCGATCGTTTTTTCCACTTGTCCCGCAGGAATATTTAATACTTGTGAAACCAGTGTATGGAATGATGTTGCCATATCTATATTTTTCAATTTGAGGTACAAAGATAATCGTTTGGCTTTTTATTTAGTTTTCCAGGCTGATTTCTTTGGATTAAAATATTTGTTTCTTTCATTTATTTTAAAGACTTTTGTGGCGATAACATATAAATATCATGGCAAATAAACACTCTGCAGAACAATCTTTGGAACGAGATTACAAAGATTTGTCTGGGCTTTTGGAAAATATAGTAGAATCTATCCCTTTGTATCTTTTTGTAAAGGATAGCGGAAACGATTTCCGGTATGTCTATTCAAGTCCGATGATGAAACTCCTTTATGGAAGGTATCATGATGAGATAGTGGGAAAAACTGATTTCGATTTGTTTCTGGATCCGGTTGCAGCGCAGGCATTTCGCGACATGGATGAAAAAGTTGTCAAGTCCGGAGAAATGCAGCGTTTTGTGGAGCAGATGGTCGATCCGAAAGGAATAATCCGTTATATGGATACGATGAAAATTCTGGTTCCCCGTGAAGGAAAAGCTCCTTATTTGCTGGGCATTTCATGGGATATTACCCAACAAAGACTGTATGAAGAACAGCAGCAGGAAAACAATAAGCGTTTAACCATGTCGTGCCAGGCGGGGAAAATCTATCCATGGATATGGAATGTGGTCGATGAAACAGCGGAACTTTCTTTTGTGAAAGACGGGGAATTAGTTAATACATTTATTACACATGAAAGCTTTACGGAAAAGATACATCCGAGCCATCAACAGATGTACAGGGATATAACCAGCGCATTTGCCCGGGGAGAGGTGGAGACGGTCCGTTTAAGTTTCCTCTGCCGTTATTTTTCCGATGAATATGTTTGGTTAGAAAAAATAGGAGAAGTCCTGGAATATGATTCTAATGGCAAACCGGCAAAGGCCATCGGTATTTTGCGTGATATTACGACGGATAAACGTCATGAGGAAGATATTCGTGCCAAACGTATTGCAGAAGAGAGCGACCGGATGAAATCTTCTTTTATTGCGAATATGAGTCATGAAATCCGGACACCGTTAAATGCGATTGTAGGTTTCTCCACTCTTTTGGCACAGGCCGAAACGGAAGATGAGAAACAGGAATACCTGAATATTATCCAGTCAAGCAATGAGTTTTTGTTGCAATTAATAGGGGATATCCTCGATATATCCAAGATAGAATCCGGCAAGCTGGAATTTCTGTATACGGCATTCCGCTTGAATGATGTTTTCCAGACCCAGCAACAAGCTTTCGCTCTTCGTGTAGACAGTGGTGTAAACGTTATATTCGAGAACGATGGAAATAATTATACCATTGTTTCGGAAAAGACCCGGTTCACGCAGGTATTGGTGAATTTCCTTTCCAATGCTATTAAATTTACGTCGAACGGTTCTATCCGTTTTGGTTATAAAGTCATGGATAATGGCATTTATGTTTATGTCTCGGATTCGGGGTGCGGCATAGAGAAGGATAAACAAGCTGCCATATTCGACCGGTTTGTCAAGTTGAATAACTTTAAGCAGGGAACGGGGCTGGGACTTTCCATCTGCAAGACCATTATAACGATGTTGCGCGGGGAGATAGGCGTGGATTCGGAGCCGGGCAAAGGTTCTACATTCTGGTTTCGTATCCCTTGTAATCCGATGAAAACGGTTTAATCTGTTTTCAGGCGGACTGTTTCGTCTGCCAGCAGTTGAAGTTCTTCCGGATTATGGGACGTAAATAAAACAGTCTGCCCGTTTTCGGATTGCCGTTGGCGGATACGCCCGATAATCCGGCGGCAAAGGGCTTCGTCGATACCTTTGAAGGGCTCGTCCATCAATAATAGAGAGGAGGGATAGATTAAGGCGCGTGCCATCGCTACCCGTTGCTGTTGTCCGAAGCTGAGCTCTCCGGGAAAACGTTCCCCATACGTCTCCATTTCCATTTTTTCCAGTATGCCGGCTGCCAGTGCAAGCGCTTTCTCTTTGCCGGTAACTGCCGCCAGTGGCAAAGCGATATTTTCGGCTACCGTTAAATGGTTCAGCAACTCCGGTTCCTGGAATACGGTGGCAATACCGCCGCAATCATTCATTTCAATCTTTCCCTGGAGGGGATGCAGGATATGGCCTATCAGTTGCAGCAAAGTAGTTTTGCCTGTACCGGAAGGAGCCGTAATGCCGTATATATGTCTTTGCTTGAATTGATAATTGAAATGGGAGAGGATCGGCTTGTCCCCGTATTGGAAGGAGAGGTCTTTTATGCGGATATCGCCGACAGGCATAGGCGGGGGCATCTCTTTTTCTTTGGAGGTATAAGAGATGCCTACGGGCATTTGTCCGAGGCGGGCAATCCCTTTGTCGAACAGGAAGCTGACGAGGATAGCGACGATGGTCCATGCCATCAGTTCGGGGACGGCTATAAAGGTCTGTGCCCGTTTCATTTCTCCCCCGATACCGAGGTTGCATTGCGCTAATACTTCTCCCATAATGATGGCGCGCCAACCGAATCCTGCTGCCGAAGCAAGTCCGCTGTACAGGAACGGTTTCAATTGGGGGTAAATGATTTGTGTAATCCGGTTCCATCGGCCGATTTGGAAAGTACGGGCCATTATTATGTATTCTTTCCGTTGGTTGCGGATACCCTTGGTCAGGTTTTCCGTCAGTAGCGGGAACATGGTCAGGAAAGCGATGATAAGGGGGATATTTTCCGGATTAAGGAAAATCAAGGCCAATAAGATAAAGGAGATAACCGGGATGGAGCGCATGATTGCCAGCATCGGGCGGAAAAGTTCATAGAGCCATTCTTTCCTGCTGAACAAATAAGCCATGCAGATAGCCGCTGCCAGTGATATCAGCATACCGCCGATTCCACGCGCGACGGTTGCAGCAACCGACTGGTAGAACGTTGCGGAGGTAAATAATCCGGCAAGTGTTCCCGCTAATTTCGGGATAGACGGAACCAGTTCCGGCAAATCCACCGTCAGGGCGAATAGTTGCCAGAGCAGTAGTAGTATCCCGATGGATAGTAATGTTAGCAGGCTTTTTTTCATTGTTTGCTTAGTTATAAAAACGTCCGTCCGGAAGTTTTCCATTCAGGGCTTTAGGTTCATAACTCTCTATCAGTTGCAGGAAAGCGGCAATGCTGCCTTTTGCTTCCGACGCTGATTGGTAATGGATACGGCAACGTTCGATGCCTTCGGGGGTAAGCATGCCCGGTTTGAATATGCCTTGTTTTTCCAATATGCGGATGGCTTCTTCCGGGTGTTCCGTGGCAAAGCGGCAGGAAACTTGCAACAGGCTGTCTATTGTACTGCTTTTGTCTGCCAAAGCGGGGGAACAGACAATGGCTGTCTGCGGGAATCCCGGTGAAGCGCCTCCCTGATTATTTAAATCGGCTAATATCCGTAATGTACTGTCTTTTCTGAGTGCCATGCTGAGGAACGGTTCTCCTAAAACGGCTGTTTCTATTTTTCCGGCAAGCAAGCCTTGCAGGATTTCGGGGGCAGAAGAAAATGTGTAGTTTAGCTTATAATCCAACCGGTTTTGTTGCAGGTAATACCGGGTAAGTATATCCGGTGTCGTTCCTGCGCCGAACAGATATAAATCCGGTTTCGGGGCTTTCTTTTCCTCATAAGTTTGCCGTCCTGCCATATAAAGCGTACCCCATACCGGACATCCCAGCAGGTGGAAGGATATGCCTCTGTTGTAAAGGTTGGCTGCACTAATCATGGGAAGGGCTGCAATATCCGTTTCCCCTTTTACAAGCAAAGCCTGTATCTTGTCCGGCGCATCTATTACCTGTATATCGAGCGGTTTACCGTTTATCACCGGAGGATTTTCCATCCATCCGGCAAATGCAATGGCCGATGGCCCGCGAAGGATGGAAACGCGTATCTGTTCCCCTTCTTTATGGGAACTGCTACAACTGCACAAAGTTAGTAAGAATAAGAATATAAGCCGGATAATCATTTGAGAATAAGTTTAGGGCAAAGATATGAATTTAGTTGGCAGTTGACAAGGGACAGTTGTTAGTTGTTTTAGGTTTCAGGTGTTTGAGATATATAGTAAAATATTCCTGATGAACTGATAGAACAACAAAGTTCATTTTATTACAAATGTAGTTTTTTGCAATTTGCACCAAACATTTTGTTTTTAAAGAATTATCTTTGCCCGGAAATTCTAAATATTCACGTTTTGGGAGCCATTCTTAAATTTATACTGGTTTAATATTAGCCTCATTAACTACAGGCTAATGATTCTTTCGTTCGGGTAGTCCTGCTTGAACCGGTTTCTTATTTCAATTTTTTATTCACAGTATTGCCTTTTTTAGGGCGTAGGCATTTGCTATTGTTGTTTGTGGCGACTTTATCGTTTGTCATAAGTTGTAATGCTGTGAATCCGAATAAAACCTTTCTAAAAATATTAAACACAGTATATATAATGAGAACTGAATATATATGGGAGATAAAAGTAAAAAATACTCCTGCCTTAAAAAGAAAATGTAATCACTGTAGTAGCAAGAGATTCTATTGTAGCAACAAATTCAGAATGAATGCACAAAAAAGGAACATTGATGTATGGCTGATTTATAGATGTGTGGAATGTGACAGTACATACAACTTGACGATTTTATCTCGTACGAAACCCGAGCTGATTAAAAAAGAGTTGTTCTTGAAGTTTTCGGAAAATGATGAAGACCTTTCCCGGGAGTATGCTTTTTCTTCTGAAATAGGACGGAAAAACAACGTTGAACCGGATTATGATAGCGTAGAGTATGAGATACAGCATGATGGTATTTCGATTAATGACATCCTGAATGCAGAAGATGCACTTGTAGCATTCAAAATTCAAACCCGTTTCGAGTTTGGACTGAAGTTATCATCGGTTGTTAGGCTTTGTTTAGGGCTGTCTGCAAACCTGTTAAACCAAATGATCGAATCAGAAGCGATTTTTACACCAGAAGGTTATCCTCTAAAGAAACGTAAAGTCAAAAACGGAGATATTGTGTTGGTAAATAAAGAGAAGTTGCAAAGTTTCTATGCAAAGAGGGCGGGGGAGTAAGGTATATAAAAAATTAAAGGCTGTCTCACGACAACCCCTAACCAACTTTGTTAACCTTAAATCTAATACTATTATGAAAAAACCACGGTGCAAATATAGAGGTTAAATATCATATTGTCAATAGATTTGCCGTTAAAAAGTCTATTCTTACAAACAAGAATAGTTAAATTGGTATATTTCTATGCCTGAATCAATCTTTTTTCCATGTCATCAGGCTGATAACATAAATACTTAAAGCCGATAAAGGCAGGGCAAACAGGATCGGGTCGATGGCATACCAAGGGTATACATCGATCAGCACTGTTTTCCCAAACAAGGTATTACATAATCCAACAGCTCCGGCTTCCGCTTTGTGCAGGAACAGCATGGCAAACAAACTTGCCAGTGCACCTACCCACAGGCTTGCCAATGCTCCCTGTTTGGTTGTTTTCTTCCAAAACAGAGAACAGAAGTAACCGGGTAGGAAAGTTGCTGCGCAAATTCCCATAAATAATGCCGTACCGCGGGCAATAATACCGGCACTTAGTGTATAACATATGATATAGCTTATCAGAATGGAACATAAAACGCCGATACGTACACCCATTGTTGAATTCGGATTCTTATTGCGTCCCAGTTTCGGGAATATGTCGGCTCCGAAAGAAGCTCCCATTGTATGGAATTGTGCACTCAGGGTAGACATACTTGCCGAGAGGATACATAACATGAATACGGCTCCGAACCATTCCGGCATAGCACGATTGATAAACAGCGGGATGATTTTGTCCATATCCTTGACCGCTTCGGAGGCTACGACACCTTCCGTTTTCAGGAAGAACAGGTTGGATAATGCGCCTACGTGGTAAATGGCACCTACCGTTACAATCAGGAAGACGCATCCGATTAATACGCCACGGTTTAATTGCTTGGAGCTTTCCACCATCATGAAACGTACCACTAACTGTGGCTGGGCCAAACAACCGATACCTACACCCAATATCAGGGAGCTGACCAATGTGTACCATTGAGGAGAACCGGTAACCGGCATTGCCGTCCATCCCTGGTGTCCCAGTTCTTCGAAACGTTCCGGTACAAGAGGGGCGATTTCCGTAAGCTTTTGGTTTGCTTCGATAAAGCCCATGTTCATTATACGGAAGAACCAGAAGAGCAGGAACAACATGCAGGCAAACATGATAACTGCTTGTAAAGCATCCGTATAAAGTACCCCTTTGATACCTCCCGTAATGACATAGGCGGCAACAATCATTGTAAAGATAAGTAGCGCAAAATGATAGTCTACATTAAACATCTGCTCGATAAATACCGCACCGCCTTTCATTACGACTGCCGCATAAAGTGGCATGCCGATAAAAATAACGGTTGCGATGAATATTTGTATCGGGCGTGATTTATAATGTAACCCTAATAACTGGGGAAAGGTACGTGCATTGTATTTTTCCCCTATTTTCCGGGTTCTGCGCCCGAATAGGATAAATGCAACGACTACCCCCATAAACATGTTCAACAGGCAGAGCCATTGTATGCCCATACCGAAGGTGGCGGCTACTCCGCCGAATCCGACAATTGCCGAAGCGGAGATAAAGGTTGCCCCATAGGACAGTGCCATAATGATGGGGTTGACTTTTCTTCCTCCCAGCAGGTAGTCGCTGGCATTTTTGGTCTGTTTGTAACCGAGATATCCCAGCCATGCCAGGACAAACATGTAGATAATTACGATAACTCCTAATGTAAGTGTGCTCATTCTTTGGGCTTTTTCAAGTTTGTACTGTCTTCGTCGTCTTTATTCCAATGGGTGATACCGAACCATATGGAATATAGCAGGCAAATGAAGGCTAACAAATAAGCAAGCCAGATTCCGGGATCTTCTATTCCGAACATTTGTATGTGTGTTATAATTTAATTAAATCGCTTTCGCAAATATATTCCAGGTTCTGGCGGCGGATTACCTCCCGCGCTGCTTCCCGGTTGTTGGTACGGAGAATAAGGACTGCTTTTCCGTTTACGGAGAAACAATACATATATTCAATGCTGATACCGGCTTTTGTGAAGTAAGACAGGGTCTCTGCAAAGCTACCGGCACAAGAATTGGTCGAGATAGCAAGCACATCCGTCAGGTTTGCACTTACGTTATTACTTTTCAGTATTTTATATGCTTTTTGCGGGTCGCTAACAATGATACGCAGGATACCGTATTCCGAAGTGTCTGCAATTGTAGCTGCTACTATACGTATGTTTGCATCTGCAAGCAAAGCCAAAATCTCGCTAAGTTTTCCATATTTGTTTTCCAGGAAAATAGAAATCTGATTTACTGTCATAGCTGCTTATTTTATAGGTTTAATAATTTATTACTTATGAGAGCTTACGCAAGTCTTTTACACGGACTGCTTTTCCGTCCTGAGTGGGCAGGGAACCTTTGGCAACCAGTTTCAGGCGTGGGGTGAGCAGCAACTCATCTTTCAGCTGGCGGGTGATATCTTTTGCCAGGCGTTGAAGTACAGAGTAATCATCTGTAAACAAATCGCTCAGTTCCACTTCGATAAGCATTTCATCGCTGTTTCCGATTGTTTCGAGGGTAATCAGGTAGTTGCTACCCAGTTCCTTGAACTGCATCAGTATCTTTTCAATCTGGATAGGGAAGAGGTTAACCCCTTTCAGGATAATCATATCGTCGCTACGTCCTTTGAAACGAGCCAGGCGCTTATGGGTACGTCCGCAAGGGCATTCGCCCGGCAATATACATGTCAGGTCGCGGGTACGATAACGAATAAGTGGCATTGCTTCGCGGTTGATCGTGGTAAGAACCAGTTCGCCCACTTCGCCTTCCTTGACAGGCAGAAGCGTTTTCGGGTCTATGATTTCCACAATTACATTGTCTTCCCAGATATGAAGTCCGTTTTGTTCGGTGCATTCGAAAGCCACACCCGGTCCGTTCATTTCCGACATTCCGAAGCAGTTGTATGCTTTTACACCCAAAAGTTGCTCGATGCGACGGCGTTGTTCTTCCGAATGAGGTTCGGCACCGATGCAGACAGTATGCAGTTTAGTGTCTTTTCGCGGGTCCATTCCCATCTCATACATCACTTCAGCCAGACGTGTTGCATAGCTGGGAATAATATGCAGGCAGGTGGTACCGAAATCTGTGATAAACTTAATCTGCCGTTTGGTATTTCCTGCAGCTGCGGGGACAGTTAGCGCTCCTAATTTCTCCGCTCCGTATTGGAAGCCGAGCCCGCCGGTAAACATTCCATAACCGGAGGTATTCTGGAAAACATCTGTATCGCGTATCCCTACCATATACATACAACGAGCTACTTGGTTCGCCCACTGGTCTAGGTCTTTTGCAGAGTGTAATACTACGGTCGGATTGCCGGTGGTTCCACTGGAAGAATGGATGCGTACGCAATCTTTGATAGGTATGGCCGCCATTCCGAACGGGTAATTATTACGAAGGTCGTCTTTTGTAGTAAAAGGAAGTTTCTGTAAATCTTCTAAAGATTGAATACTGTCGGGAGTAATCCCTTTTTCCTTGAAAACCTTATTGTAGAAAGGAGAATTTTCTGCGTGTTTAATCGTTTGTTTCAACCGCTCCAACTGGAATTTCTCCAGGTTTGCACGGCTCATGGTTTCAATGTCTTTTTGCCAGTACATCATGTTCTTTTGTATTATAGTGTGTTAGTTTCATGAAATTAGTTTGCAAATGTATCTTTTATTTTGGAGGAATTGTATGTTTTTGCTAAAAAAATGTAACAGGAAGTACCAATTAGAGAGGTATTGTGGATGGGATATGAATAAAAAAACAGACGTTTACTTTTTCGGAATAGTTTTTAATTTGGGTAATATCTTTTAATTAATGAGTGTTCATAAAGACATATATACTTCCGGAAGTATATATGTCTTTAATGTCGAAGTATTTCTGGCTGTATCTGCAAAACAGAAGGTAAGCCCTCCTCTCAGGATTGGAGATGTTGCTGAACCTCTATGCGTGAATGAATTTTATAACGATTTTCTGACATTCAATCTCCAGGGATTCTCTATCGTTTCGATCGTTTTCTTTTTAATTAACGTAGCCATTGTTTGTCCCATCAGTTTAAAATCAGTGGATAAAGTTGTGATACCACCTGCCAGTATCTCTTTAAGCGGAGTGTCGTTGTAGGAGATGATGCCGAAATCTTGGCCGGGTATAAAGTCCTGTCTCTCGGCTTGCTTTAGCAGATCTACCAGATCCCGGTCGTTTACGATCATATAAATCTCTCCTTGTTTGATTTCCCTGTCTTTTACTGAAGAGATATAATCGTGTGTATATCTATAGTCTTTGCAGAAAGCACATAAACCGTTATATCGTTCGACAGGTTCTTTCTCCTCTTTTTGAACCATGATGATATGCTGGTATTTTCGGATGTATGGTAATCCGAATACCAGAGCTTCGTATGTGTCTTTTTCAAAATTCTGGAATACGGACGAGTATTTACCGATCAGTTCGGGATGGAAATGATCCAGCAGATATACATCACCGGACAGACATTGTAATAAAGGGTCTATACCTGCAAATTTACCGGACATTATAATATAAGTGGTATACTTGTTATTAGCTTCGTTGATCAGTGTCTCAAACACTTTCCGGTTGTAATTATGGAAATAAATATCTACAGTTGCGGTTTTGCCGATCGATTCCATAAATGAATTATAGATATCTTCCTTAAATTCATTGAACTCGTTAAACAACAGAAAAATATTCAGGGAATGTGAAATGCGGGTACTGGTTACATAATAGCCGATACCAGGGTTTGAATCGATGATACCTTTCGATTTTAGTTCGCTTAACCCGGCGAATACCGTATCTCTTGATAAGTTGTAATTCTTTCTGAATTCATTGATTGAGGGAATCCAGTCGCCTTTTTTATAGGTACTATTATTTATACCATCTATTACGTGATTTACTACCAGTTTGTATTTTGATTCGTTTACTTTCATTCTTATTGTTTTAGATGCGCAAAGATACCTCTAAAGAATCAAGCTGGTACGATCTGGTCTATGTTATTAAACATGATTTAAAAAAATCAAACCAGTTCGTACCAGTTGTGTATATTATGCATATATTTGTTGCCGAGATCTAGTACCATAACAAAACATATCATATTATGAAAACTAATAGATTAAAAAAGTGCATTTTTTTGAGCGGAAGCTTGTTGATGCTTATTCACGGAGATGTTGGAGCACAACAAAGCCGGATTAATATAGATGCTTCGAAAGTGCTGAATAGGGTACCCCCATATCTTTATGGCGCCTGTATTGAAGATGTGAATCATGAGATTTACGGGGGACTTTACGATCAGAAGATATTTGGTGAGAGCTTTGAAGAGCCGGTCAGAGGTTTTGCATTCGACCATTTTACTGTATATGAAGGTTTTTGGATTCCTCTGAAAGATGGAGTAGCAATAAATGCTTATCCGGGCGCAAAGTTAGTGTATGAACCGACAGTTATGGGCAAAGGCATTGTGGAGGTAGAACTTCGTATGAATGGGAATACTGCACATAATGCCGGTTTATTATTATGTGTAAATGATCCGGGAAATGGTGCTGATAATTTTGATGGCTATGAAATAAGCTTGGCGGCAGACGGTAAAAAAGTAATATTCGGCAAACACCGTAAAAACTGGCAACCGCTGAAAGAAGTCGCTGTCGATTGCTCCCCGCAGGAATGGAATAAGATGAAAGTCAGAATGGACGGAGGGCAGTTCGAGATTTTTCTGAATGATAAGAGTTTATTTGTATATGAAGATAAAGAGTCGCCGATCCTTCAGGGAAAAGTGGCTCTGAGAACCTGGAACTCACAGGTAGAGTTTCGAAATCTGACAATTGAGCAGGAGGGAAAGAAGGAACTGATTTCTTATATCGGAAAGAAAGGGCTGGCAGTCAGTGCACATTGGGATGCGATACAGACAGGTGATGTAAAAGTTACATATCTCCATGACGATAAAGAGGCTTACAATGGAAAATACTCTCAGGTTATCTGGAAGGAAGATGGTAACGGTATTGCCGGGATAGCCAACAAGAGCCTGAACCGATGGGGAATATCCGTAGAAAAGGGACAGATGTTTCAGGGACGTTTGTATCTGAAAGGTGAAGAGTATAAAGGTAATGTGACTGTCGCTTTACAGAGTGCAGACGGTACCCGAGAATATGCTACCCAAACAATAAATATGCTCTCTGATAATTGGGAGAAATATCCGTTTAGCCTGCTGTCAAACAATACGGATCCGAATTCCCGCCTAGCTGTTTATATTGATCGTCCGGGCAAGATTTGGGTCGACCAGGTGGTACTTATGAGTACGGGTGACAAGCAATTTCGCTGGTTGCCTTTCCGTAACGATATCGGACAAGCCATGCAAAAACAAGGGCTGACCTTTTTACGGTATGGCGGTACAATGGTGAATGCTCCCGAATACCGTTTCAAAAAAATGATAGGTGATCCCGACAAAAGGCCTCCTTATAAAGGGCACTGGAATCCCTATTCAACTAACGGCTTTGGTATAGAAGAGTTCCTGAAGTTCTGTGAAGCCGCCGGTTTTGAAGCTGCTTTCGCTATCAATATCGAAGAAACACCGGAAGATATAGCCGATATGGTAGAATACCTGAATGGTTCTGTCTCTTCTGTATGGGGTAAAAAACGTGCAGATAACGGTCATCCGGAACCTTATGGAGTCAAATATATAGAGATAGGGAATGAAGAAGTAATTCATGCAGATGATGCGGATGGTTACAGACATTATATTGATCGTTTTAATGTGTTGTACGATGCTATTAAAAGTAAAGATAAGTCTGTGGAAGTGATCAACTCTGCTTGGTGGCGTCCTGATTCTCCCAACATGGAAATGGTATTCCGCGCACTCAACGGAAAGTCTCCTTACTGGGATTATCACCCCTGGGCAGATGATCCCGATGCTGGTGTAAATGTAGACAAAGAACTGGAAAAGATGCAGCAGCTCTTTCTGAAATGGGATCCCGACACCCGGATGAAATGTGCTATTTTTGAAGAAAATGGAAATCTTCATTCTATGCAACGGGCTTTAGGGCATGTTACTCTTCAAAATGCTGTTCGCAGGCATGGTGATTTTGTTTTTACTTCTTGTGCTGCCAATGCATTACAACCTTATTTACAGAATGATAACGGATGGGATCAGGGACAGGTTTTCTTTACGCCTACCCAGGTATGGGGGATGCCTCCCTATTATGCACAACAAATGGCTTCAGAAAATCATTTGCCTTTGCTTGTAAAGACTGAAACTACAGCCTCTTTGGATATTACGGCAACAAAAGATGAAGATGGCAGGCAAATGGTCGTACACATTGCAAATATCACGGGGCAAGCTATTGAAGCCGAGCTGAAAATAAAAGGCTTGTCCAAGATAGAAAATATCGAAGTAATCACCCTTTCCGGTGATCTGAAAGACCGTAATACACCGGAGCAGCCGGAAAATATCGTACCAATGAGAAAGAATCTGAAAGCAGCCGGAAATATGAAATACACTTTCCCTGCTTACTCATATACGGTTCTGAAATATAATAAATGACGGAATATTCTTTGTAAGAAGATAGTATTATGCAACAAGGTACAATTTTCAGTATTGAGGAATTTGCAGTAAACGACGGTCCCGGCATTCGGACTACCCTGTTCCTGAAAGGATGTCCTTTGCGTTGTGCGTGGTGTCATAACCCGGAAGGAATTTCTCCCCAACCTCAGTATATGGATAAAAAAGGAGAGCGGGTATTATGCGGTTACAAAATGACGGTAGACGAATTGGCAGATCTTATATTAAAGAACAAAGAGATTTATAAACTGAATAATGGAGGTGTAACCCTGACCGGAGGAGAACCTTTGTTTCAGGGTGATTTCGTCCTGAAACTGTTACGCAGGATAAAACCGGATATCCACACTGCGATTGAAACCAGTGGATATGCTCCGGCTTCCCTTTTTAGAGAGGTATTGCCTTTATTGGATCTGGTTTTGTTCGATATAAAACATATGGATCCTGTACAACATAAAAAATATACAGGTGTCGATAACCGGTTGATACAGGAAAATCTGAAAACTTTATGCTTATCCGGTAATAAGTTTATCATCCGGGTTCCACTGATCCCTGGAGTGAACGATACGGAGGAGAACATGCGGGCTATATTGGATGTCATAAAAGGGGTGGATTCATTAGTCAGGATAGAGTTGCTTCGCTATAACAAAATAGCGGGAGCCAAATATCCGATGATAGGCAAGGTATATGAACCGCCATTCAATCCGGAGATATCCCCGCGTATTTATAACATATTTGAAGAAAACAATATTAAAACATTGATATTATGAATGATAGAATTAGTAAACTGCGTGAATATCTTCTGGATAAAAGGCATCACCAATATCGGAGGACTCCGCAGGAATTGGGTATAAACGACCTGTGTGTTCGTTTTGAAAAGGAGAATCTATCTCCGGTAATCAGGGCTTCCGAATGCTTGTCGGAATTGTTGGCAAAGGAAGAACCGGTTATTCTGGAAGGCGAAAGAATCGTCTTTACACGTACTATTACGGAAATACCGGATATATATACTCCGGCAGAGTGGGATGCGATCAAACAGAATTATTATATCCATGAGCGGGGAACCGTATGTAATATTTCTCCCGATTATGCCTATACGATTCGTCATGGTCTGGAAGCCCGTAAGCAGGAGATACAGGATCGCCTGAAAGATGACTCCTTAACCGATACACAGACAGAATTTCTGAACGCTACTTATAACTGTATCATCTCTTTGCAGTCGTTTATAGAACGGTATGCAAACTATGCCTTATCAGTAGGTGAAACAGAAATTGCGGAAACCTTGTCCGCTATCCGGACAAGAGGAGCCCAAAGTTTCCGGGAAGCTCTCCAGCTATTGAGAATACTTCATTTCTCTATCTGGGAGTCGGGAAATTATCATAATACACTGGGACGTTTCGACCAGTATATGTACCCTTATTATATTCAGGATATTGAAAATGGCGTATTGACTAAAGAAGAAGCCTTCGACCTTCTGGAAGAGTTTTTCCTGATTTGTAATAAAGACAGTGACTTGTACCCTGGTATGCAACAAGGTGATAACGGGCAAAGTTTGGTTCTGGGCGGACGTAGCCTTTCCGGCGAATATTTGTTCAACGACCTTTCCCGTATGTGTTTGCAGGCAAGCTATGAACTGGAACTGATTGATCCGAAGATTAATATCCGTGTCGATAAAGATACCCCTGCCGAAATCTATGAATTGGGTTCTCAATTGACAAAGATAGGTCTGGGTTTCCCCCAATACAGCAATGATGATGTAGTTCTTCCTGGTTTGGTACGTAAAGGTTATGCAAAGGAAGATGCGGTAAATTATGTTGTTGCAGCCTGCTGGGAATTTATTATCCCCGGTGTAGCGATGGATATCCCGAATATAGATGCTCTCTCCCTGATTGATTGTGTGAAGGAATGTATGGGAAAACTGAAAGATTGTCCGGACTACCAGACATTTTACGCGTATGTAGAGCAGGAAATGAACCGCCGGTTGGATCATATCTGTGAGAAAGAGCGGAACATTTATCTGATCCCTGCCCCGATGATGTCATTGTTGATGGATGGAACGATCGAGCGTGCCCGCGACATCTCCGAAGGGAATAAATATAATAATTACGGAATTCATGGGACAGGTCTTGCAACGGCTGCCGATTCATTGGCTGCAATTAAGAAGTATTATTTTGAAGAACACAGTATCGACTTCGACACTTGGATAAATGCACTGAAGGATAACTTCTCACAAGAACCGGAATTGCAACAGAAACTTCGTAATGAAGCCCCGAAGATGGGACAGGACGACGATTATGTAGACCTGATAGCCAAAGACCTGCTGAATTCGTTCGATAAGGCATTGGATAAAAGAGTGAATGAAAGAGGCGGTATCTACCGGGCCGGAACCGGAACGGCAATGTATTATATCTTCCATGCAACCGAATTGGGTGCGACTCCCGATGGCCGTAAAGCGGAAGAAAAAATCCCGGCCAACTATTCTCCGAGCTTATTTATCAAACAAAAAGGTCCGATGTCTGTCATCAAGTCGTTTACCAAACCGGATTTGAAGAATACAATAAATGGCGGTCCGTTGACATTGGAGTTCGATCAGTCTGTCTTTCGTAATGAAGAAAGCGTAGCCAAACTGGGTATGCTTGTCAGAACTTTTATTATTTTAGGCGGCCATCAATTACAATTGAATACGGTCTGTAAGGAAAAATTACTGGATGCAAAGAAGCACCCTGAAAATTACAGGAACCTGATCGTCCGTGTATGGGGATGGAGCGGTTACTTCGTCGAACTGGAGGAATGCTACCAGGATCATGTGATTAACAGAATAGAATTTGGTATATAAACAACTAACTTATACTTATTATGAAATCATCAGTGAAAGGTTTTATGTTTTACATTGCTTTTGTTGCTTCTTTAGGTGGATTGCTGTTCGGTTTTGATACGGCAGTTATCTCCGGAGCAGAGAAGGCGATTCAGCAAATCTACGGATTGTCTGATTTTAGTCATGGATTTACGATTGCCATCGCTTTGTTCGGCACGATTGTCGGTGCCTTGGTTTGTAGCCGCCCGGTAGAGAAATACGGACGGTTGAAGTCTTTGAAGACTGTGGCTTATTTGTATCTGATATCTGCTTTGGGAAGTGCCCTGATCGTAAACTGGTATTCGTTCCTGTTCTTCCGTTTTATTGGAGGTTTGGCTGTCGGAGCTTCTTCTGTTGTGGGGCCGATGTATATAGCTGAAGTATCTCCATCCCATTGGCGGGGACGCTTTGTGGCATTTTTCCAGTTCAATATCGTGTTTGGTATTGTTATCGCTTATTTATCCAATTACTGTATAAGCGGAATACCGAACGACTGGCAATGGATGCTGGGGGTACTGGCTATTCCGGCACTCTTGTTCGGTATTCTGTTGAATACTGTACCGGAAAGTCCGCGCTGGCTGGTAAAGGAACATCGGGATGAACAAGCCCGCCAGTCGTTGATAAAGATCGGTGAAACAGATGTTGACAAAGAACTTGCCGAGATAGAAGCATCTCTCTCCAGCGATACCGGCAGTAATGAGAGCCTTTTCCAGCGTAAATACCTGAAACCTCTCTTGTATGCTTTCTTTATAGCAACGTTCAATCAGTTGTCTGGGATTAACTCGATTTTGTATTATGCTCCCCGTATCTTTGAACTTTCCGGTGTATTCCATGACTCAGCTATGATGCAGTCTATCATTATCGGGCTTACCAACCTGACATTTACAATGATCGGTATGGTGTTGATTGATAAGGTTGGACGGAAGAATTTATTGTATGTCGGCTCTTTGGGTATGGTCATATCGCTGGCTTCCGTATCTTATGGCTTTTATACGAATGACTTCTCCGGATATTATATGCTCGTTTGCCTGATGGGATTTATTGCTTTCTTTGCCGTTTCACTGGGAGCAGTGATTTGGGTATTGATCTCGGAAGTATTCCCTACGGCAGTTCGTTCGAAAGGGCAGGTATTCGGAAGTATGACGCACTGGGTATGGAATGCCATCTTATCCTGGATGTTCCCGGTATTTCTGGTGACAGGCGGTACGTATATCTTCGGTTTTTTTGCTGTGGCGATGTTGTTCAGCTTCTTTTTCGCATTGAAACTACCGGAGACTAAGAACAAGTCGCTGGAGCAGATTCAAAAGGAGCTGACTTAATCGATGAAAATTCATATTAATAAATATATCATGAAAAAGACAATCTCCCTTGCCCTTATCGCTCTACTCTGTACTTTTCAGGGTAAAGCGGCAAATGAGGGGAAAAGTAAGATACATGAAGTCCCTTTCACTTCCGTACATTGTACGGATAATTTCTGGGCACCCCGTATTGATACGATACGGACAGTAACGATCCCATATGCTTTCAAACGTAGCGAGAAAGCTGGTTATATCGATAATTTCGCTATAGCAGGTGGTTTGAAACAAGGTAAATACCAATCTTTTTTCCCGTTTGATGATGCGGAGGTTTATAAGATATCCGAAGGAGCCTCATATCTGTTGACCGTTAAGAAGAATCCGCAACTGGAAGCTTACCTGGACAGTGTGATCGCAATTATAGCTTCTGCTCAGGAACCTGACGGCTATCTTTTTACAAACCATACAAACGACAAGCCGATGCATTCCTGGTCAGCGAAAGAGAGATGGGTACAGGACTGGGATCTGAGCCATGAGACATTCAACGCCGGGGAGCTTTACGAAGCTGCTATCGCATACTATTATGCAACCGGCAAGCGTTCACTGCTGGATGTTGCAATAAAAAATGCCGACCTTGTCTGCAGCGTCTTCCGCGAAGGAGGGCTGAAGATCGCACCGGGACATGAAGTGATTGAGATGGCTTTAGTCAGGCTCTACGAAGCTACCGGCGATGAGAAATATCTGAAGCAATCCCGTTATTTCCTTGAAAGCCGGGGACATAAGGTTTTTGATAAAACATCACAGGACATACGTAAGAACGGAATGTATTGGCAGGATCATTTGCCTGTCACTGAACAGAAAGAAGCAGTAGGCCATGCTGTCCGTGCCCTCTACCTGTATTCGGGAATGGCTGATATAGCTTTGCATATGCAGGATAAAGCTTATCTGAATGCTATCGATACCATCTGGGATAACATTGTCAGCAAGAAGATGTATATTACCGGTGGACTCGGTTCGACAGCCAATAATGAAGCATTCGGCAAGAATTACGAATTGCCTAACGCTACTGCTTATTGTGAAACTTGTGCATCGATTGCAAACTGTATGTTCAACTTGCGCATGTTTAAGCTACATGGAGATTCAAAATATATCGACGTACTGGAACGTTCGCTGTATAATACCGTATTAAGCGGCATTTCTATCAGCGGAGATAAGTTCTTTTATCCGAATGTGCTGGAAACGAATAAGAATGGACAGGAACGTAGCTTATGGTTCGATTGTTCCTGCTGTCCGACGAACTTGTCACGTTTTATTCCTGCCGTACCTGGATATATTTATGCAGTCGACAACCAGTCTATTTATGCCAATCTTTTTGTCGGAAGTTCCAGCGAGGTACAGTTTAACGGACACAAAGTTTTGCTGGAGCAACAAACCGATTATCCGTGGAGTGGCAATATCGATATTATTGTAGACCCGGTTGAGACAAACGACTTCAACCTGAAGATCCGTATTCCAGGTTGGGCGGAAGGTAGTGTCGTCCCCTCAGATTTATACCGTTTTGTCGGGAAACAGAAAGGACAGACTCAAATCCTTCTGAACGGCGTTCCCTGCAATTATCAGAAAGAGAAAGGATATGCCGTAATCGAAAATAAGTGGAAGAAAGGCGATAAAATAACAATCTCTTTCCCGATGGAACCCAGACAGGTGATTACCCATGAGGCCGTTAAGGCAAACGATGGTCTGGTTGCCATAGAACGCGGCCCGCTGGTCTATTGTGCTGAATTTGCCGACAACAACGGTGAAGTCCGTAACCTCTCTTTACCTGAAAATACTTCTTATAAAGTAAAAAGCCGTCCCGATCTGGTAAACGGTATTTATACGATAGAAGCTACCGGAAAGAAATATACTGTTTCCGCAGATGCAAAGGATGTCAGGGAAGAAGAAGCTCTTATAACTTTCATCCCTTATTATGCCCGTGCTTATCGTGGAGCAGGCGAGATGAAAGTCTGGCTCCCAAGGAGTGGAGAAAAGATTATTTCCAACCTGCATGAGGAACTGCGGATAGTGGACGAGGTCTTAATCAGCAACGAGGAGTCGGAAAAAGCCCATAACCTGAAGGGAGAGAACACTCGTGCCGATAAATCCGGAGGATGGCGCGATGCCGAGGACGGTTGGTTCTCATACGACATGAAGGTAATCCCCGATAAGCCGATGGAACTGGTTCTTACATATCACAGTACCGATGGTGGAAACCGTCAGTTCGAAATCTTTGTAGACGATACCCGTATTGCTGAACACAGCCTCCGTACAGAGACGTTCGATCTGTTTATCGACCATCCTTATCCTATCCCCGCCACTCTGACAAAAGGGAAGGAAAAGGTCACTGTTAAACTTCGTGCCCTTCCGGGAAATATTGCCGGAGGTATATTCGGATGTAAGATACGGCAGTAAAATAACGATTAAATACCTATTCAAATGAAACAAACATTATTCTTAATTCTTTTATTTATGATAAACATGCAAGATGGACAAGCCCGTCATTCCGGCCTGAACAGAGCCGATTTTCAAACAACTGTAGACGGAAAACAAACAGATTTATACTATCTGAGTAATAAAAATGGCGTTGAGATAGCCGTCACCAACTTCGGGGCAAGAGTAGTCGAGATATGGGCTCCCGATAAAAACGGCAAGTTCACCGACATTGTACTGGGGCATGATAATGTCGATGCCTATATCCATTTCAAAGGCGAACGGTTCCTGGGTGCAACTATCGGACGTTACGGCAACCGTATTGCAGAAGGTAAATTTACAATGGACGGCAAACAATACCAGCTGCCGGTCAATGATACCCCGAACAGCCTGCACGGCGGAACAATGGGTTTCGATATGGTTGTCTGGGACACTAAGCAGGTAGACGGGCAGACCCTGGTATTTACTTACTTGTCGAGGGACGGTGAAGAAGGTTATCCCGGCAATCTGGCCGTAAAGATGACTTATCAGCTGACAGACAAGAATGAATTTATCATTACTCATGAAGCAACTACAGACAAGAAGACTGTCGTTAACCTGACCCATCACTCTTTCTTCAACCTGCATGGTGCGGGGAACGGAACGATCAACGATCACGAATTGATGCTTTGTGCGGATAAATTTACTCCCGTCGATAAAGTACTGATCCCCACAGGCGAACTGGCCAGTGTGGACAATACTCCGATGGACTTCCGTAAAGCAACACCTATCGGCAAAAGAGTGAACGATGATTACCAGCAACTGGCTTACGGCCATGGCTATGATCACAACTGGGTACTGAACCGTAAGACGGCTAACGAACTGGAATTGGCTGCTACTGTTTATGAGCCGGCTTCAGGCAGATACATGGAAGTATGGACAACCGAGCCGGGTATACAATTCTATGGTGGTAACTTCTTCGACGGTTCGATGGCAGGCAAACAGGGTAAACATTATAACCATCGTGCTTCACTGGCTTTGGAAACGCAACATTTCCCCGATAGTCCCAACCAGCCGTCATTCCCTTCGACTGTGCTGATGCCGGGCGAACAATACAAACATATCTGCGTATATAAATTTGATGTTAAATAATTAATAAACAAACGTATGAAAATACATACACTACTTCTTCCGGCACTGGCTTTGCTCGGTACCGGATGTTCACCGGAAAACAAGGTGGATAATGAAAACCGGAATATAGAATTCCAGAAAGTGAATGAAGTAAAAGTACAGGATGCCTTCTGGCGTCCAAAATTTGAGAAATGGCGGCAGGTAACTGCCAATGATGTCCTCGACAAATTCGAAGGTAAGCATATCCATGATGCCAAGGAATGTAAACTACACGATACTTTCCGCAATTTCGACCTGGTAGCCCAGGGCAAAAGAGACATCAACGAACATGCAGGTGCTCCCTGGTTCGACGGCCTGGTGTACGAAACGATACGCGGTATATCCGACTTTATCTCCTCTAATCCCGATGCCGGAATGGAGAAACGCCTGGATGGTTATATCGACCGTATCGCAAGTGCACAAGCGTCGGAAACAGATGGGTATATCAATACCTATACCCAGTTGATGGAATCAGATCATCGCTGGGGAGAAAACGGCGGTATGCTGCGCTGGCAGCATGATGTTTATAATGCCGGTATGTTGGTTGAGGCCGGTATACATTATTATAATGCAACCGGGAAAACAAAGTTACTGGAAGTTGCCACCCGTTTTGCAAATATGATGTACGACACTATGGGACCGGAACCTAAGAAAAACGTAGTACCTGCCCATTCCGGCCCGGAAGAACCGCTGGTTAAATTGTATTGGCTATATAAAAGCAATCCGGAGCTGAAAACTAAGATTAATGTCCCTGTCAAAGAAGACAATTACTATGAATTAGCTAAATTCTGGATTGAAAACAGAGGCCATCATTGTGGTTATCCTTTGTGGGGAACCTGGGGGAATCCGGTTGCCGAACAGTGGATCAGAGATGCAAAATATAATAACCCGGAATATGGTACGCACCTTCGTCCTACCTGGGGGGATTATGCGCAAGACTCCATCCCTGTTTTCCAGCAGCAAACGATCGAAGGCCATGCTGTCCGTGCAACTCTACTGGCAACGGGTATTGCCACAGCTGCACTCGAAAATCGATCTCCTGAATATATCAATACGGTTCAGCGGCTCTGGGATAATATGGCTGGCCGCCGTATGTTCGTGACCGGTGGAGTAGGTGCTGTTCATTTCGATGAAAAGTTCGGTGAAGATTACTTCCTTCCAACCGACGCTTACCTGGAAACCTGTGCAGCCGTAGGTGCCGGCTTCTTCAGCCAGCGTATGAACGAGCTGACGGGAGATGCCAAATATATGGATGAACTGGAACGTGTCGTATATAATAATGTGCTGACAGGTATTTCACTTTCGGGCGTAAACTATACTTATCAAAATCCGTTGAATGCAGAAAAGCACGGGCGTTGGGAATGGCATGGCTGCCCTTGCTGTCCGCCGATGTTCCTGAAGATCGTATCGGCCTTGCCTGGTTTCATTTATTCCCATAAGGGGGATGAAATCTATATCAATCTCTTTATCGGTAGCGAAACCCGGATAAAAGCCGGAAAGACAAATGTCCAGCTAAAGCAGGAAACCAATTATCCGTGGGACGGTGCGATCGCCCTATCTGTCAATCCGGAAAAAGAGTCGACTTTCACATTGAATGTCCGTATTCCGGGATGGGCGAGGGGAATAGAAAACCCGTATGGTTTGTATTCATCTAACCTGAAGCAGTCTGTAGAGTTGAAAGTGAACGGAGAGCCTGTAGCCATTAACCCTCAGAATGGTTATGCCGCCATTAACCGTAAATGGGCGAAAGGGGATAAGGTCGAATTGTCTTTGCCGATGCAACCTCGTGTCATCAAAGCAAATGAGGCAGTAAAGAACCTGAAAGGTATGGTTGCCATTGCTGCCGGCCCGATTGTATATTGCCTGGAAGGTTGCGACAATAAAGGTTTGTCTGAGCTTAAACTGGAAACAAACGTTCCGATGTCGATGGATTACAATCCGGGACTTCTTAACGGAGTAAATGTAGTAAAAGGGAAGGCATTGAATGCGAAAGCACAGGAAGTCGCTGTATCGGCTATTCCATATTATGCTGTAGGAAACCGCACGGAAGGAAATCCGTATAAGGTTTGGATACCGGTTAAATAGGAATATATTATTGGGTTTCCGGCCGATTGAAAAATGCGCAAATCCAAAACGTTCCGTATCGGTACGGAAGGGGTACATAGCACTATTTTATACCTCCGTACTGATACGGAACGGCTTTTTGGCACTATTTTATGCTT
>UQLN01000025.1 GCA_900541965.1 uncultured Parabacteroides sp. | reverse complement strand
AATAGCGTGTTTCTCCTGCATCTATGATTACGGGCAGATACTCGTTGTTGGAGCACAGCACAAACTTGGCAAAGAACGCTATCTCGTCACGGTCTTTGCCTTTGGCTTCCACTTTATAGGATAGAGTTGTACTGAGGTTCTTCAACCGCTCGCTGTCCTCCCTGCGGTTGAGCAGCACTTCATCCACCACGATAAGGAGTTTTCCTGCCCAATCGGAATTGAACTGGCTGCGGAAGTCCTCGTTGGTGTTGAACGTGACATTGTTCTGAAAGAGGGCTTTCAGAAAGTTCAGGAACGTGCTCTTGCCCGTATTGCGTTCTTCCGATATCAACAGCAGGATGGGCAGTTTTTGTACGGGTTGCAGGTAGAGCAGTTGCAGATAGTCCATTCCTAACTCGTATTGCTCCCCGAAAATGTGGCGAACCAATGATTGGATGCAGGGAAACTCGCCTTGCTGTGGACAATGCTCTATCGGCTCATAGAGGTTGAGAAACTTGTCCACCACGGGACGATAATCCACATGGTTTGGGACTGTACAGAAACCGTCATACTTCGGCACGGTGGCGAGATAGTCCTTGCCATAGTCCTGCCGTAGTGTCTCGTTGTTCCACACAATGCGTTTCCTCACATAGCCACCGTTCAGACGGGGCTGGTTCACTAACTTGTAGAGGGTTGTACCCACTCGGATAAACTCCTCCTTTTCGTTCTTTGTTTTTGTCATTTACATTTCGCTTAAATCGTTAATAGTTAATCAAGTGCAAAGCTACGGCAAGTCACGCGAAAGCCTGATAAGCAAATCACAGCAGAACGGCGCAAAATTTACACGGAATGAAAAACTTGCTGCGAATTGCACAGGAAGCAGGTAAAGAGCATATAAAGCAAACCCGAAAAAGCATCCGTTACAGGTCTGCTTCTTCGGGCTTTTGTTGGTAATACGTATTATTGGTAAAACAGCAATACGTTAGTTCAACTGAATACTAATACGTTTTACCAACTGAGTGTTTTATCAGCAATCAATTGACAGATAAAGATTTGTCGGTTTCATGATTTCATGTCGTCACATTATTGGATTTTATGCCTGATAATTAGAAGCCTTTGTCCCGTTACTGCCCAGCGAAAAGAAGAAGGTTGTTTTCTCTTTTCGCAAGTACATCCTTTTAAGAATGGCATTGCGCATTTGTTCCGCACCGAAACTATTGATACGGAAAGCAAGCGCAACTATCATCGTGAGACTGAATACATTTGCATGATAGCCGTTTTCCAATCTGATATACTTCTGAACCTCGTATTCTTTCAATGCTCCACTTTTATATATGGCTCTGATGGAAGCTCGGAATGTGGGGGCAATTACTCCGAATAAATCGCCAAGTTCCTGTTCGCTCATCCAAATGTCTGTGACATTGTCCGGCATTATGATATTGCCGGATTCACTCATTGTTATAATACTTCTTTTCATAAGCCATTCTTTATATGGTGAAATGTCCGCTAACCTTATCTTCAAAAGCAGAAATGTCGTTTTCAAGTTTCGTGTTGGTCACTTTTGCATAAATCTGCGTAGTAGTGATATTTGTATGTCCGAGTATTTTGCTGACACTTTCTATTGGCATACCATAATTAAGGGCTAAAACAGCGAAGGAATGCCGGCTCAGGTGAAATGAAATGTTCTTTTCTATTCCACACATTTTTGCCACAGTCTTGATGCGCCTATTTACCATGTCGTAAGAATTTATGTTGAACAAATTCTTACCATTTCTGAATGGCTTATTTCGCTCAATTATTTGAGCGGGAATGTCCATCAGCTTGATTTGAAACGGCACACCTGTTTTCTGCCTTTTGGATACAATCCAACGTGAGCCATTCAGTTCCACGATATTGTCTGTGGTGAGATTTTTGATGTCCACGAATGATATACCCGTCCAGCATCCGAAAATAAAAATGTCCCTTGCAATAGCGAAATTGGCATTTTCCAATTCGATTGTACTCATGGCTTTGATTTCGTTCTCTGTCAAGAAGCCACGTTCCTTATGGTCAGGATTCACATGATATTGTGCAAATGGATTTCTCGGTATCTTCCCGTGGTAATGAGCGGAAGTTACGATATGCTTCAATGGTATGGAATATATCCATACGGAAGATTGGGCAAGTCCGACCTCGTTACGTAGATACAGACAATAATCATGGATAAACTCTTCCGTCAGTTCATTCATCCCCATATCCGAACGCTTATAATGGTTTTTCATAAATTCGGCGACATATTTCCTTACGGTAAGATATTTACGGTATGTACGCTCCGAACGGTCTTTCCCAACACGTTTGGCAAAATCCGCATTCATCTTATCAAAGGCACGTAACACCGTTTCATACTCTGTGCCGATACCTTGATAGGCATTGCGTACCATTTCGGCAGTTACAAATGCCTCCCGGTCAGAAAGCCGCTGGTAATGCTTTGCTATCTGCGCCTTGATATTATCAAGCGCATGATTAACATCCATAGACTTACGGCTCTTACCTTTAGCCCGATTAGCTTTGGCATCCCATAACTCCTTGGATATACTCTGTTTACAACTGAACTGAGCAATCGTCCCATTGATGGTAACCCGTCCCATGATAGGGACAATTCCACTCTTCTCTTTGCTTCCATTTACATAGAAGACAGTCTTAAATGTACTTCTCATAATCCTTGCTTTTTGTTTGGTGCAAAATTAAATCATGAGAGTCATAAGGGCAGAACGCAAACCTACGCAGAACGCAGAAAAATAGGAAGTTAGTGTTAAAAGTGCATTTGATACGAGGTAATGGTTTGGAAGCATAACAACTTCTATATTCTGCTCAGACCATGTCTTCACTACTTATGCCACTTGAAGCCACTTTATGCCAAACACCATTGATGGTCAGTACATTCTCTATGTTTTGCTCATATTTTCATTTTTAAGTGACATTTTTTCATAAAAACATTACATGTATCGTATGACACAGCTTATAAAGGATTAGACACTATCCAAATCATTCAGCTTATCATATAGAAAAATATTAACCTAATGATAACAGTCTTATGAGCTATTGTTTTTACATAATTAATATATTTGAGTTTTAAAGCAAAATAAGATCAAACAATTAAAATTCATTTTTATGAAAGACAGCATTTTAAGTAAATATTCAGGTTACGCTGAAAAAAAATTCGGTCCTATCCAGTGGATTGCACTTATCGGATTAGCAGGTATGATGTCAAGTGAATACCAGCATCATGACTATAATTTAGTTGGCTTGATATTCTTTCCAGTACTAATATTTCTTCTTTCACTGGGAGTACAGAAAAATATCTATGCCAGACTTACACTGGTCATTATCGTTAGCCTTATCTCATTCTGCTTTTATGGAGAAAAGACTATCATCCATTTTTTCATTCCATTCATTAGTGGATTTGGAAGTTTGCTGATTTATCTACTTATATCTAAAAAATTAAAATAGAACAACAAACCGGCTCATCTAAAGTTGGTTCAGAGCTAATGCTACTAACAGAGTTTCCATGAACATCTTATAGAACATACGGAGGAAGTACTGAATCCGCTTTTAATAACTCTTATGGATACAAATAATTTATCCATTATATATAAAAACTATCATGAGTACAGAAGAAGAATTAATACAAAAAGTAAAAAAGCAAAAGAAAATAATAGTTGTTCTAACTATCTATGTTCTACTATCTTTATTTATACAACTATATAATATGTTTGCCTGATTACAAAAATAATATCAAATACGTAATAGACAAAATATTATTTCTTATCAGACATAAAAATCTATAGTACAATCCTTTATGCAAAAAGTAACACTAAAGTTAATATATTTAATTAATTATGGAATCAAAAAGAAAAAAAGAAATCATCGGTATCCTTATTGCTGTAAGCGTATTTATTGCTTTAAAATATGGATACCCTTTCATTAAAGAGTTAATTAACAAATAGATATAAAGACAAACCAAGCATATGACATGCTGTTTAATTTAATCAGGTAGGCATTATAGAAAATCTTTATGCCTACCAATATTATTTTAATATTTGCCCAATAATACGTAAAAGTTCAAAAGCAATAGATCCATTTATTGGAAAAACATTGTTTTCCTTCCCAAAACAACCACCTATTCCTGCCAAGACCCGGGTCTCACAACTATCCAGACCTCCATCCCACGCCTGTCCACACCCGGATGTGAAAGGACGGGAATGGGGATATCGGGTAATAAATGTGCTGATTGTGACAACAAATACAGTTGCTTCTGTCAATAAAGCATTCCTCATCTTGAATCAATATCTACTAAGAATTGAATTTACAATGCCCATACTGCAATCAAATAGAAATATATATGCAGTCCTTACTGCTTTTCCATTGGGAATTACATCAACGGATGTTAAAATGATAGTTAATATGGATATTATGAGAGTTGATATGTTTGATAAAACATATACCATCATACAGCTATAATACTGTATTTCAATAATTAAAAACCACCTATGACAGTATGATTGTTATTTTTGTTTTTCTACTTAGTATACAACAATCAGGGCAAAGCCATTAACCTAATGATAACACACCCATAACCTTCTTGAATTTTCTCTATCCATATATTTGTGTCAGAAGAATAAACGAATCAAACAAGATAAGCAATGTTACTGCCGAATGAATGGATAGAGAACAGTATTGAGACATACATCTACCACCACACTACAAAATCCCAGATAATCTATTGGGTCGTTTTAGGAGCAATCACCATATCCCTGATTGCACTGCCATTTATATATGTGGATATATCCATTCAGGGAAGTGGCATCGTAAGGCCTGTTACGGAAAAAACAGAGATCAAATCGGCTGTTACGGAATATATCGATTCAGTTTTCGTACGGGAAGGAGAAAAAGTGAACCGGGGTGATATCCTGCTCCGTTTCCGCACAAACAATGCAGACAACAAAATAAATTACCAGTCAAACCGGCTGAATGATTACGAAGCCCATCTTGCCGATCTGGCTTATTTGGCAAAAGGAGAAGTCCCTGCTACTTTCAGTTCACCCGTACGCCAACAAGAATACAATTATTTTATCCGCCGGAAAAACGAGTTGGAAACAACGCTTGCCCAGGCAAAAAAAGAATACCTGAGGAATAAGACTTTATTTGAGAAAAAAGTCATTTCGGAAGAAGAATACGATAAATATTATTTCCAGTACCAAAGCCACCAAAATGAACTGGCATCACTCAAAGAGAGTCAAATCAGCACATGGAGGACAGACCAGAATTCATACCGGAACTTATATAATGAAATGAAAACAAACCAAAAACAGGAAATAAAGAATAAAGACCTGTATATCGTACGCAGTCCGGTTAGCGGAACCGTCGATCAGTTTTCGGGTATTTATAAAGGGAGCAATATCCAGACAGGACAATCCTTAGCTGTAATCAGTCCCGATTCCACCCTCTGCTTCGAAATTTATGTAACGCCACGGGACATCGGTTTCCTGCATATCGATATGCCGGTCAATATACAGGTCGAATCGTTTAATTACAATGAATGGGGTACACTCCCCGGAAAGGTAAAAGAAATCTCATCCGACTTTCTGACAGACAGCCAGGGTAACTCCTTTTACAAAATAAAATGCCGGATGGAAAAGAATTATCTTACCCTGAAAAGTACAGGCAAAAAAGGATACCTGAAAAAAGGGATGACCGTAAATGCGCATTTCATGATTACCGAACGTTCCCTGTTTGACCTGCTTTACCAGAAAATGGACGACTGGGCTAATCCTACACAATATAAAACAGACCGGATAATTGCTAAAAATTAAAAATCAAAGTATGAAAAAAGGAATTCGCATCAAACAGCATGATATAACAGATTGCGGTGCAGCATGTCTCGCTTCCATTTGCGCTCATTACGGACTACAATATCCTGTAGCACGTATCCGTCAATATGCTTTCACCGACCAGAAAGGGACAAACATTCTTGGCTTAATTGAAGCTGCCAACAAATTAGGATTCTCCGCCAAAGGGGTCAGGGCACAGTTCGAAGCCTTATCCGTAGTACCCAAACCGACCATTGCCCATATCATCGTAAAAGAAGTGCTCCAACATTTTGTCGTTATCTACAAAGTCACAAAGACCCACATCACCTATATGGATCCGGGAAACGGACAGATGCACAAAAAGACGAACGAAGCATTCCAAAAAGAATGGACGGGCATACTTGTCCTGATGGAACCGGAAGAGACATTCAAGCAAGGGAATATGAAGGTTAGCATGACACGCAAATTCCTGTCGTTGCTGGCTCCCCACAAAAGCGTGATGTTCCAGGCTGTTTTCGGAGCGTTGATTTATAGTATATTGGGATTATCCACATCCGTATACATTGGAAAAATTACGGATTATGTGTTAATCGATAAGAATATCAACTTGCTAAACCTGATGGGAATCATCATGCTGCTGATTTTAGTCTTACGCACGTTTATCGGTTCCATGAAAAGCATCTTAGCCCTGAAAACGGGACAGAGGATAGATGCCGCATTAATATTAGGTTACTATAAACACCTGCTCACGTTGCCACAACAATTCTTTGATACCATGCGGGTCGGAGAAATTATCTCCAGAGTAAACGATGCAGTCAAAATACGCAACTTTATCAATAACGTATCATTGGACCTTGTTGTAAACTGTATGATTCTTTTCTTCTCCGTTTGCCTGATGTTTGTTTATTCCTGGAAACTGGCTTTGGTTACACTGCTTTCGGCACCGTTATTCTTTGTCATTTACTGGTTGTTCAATAAACTGAACCGCAAATACCAGCGAAATATCATGGAAAGAAGTGCCGACCTGGAAGCCCAGTTGGTGGAATCGATTCATTCTATTTCCACCATAAAACGCTTCGGCATAGAAGACTTTGCCAACCTGAAAACCGAAAGCCGCTTCGTGCATTTGCTCAAAAATACGTACCATAGTATTTATGGAGCTATTATCGCACAGGGAGGTATCCAATTCATTTCAACCGGTATTACCGTAGCCGTACTCTGGATTGGCAGTTTGCAGGTTATCGACCAGGAACTGACACCCGGCACATTAATGGTTTTCTATTCTTTAATCGGATATGTATTATCCCCTATCGGCTCCCTAATCACTTCCAACCAGACAATTCAGGAAGCCATGATAGCAGCAGACCGCCTGTTCCAGATTATGGACCTCGAACAGGAACAGAATGACGAACAGAAAATCACTCTTGAAACAGAAATGATAGGCGATATCACGTTCGAAAATGTTTCTTTTCGATATGGTTCCCGCAAGCAGGTGTTCGAATCATTGAATCTGACTATAGAAAAAGGGAAAACAACTGCGATTATCGGAGAAAGTGGTTCCGGCAAAACGACGCTTATCTCTTTGCTCCAGCATATTTATCCCATTCAATCCGGACAAATACGGATTGGAAGTTATGATATTGCACAAATCAGCAACCAAAGCCTGCGTCGCAGGGTCGGTACCGTCCCACAGCAGATTGAGTTATTTGCCGGAACAATTGTTGAAAATATAGCCATCGGAGATTTGCAACCGGACATGAAGCATATTATGGATTTAATCGAGCAATTAGGCTTAAAAGAATTTATCGAGCAACTACCTAAAGGGTATATGACCCATATCGGCGAACATGGTGCTTCACTTTCAGGCGGAGAACGCCAGCGGCTTGCCATAGCGCGTGCCTTATACAAAGAACCGGACATATTAATTTTCGATGAAGCAACTTCCTCTTTAGATTCCATCTCCGAAAAGTATGTAAAACAAACATTAGATGCACTCGCTGGGAAAGGAAAAACAATCCTGATTATTGCCCACCGTCTAAGCACAGTCAAAAGAGCGGACAGAATTGTCGTAATCGATAAAGGACAAGTAGTAGAAACAGGCACCCATAAAGAACTTTGCTCGATGGCAGATGGCATCTACAAACGCCTGTGGAGAGAACAAGTGGATGAGATAGATTGATTTAACTTGTAAACTATTTATTATGCAACTATTTAAAACGATAGATCGTGCCTGCCAAATACATGCTCTTATTCAAAAAGAGGCAACAGGTACACCTGATGAGTTCGCAAAACGATTACATATCAGCCGACGCCTACTGTATTATCTATTGGATGAACTAAAAGACGTTGGTGCTGAAATAGAGTATAATCGTAGAAAATCTACTTTTTATTATGCTAATGATTTTGAAATTCACGTTACAATAAGAATATTAAATTCAGGCAATTTTAAACAATGAAGTAAATGCAATTATATTGCACAATAAAAAACTAATTTTGCTTTTATAAATAATATACTTGCAAGTAAAATGTTTATTTATAGGTTCCTCTATTACCTTTGAAATAGAGAAGCGGTAAAAAATAGCCGAAAAGCTTAAAATAGAGTAGGCAAATATTATATTATGAAAAATGTAAAAATCAAAGAACTTAGTCAAAAAGAGATGATGAAAATAAATGGAGGAAGAATTTGTGTTAAAATTAATTTTTTAATAGGAACTCTCGACACTTGCTCTAGCGATAAATGGAAATGGTGTTGGGAATAATTTAACATAAACTAATACATCCTCTAAAATAGAGGATGTATTAACCTATTAACTCTATAAGCAATCAGATGAAACATATATTTCCTATCATAGTATTTTTCATATTAGCAAACAATTGTAATTGCCAAACTTTTTCTATTAAAGGATATACAAGAAATGTACAAGGGGCTCCTATTCCATACGCAAGTATTGGGATAGAGAATAACAATGTAGGTTGTATCTCTGACAAGGAAGGATATTTCCAACTACATATTCCAGACTCATTAAAAAACACTCAACTAACATTTACCCATCTCTCCTATAAAAAATGCCTCAAGGAAATCCATGAACTTATTACAGGAAAAGATAACCTTATAATTTTAGAAGATAGTATAATAGACATCCCTGAAATACAAATCATTCCCCAAAAAGGAAAATGGTTAAAAAATAAAGGAATCCGCATACCCAAAGGCAGTATTCAAATAGATAGTTTAGGTGAAGAAGTGGGTATCTTATTCAATATGAAAGAAGCCCTCTTAGAAGAAATCCAAATACCCATATTGAAATGCACTCATGACAGTGTAAAAATTAGAATCAATATGTATCAGATAGATGATAAACTAAATGCTACCCCTATCTTTATTCTCCCAATACATAAGACCATTACTAAGAACACAAATAAAGCAATTACAACGATCTATCCGGAAAACATAACTTATATACCTACAGGAAAAATAGGCATCACTATAGAAATGATAGAAATCTATGGAACAGGGGAACTATTATTCCCCTTATATTCAGCACATAGTCTGTATAAAAAAATAGTACTGAATAGATTTGAGAAAATTCCTTTTTGCATGGGACTAAAAATCTATTCAAGAAATATCGAATAAATCACACTGAAAACCAAAAAACAACCTATCTTCAATCTATCTTAATTGTAAAAGATGACAAGTAAATATATAAAAGCCATACAGTTGCACCTTTGTTTTTTCAAAAGTACGATACTTCTTACTTTGATTATTCAGATAGCCGGTTGCTTGTTACTGCATTTCCTGCAACAGATTGACCCGGAAACCTATCACCCTTCAAATTATATAGTATGTTTTCCCTTTGGGCTTTTCTTCGATCTGGCATATAAAGAGTTGAGTTATAAAGAAGTTTATTACTTTTACTATAATCAGGGAATACGAAAAACGACACTTTGGCTCTCTTCTTTTTGCTGTTGGGAGATTCTTATTTTATCCATATTCTTAATCATCCGCTTATGTGCAAATGCCTTGAAGTAGACAGTATCGTAAAGTCTTTTGGCAACATCTACTTATTAACAGATATCTATCTATGTTGCAAGCCAGGAGAACGAATCGCTATATTCGGCAGGAATGGTTGTGGAAAATCCACACTACTAAAAATCATTTTTGGCACAATGACTAGTGAAAGAAGTTTTATTCGTATCAATGGCAAAGTTCAAACACACAAAGCATTCCTGTCCGGTCAGATCGCTTATTTACCACAACATCATTTCCTTCCACCTGAATTACCTATAAAAGAAGTGATTAAGCTATATATAAACTCCAATCCGGAAAATTTCCTGAAGGATAAACATCTAAGCCACATTGAAGATTCAAAAATCAAAGATTTATCCGGAGGGGAACTACGCTATCTGGAAATAAAACTTCTCCTTTTATCATCCCATATGTATATTATGCTGGATGAACCATTCAACGGACTTTCTCCAATATGCTGCGAATCGGTACGCGAGCTTATTTATAAAGCATCTTCCACAAAAGGAATCATTTTCACCGACCACAATTTCAGAGAAATTCATAAAATAGCCAATCGGATCTTATTATTAGACCAAGGTTACCTGAAAGAAATAAAAGACTCAACCGAACTTAAACCGTTCGGGTACAGCTCAAATTATTAAGCTAATGGTATCTTTGTAAAAAATACCTATATTTATCTCATCACAAACAAAAACCTAAGTTATCATGAAAAAGACTGAAATGAATACTTCCGAAGAAAAAGAAGAGCGGACAAAAAAGACCAAGGCAAAGGCAAAGAAAGCCGCAATACTCCTGCCCATACTGGCAATTTTCATGGTAGCATCTATTCCTTCTGGGGAGTTTCTGTCACCTTCCTATATGATAAAGAATATCATAATCGGGATGCTTCTTCTTCTCAGCATCTTCTGTCTTTGGTACAGTGCTAAGAAAGAGAAAGAATCATAGCCTGCTTTTTAAATTTCGACGGCATCTTTCCTGGATTTTAATCTTATGAAATTTGCTTTTGATTACTATAGAAAACAAATAACACATCTATCAAAAGAAAAAATAACATATTGAAAAAATACTTTCAACAATCGTCTGTATAAGACAGGGGCAGGTGTTAATTTGATTATATAGCACAAATAATGTAAAACCCTTTATTCATGCAGGTTTTAAGCTGTTTTCTACATTGCAAAAAGTCAGTGCCAATGTTAATGAAAAAGTGAATTTGCTTAAAGAACGGTTTAAGAAAAGGACAAAAAAGAGGCTTGTTTTTTCCGAAAAGTTTAATTTGATACCCATTTTCTTTAACTCCATCATCGTTTTTTCGTAATTCTTAGCCGGCTATACTTTCTTTACCTATATCAGAGTCTATAAGACGATTTTTCAAATCATCTATTTCATTGAATAACATAGCAATAAGCTGTTCTTTTGTTTTTATAAGCTCTTTTAAATCCTCTGCCCTTTCCTTTTGTTCTTGGGCTCTTTCTTTCTGTTCAATTAGTCTTTCTTCAAGGCTTTTTATGATAAAATCTTTCTCTTTACAAGCCATACAGGAATTTACCTCTTTAGAATTGCTTTGAAGTGGTAAACCGTACATTTTTGTATCAAAATTACCGTACATTTTATCACCTATGCTATTTTTTTTATTAACATTTGATAACTCTTTTCGAGTGTCAGGATTTAACATTTTAATCATATGACCATTGCCCGTAACTAACCATTCCAAACTAATATCGGGATATTGATTGATTATTATCTCGCATTTATCTGAACCCATATTTTCATTTTTATCAAGAAAGCCATTAGAAAGACCTGTTTCTTTATAAAAACGATATTTGCTAATCCCTTTAAAATCAATATATTCCTTAAGTCTTTGTATTGCACCCATAAACAATGATAGATTTTTAACTATTATTACTTGCATATTAGAATATAATCTACTAATATTGCACTCAAATTAAAGTTATAACAAACAAATGTAATTATAATATGGTGGATAGAAAAGAATTAAAGAGAAAATTGCCTTATGGCTATAAGAAAAAGATAGCCAAGATTCTTGGAGTTACCCCGGTGGCAGTATCCATGTACTTTGCTTACAAACTAAACTCCCTTAGGATAGAAAAGGCTGTGATTCGGGTTGTAGAAAAGCTCGAAAAGGAAGAAAACGAACGGTTGGACAGAATGATAGAGGAAGCATTCAAATAATACCTTAAATTATGCGAAAGGTTGAAATAAAAAACGATAGTGTTTATATTGCTTACTCTGCACTGTTTGATTTAGGAATTACGGTTCATACGACAGAGCAATGGAGTAAGCGCAATATAGGCGACCGTATTTATATCGGTAAATACGCCTATATAAACTATGACACTATCCCAGTGGCGACCCGTAAGAAGTTACCGGGCAAATCATCCTTTATCGCAGCCTATCACGAAGCCCAACACGATACAATTACAGAACGTTTCTTCCTTCGTATGGAACAAGCCTATTTAAAAGGATTTGTAAAGTACCGCGAGTTATACCGCAACCTTGGCGTAAAGTTCGATGACATTACAAGCTATGCCCAGCATCACGCCGTTTGGGCAGTTGTACTGGAACTGCATAAACAGGACAAGAAACCCAAATTACGCAACATATGGCAAGCCTACAGCCGCCTGTATCCGGGGCGTTTCGCCTACAACCGCATGAACTATGCGATTAACAAAGCTGACCGCCTCGGAATAGAAAACCTTTTGATTCACAAGTACAATGTACCCGAAAGGAAATACAGTGAACTGCTTGACAAATGGGTTCTTGACGCCCTTAGTTCGGGAAAAGCCTATTCACAGGTTCAGATATGGGAGTTTGTCAAAGAGCTATGCGGGGAATATAACCTTAAAAGCCCCTCGCTTACATGGGTTAAATACAAATGCCGGGAACTTGTACCCCTTGTAAATGAAACCCGCTACAGTGCCGACAAAGACAGGTACGGCAAATTACCGTACAAAGGCATCCTGCGGGCTGAAAATGCCGGGGACCAGTGGCAGATAGACGGCTGGCGGCTTCCTTTCTACATGAACGGGTATAAAACATTGTCCCTGTTCTGGGTCTTGGACGCATGTACGGGCAAAGTGGTTGGCTATGAGATAGACTACAGCGAAAACACCGAAACGATTTTGAAAGGGCTTGAGGATGCAGTATGCAATACCGGATACCTGCCATTTGAAATCGTTTCCGACAACCATTCTTTCAATGAAACCAAAGAGGCAGAGAGTTTTAAAAATGAAATAGCCCGCCTTGGAACGACATGGACGGTAAGCGAAAATCCCCGGCGGAAATCATTGGTTGAAAGAAGTTTTAAAACGTTTGGCGAAAAGTTCTGCAAGCTGGAATACGGCTACATAGGTGAAGGCATCAGAACCCGTAACCCGAACGGGCGCACATCACAGGAACTGGTAGACAAATACACGAAATCGGGCACGTTCTTAACCGAGGAACAAATAAAACTGATAGCCATCAAGCTGGTAGACGCATATAACAACAAGGCGGACAAAGGCAAAAGCCGGGCTGAACTTTACGAACAGTCGGAGAAAAAGAACGCCATACGGATAGGAAAAGAGGATTATTTACGCCTGTTCATCCGTGAAACGGAAATTACCATACGTCGCGGGCAAATCAACCTGCAACGCGGCGGGGTAAAATACGAATACCAGCTAAACGCTTCGCAATACGGCAAGCTGAATGACAAAAAGGTACGGGTAAGGTATGAAAGTTTTGATGAAATCTACCTTTTTGACATGGAAACGGATGAGTTCATAGATACGGTAAAGAAAAAGGTTTATACCCATGGGGCGCTTGCCAACCAAACGGAAGAGGACATGCGGGAGTATTTCCACCACAAAGGGCGGTTGGCGGGTATCCGTTCAGACCGTAAAAAGTCACAAACAGCCATAGCCCGGAAAGCGGAATGCATAGACCCGGAAGCGGCATACGCCATGAACCGCAAACTTACCCCGAAAGACGTAATAGAGGAGTTCGAACGTAACGGCAAACTGCGGGAAGAAGCAGAAAAACGCGGTATAACCCTTGACACCGTACCCCGTATGAAGGTATTCAGCGAGGTTAAGACCAGTAACCCCGAAGCGGACAGGAAAACAAAGAAACTAAGGGAATCCCCTTTCAGCGTAACAGAGGAGCAGAGACGGAATTTTAATATAAACGATTATATAACAGATTAATATACAACAATATGAAAGCAAATGAATCAAAAAACGTTCCCAGCGGGGAACAGGTACGGGAAGCGGTAGCGGAAATGTGCCGTGAAAAGGGAATCACCAAAGCGGAGTTTGCCGTAAAATGCGGTATTGACATTATGACCTTAGGCGCATTGGAACATAAAAAGTTTGACAATGTGGACAAAGGGGATATTATCCGCATATGGAATTTTTGTAACCGTAACAATGTGGCAAAGCTGTTTAATACAACTGATTTCGTAGCTACATTCCACCTTTGCGACAAAGCCCGGAGGCACCGCCTTATGATAGGGCTAACCGCTGATACGGGCATGGGAAAGACAACCGCACTGAGTGCCTACAGCAGGGGGAGGAACGTATTTTATGTATCCTATGACAAGACAATGAACCCCCGCCAGTTTTTCAGCGCTTTGCTCCGTGAATTGTCGTACCCCTTTGACGGTACGCTTAACGACATGATAAACCGGGCATCAGAAGAATTGAACCGCCTTGAAAACCCGCTGCTTATCATTGACGAAGCCGGAAAGCTGGGACAAAGCATGATACTGTACCTACAGGTATTAAGGGACAAGACAAAAGAGAATTGCGGTATCATCCTTTCCGGCATGCCTTATTTTAAAGAAAACCTGCAACGTTTATCTATCCGGGAAAAAGAAGGGTATGCGGAATTTCTAAGGAGAATCAACCTGTGGCACCAGTTCGAGGGGTTGCAGCCGTGCGAAATAGAGGAGATATGCCAAGCCTCCGGGATTGAGGAGCCCGCCAAAATAAAGGAACTGAAACGTAAACGCCGTTTCGGGGATTTGATGAATGAAATTTATCTGGAAAAAATAATGATGGAGGTGATGTGATGGAAGCAATAAGGAGCATAAAAAGAGAGGAAATAAATAACATTTCCGAAATGATACGGGGATGTAATGCCGCAATGGTAAACTATGCCTTGACAGAAGAAATGAAGCCTGTTAAATCCATCGTGTTCTTTAATACGGAATTTACAGATAATGAAATTGTTAGCGCTTCGTTAAACAGAATCGCGGCAATGCAGGGAAATATATCTATTTCCCAAAGCGAGCAATACAGGGTATTGCCTACAGGATTGATTGTAAAAAAGGGTCTTGTATTCCATCCCTTTTTGTTTAAGGATATTCCGGGTTTTACGCCGGATTTTGAAAATATACATGATTTAAGAAAAAAGACAACATTATGAAAACCGTTACCACCGCCCAACTAAAAAAAATGCACGCCTTGTTGAACGGCATCGGGCTAATGCACCGTAAAAGGGTAATCATACACAGTTTTACGGGAGGAAGGACGCAAAGCGCAAGGGATATGTACATGGACGAAGCCAAAGAGATGATAGACTGGCTGGAAGATGCGGACGTACGTAAATCCTATATAAAACAAGTATGGCATTTAGCCTACTATTCAGGCATTATAGAAGAAAACAGGCATGAACAGTCCATAAATGCGGCAAAGCTGGATTTATTCTGCAAACAGCACGGGACAATAAAAAAACCGCTTGGGGAACAGAATAAGGCGGAACTAAAGCGCACCGTCCGCCAATTTGAAGCGATAGCGGAAAAATGCAGGAAAAAGTACCAAGCCGCCCTTTCCCTTGAACAGTTTAACAAGGAACTGGCGCATTGCATAGAAACGGAAGATTACGAAACGGCAGGAATGATAAAACAAAAAATAGATGAACTCAAAAAACAGCTTAGCCCCAAGCGAAGGAAAGCCCCAAAAACGGCTTAAACCATTTAGGACATATAGACCGCCACCATTTGCGGGAAAACGGCTGAAACGAGAGCTTAAACGGTATTTAAACGGTATTAATTAAACAGGTAAAATGAAAGAATTAGTATTAAGTGACGAATCGGTAAACAGGCATGGTTTTATTGTCCTCAATTCCGCCATTAATCTGGAAGATTTCCGCAGGAACCCGGTCATGTTCTATAACCATAAAACGGAACTGGGGGTAATAGGACGCTGGGATAATTTGCGGTTTGAATCGGGCAAGTTAATAGGCGCGCCCGTATTTGATGAAAGCTGCGAACTCGGATGGGAGATAAAAAAAAGGTTTGAGGAAGGTTTTATAACATCGGCATCTCTTGGCTTTTTCTTCATGGAAAAAGATGTAGACCGGACAAGCCGCCCTTTTAAAGTTACGAAACTGGATTTGTACGAAGTGTCAATTGTAGATATCCCCTCCAACAGGAACGCGGTTGCACTTTTTACGGGGAACAGGCAGAAGGTTGCCGACACGGAGCATTTTTTAAAATCAATATTAAATATTACAGACATGGATTTTTTACAACAACTGGGGGAAATCTTAGGGATAGAGAACCCAACGGAAAAAAGTATTTTGGATGCTGTACGGGCACTGGCGGAAAGCAATGAAAGCCAGGTAAACAGTATATTAAAGCTATCCATTGAAAAAGGCATTGTGAAAGCCGAACACCAGGAATATTTGCTACAAATGGGTGAGGCTTCGCCGGCGGCATTTTTCAAGTATATAAAGCAGCAGGAAAAAGAGCATGAAGAAGAAACCAATAAAAAGGTATCCCTTTACATGAAGGAGAACAACCAAAAATTTAAGCAAATGACGGTTTTTGAACTGAGTGCCTTTAAAGAACTGGGGCGTAAGGATTATAACCTGTTCTTTAAAATCGCGGATGCGCTACCTGAAAGAAAAACGCTTTCAGAACAGATACAGGGGATATGTTCAGGCACAAAGGCAAAAAATGAGGACAGAAGCCAATGGGCACTTGAAGACTATAGAAAGAATGCACCTGAGGAATTAAGGCGCAACCCTGAACTATACAAGGAACTGCTTGAAGAGTACAAGAACAACAAACGTAAGTGACAGGTAACAAACAACGATTAATAACAATATTAAAATTTTAAAATTATGAGTGGATTAAACAAAGAAGTATGGATTGGCCAGATAATGGAAGGTTTTTACCCTGAAAGTTCTTTTTTGAACTATGTTAGAAACATGTCGGAATTTGTGGATAATGATAAAATCAACCTTGCCGAAGCCGGGGTGGCGCCGGATGTCCTTATAAACAACACGACATACCCCGTTAAAATTGAAACCCGGGAAGATATCCCTATCAGCATTGAACTGGATGTATTTTCCACGACAAACACGATTGTACGCAATGCCGAAGCGGTGGAACTGGCTTATGATAAACTGGAAAGCGTATTGATGGGACACCGCAGTATATTGCAATACAATTGCGCAAGGAAAGCGGCACATTCATACGCACCGGACAAAGACGGGGATTTTACACCTGTCATAGAAGCGACAGGCGAAACGGCAGGGGATAGAAAACGCCTTTCTTTTGTGGACATACTGGCTTTAAAAGAAAGGTACGAAGATTTTGACATTCCACTGGAAGACCGTTACCTCGTGCTTAACCCCAAACACGTTACAGACCTTCTGATGGAAGATGTCAAGACCTTTAAGAACCTTACAGACCTACAGGAAGGAAAACCTTTTAACTTTGGGGGCTTTAATATCCTTCAGTATTCCAAGAACCCGGCATATGTCAAAGGTGAGGACGGGAAATGGAAAAAAGCGGCTTTTGGGGCTACAGGCAATCTTGCCTCATTCTCTTTTCAGGCAAAAGAGGTAATGAAAGCGGACGGTTCGTTAGTCATGTTCATGCGGGAAAATGACCCGGAACAGCGTGGTACTATTGTCGGATTTGAAAAGCGTTTCATTGCCGTTCCGGTACGAAATAAGAGTTTAGGGGCTATTGTTTCACCTACTGTTTCAACTTCAACCAAGGCTTAAAGTATGGCATATAACAAGAAAGGGTATATCAGGAGAGCCCGGATGCTACAGGAATTAACGAAACTGTATTATGAGCCGGAAAACCAATCCAAGTGCTACAAACAGGTATGGAGGAAATATATACGCAGCCAGTTCGGGATATGTTACCGTGCATACTTAAGGTACTTAAAGGTTAAGACAGATGAACAGGAGGTAAAACCCGTTATGAAAACAATACAACTAAGTTTGTTTGACTAAGGCGGTAGAGACTTTTAAGGGGGAATAGAGACAAAAGCTATTCCCCCTTTTTTTAACTTTTCATTAACATTTGGATATTAACATTATTGATTGACCGTGTTACTTTCTTGATTAACATTTTACCAGTTTACAAATTAACCGAATTGACCGCCGCATACACGTCAAAAGAATTTTTCTTCGGGTTGTTTTTGGGAAAAGATCGGGTCGATTTTTTAATTCAACGGCATAAATAAGCCAAAAGTAAAGGAACATCTTTCGCCGGATTTTGAAAAGTCCTTCTTTTTTTCTATATTTGACAAAAAGGGAGGAAAGAATATGGCAAATCCAAGATTACCTCACTTATCGGAAGTGGAACAGAATCTTCTGTATGAGAAGTTGAATGCTTATAATAAAAACCGGATCTCTTATAAAGAAGCCGGATGTTACCTAATCGTCTTACCCAGAGACGGAAATTCCTATTGTAGCCTTTGGTTTTTCACCCCTTTACTGGAACGGCGGCCTATCCTGTTTATTGAAGACATTCATCCGGACATCATTACCTCCATCCGGATTGTAACTACACAACTTTGGTATGTAAACCGCTGTGTGCTAATTACCGAATATAATGAGAAAAGAATGGCACATAATGGGGAAGACCTGATTTCTTTTGGTAAGTATCAGGGGCATTTCCTTTATGAGGTACTGAGGATAGATCCCGGATATATCAACTGGATAGCCTTCAACTTTACGGCAAGGATACCCAAACAGGAACGTTTTGTAAAAATGGCACAAGCCTACAATACAATCCATTCAGACCGTTTGCTTAGCAAGAGAAAGCAAGCACGTCCGGTCAGCCGCTACTTAGGGAAGAAAGGGGAGAAACTAAATAATATCACTCTTAAAGTAATTAAAGTACGGCTGGAAGATGATCCCTATAAAACCCGGTTAGTAGAAACTACCCCTCAATTTTATGTTCGCCAACGGGTAACAGCTGTCGATTTAAGTGGAAACCTGGTTCAGATTACTTTTTCATCTACCTTGCCCAGTTCTACTTCCGGACAATTGCCGGCATTAGTACATGCTTATCAGCCAGGAGAGATTCTTTATATTGCATCCGCACGAGTTACCGGCTCTTATGAAAGTTACGGAGCACAATATACACGACTGGGCTATATAAAATTCAAGAATGATAAAGGAAGCATAAAAAGTACGGCAACCTGATCAATATCCACTATCTTTGTCATCCTAAAACACATGTTGCAGTATGAAAATAGTCGCCGACAATACAGTACCCTATCTGAAAGGGATTGCAGAACCGATAGCCGATGTCAGGTATTTCACATCAAAAGAGTTTACTCCGCAAAATATAAAAGATGCAGATGCACTTATCGTCAGAAGTATTGATAAATGTACGCGCGAATTATTGGAAGGAAGCAGTGTCCGGCTAATAACAACTGCAACGATCGGTTTCGACCATATCGATATTGAATATTGTGACCAGGCAGGCATTACGTGGAAAAATGCACCGGGATGCAACGCCGTTTCAGTAGCACAATACGTATTGGCATCTTTGGTTACTTTATCTCTTCGCAGGAACGAACCACTACAGGGTAAGACAATTGGAATCGTCGGGGTCGGACATGTTGGAAAAGAAGTTGAAAAACTCTGTACAGCATACGGCCTGCGTGTATTAAGAAATGACCCGCCACGTGAGGAACAAGAAGGGGAAAAGGGGTTTGTATCTCTGGATACGATAGCCAGGGAAGCGGATATCGTAACTTTTCACACGCCTTTGACAAAAGAAGGACGTTTTGCCACCTATCATCTGGCAGGAGAAGACTTTTTCAACAAACTTGAAAAACAGCCCTGTTTCATCAATGCGTCCCGTGGAGCCGTGCACGACACTGCCGCCCTGCTTAAAGCAAAAAAAGAAGGGAAAATCAGCGAACTGATTATCGATTGCTGGGAAAACGAGCCTGCTATCAGCCGCGAGCTACTGGATAATACAGCAATCGCAACTCCGCATATAGCAGGATTTTCAGCAGATGGCAAAGCGAATGGAACCCGTACCTGTTTACAAAACATCGAAACATTTTTCGGGATAAAAATAGAGAAAATAGGAGAGGTTATTCCGCCGGCACCGGAAAATCCGCTCATAAACCTTAATACCTTCACAGACCACAGGATAGAACAGGCAATATTAACAAGTTTCAACCCTTTGATTATAGATAAATCTTTACGGGAAGAAACGGACAAATTCGAGTGGTTCCGAACTTACTACCATCATCCGAGAGAGTTTCAGGCGTATACCATTAAAAACGCAACGCCTGAAGAAATCAACTTATTGCAAAATTTAGGATTCTCTTTATAAAACCAGACAATTTTATTACAAACGATTTACGGCAATGGCTAAAGACAAACTTGTATCACCCAGTTTCTGTTATATACTGGCAGCAAACTTTTTGTTGTTTTTTGCATTCTATCTGATTTTGCCAATCCTGCCTTTTTACCTGAAAGAACAGTTTATGGCAGATAAATCCATGATTGGATTCATATTGTCATGTTATACACTTGCCTGTCTTTGTATCCGCCCGTTCTCGGGTTACCTGCTGGATACTTTTTCACGCCGGCCGTTATACCTTCTGGCCTATGCAATCTTCATGGTTATATTCGCAGGATATATGGTGGCCAGCCTGCTGAGTATCTTCATTATATTACGCATTCTTCACGGGTTCGCCTTCGGAATGGTTACGGTGTCCGGCAATACGATTGTGATAGATATATTGCCCTCTTCCAGACGTGGGGAAGGAATCGGATATTATGGGTTAGCGAACAACCTCGCGATGAGCTTCGGACCGATGACCGGATTATTTATGCATGCCAGTTTCTCATACGAAACAATATTTTCCTGCTCTCTTATCTCCTGTTTTCTTGGCCTTATGATGGCTTATCTGGTAAAAACACCCTATAAACAACCCATAAAAAAAGAACCTGTTTCATTGGACCGATTCTTCTTGGTAAAAGGGACCTGGGCAGGTATTTCGCTCCTTATGCTTTCCATTCCATACGGAATGACAACCACCTATGTAGCCATGTATGCGGAAGAAATAGGCATATCCGTTAATTCCGGGTTATATTTTACGTTTATGGCCATCGGACTCGCTGTTTCCCGTTTGTTTTCAGGGCGGCAAGTGGATAAAGGACGCATTACACGGGTCATATCATTAGGAATGTACCTGGCCTGTATCAGTTTTTTCGCTCTGGCATCATTGGAAAGATTAATGCGCTGGGACAGTACATTTACCTCTTATCTATATATAGGTATAGCACTCTCGCAAGGCGTTGCCTTCGGAACCATGTTTCCGGCATTCAATACATTATTTGTCAACCTGGCTTCTAATAACCAACGTGGAACGGCAACATCGACTTACCTTACCAGTTGGGACGTCGGCATCGGAATCGGCTTGATGATGGGCGGAAGCATCGCACAGGAATTCGGAGGATTCAACCATGCCTACTTATTCGGAGCCTGCCTGACAGTCATATCAACCTTGTTCTTTTTAATAAAAGCAGGCCCGCATTTCAACAGGAACAAATTACGCTAAAACCTCCTCTATCACATGAGGATAATGAGCATATTCGAGGGCATGAACTTTGGTTGCCACTTCTTCCGGCGTATCGGTGGGTAATACAGGGCATGTTGCCTGAAAAATGACAGCCCCTTCATCATAATTCTCATTAATATAATGAATGGTTATTCCGGACTCTTTCTCTCCGGCTGCCACCACTGCTTCGTGTACATGCATTCCATACATGCCTTTCCCACCATGTTTAGGTAATAATGCCGGATGGATATTGATTATTTTATTCGGATAAGCTTTTAATAATGTATCGGATATTTTATTCATAAAACCGGCTAATACAATCAGAACCGTATCATATTCCGCAAGTTTTGCAAGCACAGCCGTTCCTTCTATAAATTCTTCACGCGTAAAAGAAACTGAAGGAATATTTAATTTTTCCATACGGGCATGTACTCCGGCATTCTTATTATTTGATAAAACTACAGCCACTTTAATAGTTTCACTATTAGAAAAATATCTGGCTATATTCTCGGCATTTGTACCCGATCCGGAAGCAAAAATCGCTATGTTTTTCATATTTTTGATTGTTTTAATGCACAAGAAAAGAAAAAATGTGCAGTTTTCCGCATTTTTAGCTCATTAAATTTGTTTTGTAACATAAAAAATTCTTTTCTTTGCACTGCAAATTTAAAAAGTATATTCGTATTTATTAATCTAAATTGAAAAAGTTATGTCTGAAGTAGCTGAAAGAGTAAAGGATATCATCGTTGACAAACTGAGTGTTGAAAAAACAGAAGTTACTAACGAAGCAAGCTTTACTAACGACTTAGGAGCTGACTCTCTTGACACAGTTGAATTGATTATGGAATTCGAAAAAGAATTCGGTATCTCTATTCCTGACGATCAGGCAGAAAAGATTACAACTGTAGGTGACGCTATCGCTTATATCGAAGCTAACGCTAAGTAATCAACCCCTTTATTCAAAGGTATGGAATTAAAAAGAGTTGTAGTAACAGGTCTAGGAGCCATTACACCTCTTGGTAACACCCTCGCAGAAACTTGGGAGGGTCTTATCAATGGGAAAAGTGGAGCTGGACCTATTACTCATTTTGATGCCTCAAAATTTAAAACGCATTTTGCTTGCGAAGTGAAAGGTTTTGACCCCCTTGAGGTGATGGACCGTAAAGAAGCCCGTAAGTGCGATCGCTATAGCCTGCTGGCACTAAAAGCTGCCCAGGATGCCGTAACAGACTCCGGTCTTGACATTGAAAAAGAAAACCTGGATAGGATTGGTGTAATCTTCTCTGCCGGTATCGGTGGTATAAAAACCTTCGAAGACGAGCTAAGAGGTTACGACGAGGAAAGAGGTCCCCGTTTCAATCCGTTCTTTATCCCGAAAATGATAGCAGATATCGCTGCCGGTCATATTTCAATGAAGTATGGATTCAGAGGCCCGAACTTTGCTACCGTTTCAGCATGTGCATCTTCAACCAATGCAATTTCTGATGCTTTCAACTATATTCGTTTAGGAAAAGCAAATGCAATTGTAACAGGTGGTGCAGAGGCTGCTATCTCAGTAGGAGGTGTCGGCGGTTTTAATGCGATGAATGCCCTTTCAACCCGTAATGAATCTCCGGAAACTGCTTCGCGTCCATTCAGCGCAAGCCGTGACGGTTTTGTAATGGGTGAAGGTGCTGCCTGTCTGGTTCTTGAAGAGATGGAACATGCAGTGGCTCGCGGTGCTAAAATTTACGGTGAAATCGTAGGTGCAGGCATGTCGGCGGATGCTTATCACTTGACAGCTTCCCATCCGGAAGGCTTAGGAGCGAAACTGGTGATGAAAAATGCTCTTGAAGATGCAGAAATGAAGCCGGAAGAAATAGACTATATCAACGTTCACGGTACTTCTACCCCGGTAGGAGATATTTCAGAAGCAAAAGCTATTCTGGACGTATTCGGTGAACACGCTTATAAGCTGAACATCAGTTCAACAAAGTCTATGACCGGACACTTGTTAGGTGCTGCAGGTGCATTGGAAGCAATCGCTTGTATAATGGCGGTTAAAGAAGATATTGTTCCTCCTACTATCAACCATGAAGAAGGAGACAATGATCCTGAAATCGATTACAATCTGAACTTCACGTTCAACAAAGCACAAAAAAGAACGGTTAACGCAGCATTGTCCAATACTTTCGGATTCGGAGGCCACAATGCAAGCATGATTGTAAAAAAATTTGTGAAATAAAGTGTTTACACGATTATACAAAAGTATAAGGCTCCTGAAAAATAAAAATAAGGAGCCTTATATTTCTTTATACAAGATATTACGTTTTTATCCTGACAATATCCACTTATATGAACAGGCATTCCTCCACAAATCATCCTCTGTAGAGAGTGGGGACGGAAAATGGCTGAACAATGAGCGTCTGGAGTTCTTGGGTGATGCTGTATTGGATGCAATCGTAGCCGATATCGTATATAAACATTTCCAAAACAAACGGGAAGGATTTCTTACCAATACCCGTTCCAAAATCGTACAACGCGAAACATTAAACCGTATAGCCGTGGAACTGGGATTAGACAAAATGGTTGTCTATTCCGCAAAATTGAATACCCACAACAACCACATGTACGGAAATGCCCTGGAAGCTTTGATTGGGGCTATTTACCTGGACCAGGGATACCGGCAATGCTATCAGTTCATACAGGATGTCCTTATCAAAAAATACATCAACCTGGATACGATTGCCCGTAAAGAAGTAAACTTCAAATCCAGCCTGATAGAATGGAGCCAGAAAAACAAACTGGAAATCACATTCGACCTTATCGAATCATTTGTAGATAACGACGGTAATCCTGTATTCCAGACAGGGGTAACCCTCTCCGACATGCAGATAGGCGTAGGCATCGGATATTCCAAGAAAGAATCGCAACAATGTGCCGCAAAAATGGCAATTAAGAAACTGCGTACGGACCGGGAATTCCAACAATACATATCGGAATTGAAGAAAAAGCAGACAGGCGAAAATACAGCCGACCATGAGTTTGAAGAACTGCCGGAAGAAGCAGAAACAAACGGTCAGCCGGCTACAGAAACAGAAGGTTGATTCTCAAATCCCGAACGAAATACCCATTCGTTTTCCCTGTAAAATCAAATCATGTTCCGGAGTAACTAATTTCAGTTTTCCGGCAACTTCGGATAAGGCTATGGAGTCCACTTTGTCTCCATTCATACAGACCATACGCCCAAATTCCCCCTTGGCAATCAGTTCCGTGGCATGTCCGCCCAAGCGGGTTGCCAGATTACGGTCGAAAGGAGAAGGGTTTCCACCACGCTGGATATAGCCTAATACCGTATCGCGGCATTCTATGCCGGTTGTCTCTTCTATCACCCGGGTAATATAGTCCGACGGGCGTTTTTTATCCGGAGTTTTAATTCCTTCCGCTACCACTACAATGGAATAGGGTTTACCTCGGCGGGCACGTTCCAGAATCGATTCGTTTATCTTATCCATGTCGTAACCCAGTTCGGGAAGCAGTATAACATCAGCCCCACCGGCCATACCGGCATACAAGGCAATCCAGCCTGCATGATGTCCCATCACTTCGACTACCATGACACGCTTATGGGAACTGGCGGTAGAATGCAAGCGGTCGATTGCATCGGTTGCAATATTTACAGCCGTATTGAAGCCGAAAGTGATATCCGTTCCCCATACATCATTATCAATCGTTTTAGGTACCCCTACCACATTCAATCCCAGAGCAGAAAGCATACCAGCCGTCTTCTGGGTACCGTTGCCTCCAATACAGACCAGACAGTCTAATCCTAAATCTTTATAATTCTGCATAATAATCTGCGGTTTCTCACTCTCGCCGGAAGCAAGTAGTTTACGGAAAGGCTTTTCGCGCGAAGTCCCGAGAATAGTCCCCCCTAAATTCAGGATACCGGAAAGGCTGCGTTCATCGAACTCTTGAATATCTTTGTTCAAAAGTCCTACAAAACCACTGTGGATACCTACCACTTCCATACCATAATGCATAATTGCAGTTTTACCCACGCCACGGATTGTCGCATTGATACCGGGACAATCGCCACCTGAAGAAAGGATACCTATTTTCATCGTTTTGTTAATTATGTATATGGCAAAGATATAAATAAAAAGAGAATGCCTACATTTGCACCAGATTCAATTAAATGGAGCATGGATATTTTAACAAAGACCATATCATTATTTTTCCGCCCCAGGCAAAAGGCAATCCAACGGTTTGCGCAGGATACGGACAGTATCCAGCGAAAGCAATTGCAATCCCTTCTTTCAACTGCACAAAACACAGAATGGGGCAGGAAATATGATTACAAAAGTATCCGCGGATATGAAGATTTCCGTGAGCGGGTACCTTTGCAAATCTACGATGATATAAAGCCATACGTCACCCGTATGATAAATGGAGAAAGGAATATCCTCTGGCCTTCGGCGGTAAAGTGGTACGCTAAAAGCAGCGGGACCACGAACGATAAGAGCAAATTTATTCCCGTCACCCCTGAAAACCTGAAGCACTGCCATTACCAAGGCGGTTTTGACACAGTAGCCCTTTACCTTCGCAACAATCCGGAAAGCCACTTCTTCGCCCGGAAAGGGTTAATACTCGGCGGCAGCCACAGCCCCTCTCCCCTGAATCAGAACTCACATTGCGGCGACCTCTCGGCGGTTTTGTTACAGAACCTCAACCCGCTGGTCAATCTGGTTCGCGTTCCCAGCAAACGCATCATCCTGATGGACGAATGGGAAAGTAAGATAAAAGCAATTGTAGAAAGCACTTACAAAGAAGATGTAAACAGCCTTTCCGGTGTCCCTTCGTGGATGCTGGTACTTATCAAAGCCATACTGAAAAAGACCGGACGCGAATATCTGACAGATGTATGGCCCAATCTGGAAGTTTTTTTCCATGGCGGTATCAGTTTTGAGCCATATCGTGAGCAATATAAGTCATTAATACCCTCCTCCAAAATGCATTATATGGAAACATACAATGCTTCAGAAGGTTTTTTCGGCATACAGGACGATCCATCGGACCACAGCTTGCTGTTGATGCAGGATTACGGAGTCTTCTACGAATTTATCCCGATGAATGAAGTTGGGAGAAAAAATCCGACCGTTCTTCCGCTTGAAGCTGTGACAACCGGTAAAAACTACGCTATGGTAATTACCACTTCCGGCGGATTATGGCGTTATCAGATTGGAGATACCGTACGTTTCACCTCCCTTTTCCCGCACAAATTCGTTATCTCAGGACGAACAAAACATTTTATCAATGCCTTTGGGGAAGAACTGATGGTAGACAATGCAGACAAAGCAATCAGCAAAATCAGCGCCGCCACCGGAGCCAAGGTAAAAGAATATACGGCCGCCCCTTTCTTCATGCTCGACAAAGCCAAAGGAAGACACCAATGGTTCATCGAATTTGAAAAGATGCCGCCGTCTGTAGAGAACTTTGCCGCACTGTTGGATAAGACACTACAGGAACTTAATTCCGACTATGAAGCGAAACGTTACAAGGAGATTTCACTTCAACCGCTGGAAATCATTACCGGTAAAGAAGGCGTGTTCTATAAATGGCTGAAAAATAAAGGGAAATTAGGCGGGCAACATAAAATTCCCCGCCTGACCAACGACCGTACAATGATTGAAGAGCTGCTGGCTCTCAACAGCTAACCGGCATACTATCAGTTTTCCGTCCGCACATCTTTGGCAGGGTCGAATCCTCCGTCAAACCGGTTATTTTCAATATCCGCATGAATCACCCGCTGAAAGAAGAAACGATGTTTGTTCCAATGGAACGCCGGATAATCATGATTCTGGCGCACAATATTATTACGGAATACCAGCCCGTCCACCGATTTGGCATATACGATCGGCACATCAAAAGTATCGAACTCGTTATCTTCAATCACAATTCCGCTATGGAAGTATTTCTGCTGTGACTTCAAGTCGGGGATTTCCGGATAAATGGAAATAATGGCATTCGTAAACTGGAACATATTCGTCAGCGAGTTGACAAACCTATTCTTATGGATTACCACATCATGACAGGCTCCTGTTTCAAACCAGCCATTGCAATCGCCACACAGCAGGATAGCCGTACCGGATGTATGGTCGAACACGTTATTCTCCACGATTGTTTGTTTCGGTGTACTGAACAGCGAACCACGTGCCCGGTTGTTGCGGATTACATTGTCGGCAAAATAAACTTCCGGAGTCCATGTCAGATTCTCGATGCCGAATGAACCGCTTTCAGCGATAGCCGGGTCAAGAGCCTGTTCAAAAACAATCCGGAACTTTTTAGCCCCCCGGTTATCCGGTTTGTCTACCGCTTGGATAGCAGTAATCCGGTTCGGTTGCCCGATAATCTCCATAGTCTTAGCATCGATAAACTGAACGGTGTCTCCCACAAAACCCCAGTCGAAACCGTACGCCTGCGGATGCATATATTCACCTACCAATGTTTTGTCGTCCTCCCGCTTCTGTACTTTCAGATAGGTTCCATGTACGTTGATGGCATCATCCATCATACCTTCATACATTCCGCCTACAGAAACGATTTTGCCCTTGCAGCCGGAGAAATGAGTGGCATCCGCCTGCGTTGTAAAATAACGGGGATCATCCTTTCCACGAAGGCAAACCGAGAAGCCGTCCAATGTTATATTCTCGCTCATCTGCGCCAGCAAGCCCATACCTTCAGCATAGTGCACCTGGATATTCTCCAGTTTTGTGTTTGTATCATTAGAAAGGAATACACCGGGAGTGGGACGTCCGTAACCACGCATCACGACCACTGTCCCCGGTATTAATTTCTTGTTCACCCACGGGGCTTTTATCTTGCGGGGAGCTATCTCCGTAACGTTCCGGGTTCCCACGGCAATATCGCTGGTTGTGTAGACAAGGCGTTTTGTATCGCCTTCGAAGGCAATCCCCCAGGCAGGAGTATGCTCCCAGCCTTCGCCTTTTGCAACAAAAGCACTGTCCCTGATTTCATATTCCACCCAGGGAGCTACCTCATAGGTAATCATGCCTGCCACGGTATCGTTTTCCAGTATTTTCACCTGACTGATATGCGGGTTCTCGAAATCGATGCTGAAATTCTTCAACGTACTGTTTTCCGAGTGAACCAACGAAACCGGAAGCATCCTCCCGTGGAAAACCAGTTCGGAGCCTTGCCCGTCGAACACGACATGCTTCATATGCTCGAAAGCCAGTCCCACGGATTTGGGATTATCCTGATCATGGTTGGATATGAAATATTCCCGTTCCGTAGCCCCTTCCGGATAAAAATCATAACGTCCCTCCTGCAACACAATCACAATGGAATCCGTATTTCCTGCCGAAGCAATCTCCTGAAGAGCCTTGGCAAACAAAGGGGAAGCGTTTTCTTTCGTATCCGGCTTCAAACCGTAATCCGCCAGATTATACGACTGTTTCACACAAGATGGGAATAAGACGGTTAACACACAAAAAATGAATAGATTTAATTTCATACGTATACGTTTAATTGATTGATACAAATCGGATTGCAAAATAACAAAACAAAACTAATACTTACACCCGATAAGGTATAAATAATAATGGGATAACTGATTTTACACCCTAAAGGGTATAAAACTATTGATAAAATCATACGTTATATATAATTTGTTGATTCGTATGCATCTTAAATCAAGTCAGGCTGTTTTCCCAATATTCTCAAATTATTTGGAGGGAGCCATGTCAGAGCCTAATCTGAAGCGATGTCAGACGGTACACTGAAACCGTGTCAGACGAGGCTCTGAAGGCACGTCGGATTAGGCACTGACACACCTTCAGATTAGGCACCGACACACCTCCCGCAAAATAGTTATAGATGAAACTTACATTAATACCTCTCCCTCCCGTTGGCAAAGGCTAAGATTATTCCTATATTTGTCCCTCTTAAAATTAGATAGATATGGAACATCCATTAAGTATTTACAACACACTCACAAGAAAAAAGGAACAGTTCATCCCGCTGCACGAACCGCATGTGGGTATGTATGTATGTGGTCCTACCGTTTATGGCGACGCTCATTTGGGACATGCGCGTCCGGCAATCACATTCGACCTGCTGTTCCGTTATCTTACGCATATAGGATATAAAGTACGCTATGTACGCAACATAACCGATGTCGGACACCTGGAACACGATGCCGATGCCGGCGAAGACAAAATCGCCAAGAAAGCACGTCTGGAACAGTTGGAACCGATGGAAGTGGTACAATATTACCTGAACCGTTACCATCATGCGATGGAAGCACTGAACGTACTTCCTCCCAGCATCGAACCGCACGCTTCCGGTCATATCATCGAACAAATCGAACTGGTAAAAAAAATACTGGACAACGGCTACGCTTACGAAAGCGAAGGCTCTGTATATTTCGATGTAGAGAAATACAACAAAGACCATAATTACGGGGTACTTTCAGGACGTAATATCGACGATATGCTGAATACGACCCGTAGTCTGGACGGACAGGATGAAAAGCGCAACCCGATAGATTTCGCTCTTTGGAAATGCGCACAACCGGAACATATCATGCGCTGGCCTTCACCCTGGAGCGACGGTTTCCCCGGCTGGCACTGCGAATGTACGGCTATGGGCAAGAAATATCTGGGCGAACATTTCGATATACACGGCGGCGGCATGGACCTGATTTTCCCGCACCATGAATGCGAGATTGCACAGGCAGTGGCTTCACAGGGCGACGATATGGTTCATTACTGGATGCACAACAATATGATTACCATCAACGGGCAAAAGATGGGTAAATCTTTGGGGAATTTCATCACACTCGAAGAGTTCTTCTCCGGCAGCAACAAACTGTTGCATCAGGCATATTCGCCGATGACTATCCGTTTCTTTATTCTTCAGGCGCATTACCGCAGTACGGTCGATTTCAGTAATGAGGCATTGCAGGCCGCAGAAAAAGGACTGGAACGTTTATTGGATGCTTATTCCCATCTGATGAAGCTGAAAGCATCCGATGCTTCGACAGTCGAGGTTAAAGACCTGCGCCGCAAATGCTACGATGCCATGAACGACGACCTGAATTCGCCGATTGTTATTGCCCATCTGTTTGATGCGGCACGTGCAATCAACACGGTAAAGGACGGAAAAGGCACTCTCTCTGCCGAAGACCTGAAAGAACTGCAGGATGTATTCCATACATTCATCTTCGATATCCTCGGAATGAAAGACGAAGCAGCATCCGCAGGTGGAAACAATTACGAAACCTTCGGTAAAGCGATGGATTTATTATTGACTATTCGCCAGCAGGCAAAAGCCAACAAGGACTGGGCTACCTCCGATAAAATCCGCAACGAACTGACAGCTCTCGGTTTCGAAATCAAGGATACGAAGGATGGGGCAGAATGGAAATTAAGTAAATAAGTTCATATCCAAAAAAGCAAACCATAGTTATCATTTTCCGAAATCATAAGTATGAATTGGGAAAATCATAACTATGGTTTATTTATAACAAATAACTACGATGACTATTCATGAATTTCTTCAAGGCGACAAATTCGCGTTATTGGCAGGCGTAGAATTGCTGGAAATCGGCAACGGATATGCAAAAGCCCGTATGGAAATCAAACCGGAGCACCTGAACGGGGGCGGTGTTTGCCAGGGCGGTGCAATCTTCACATTGGCAGACCTTGCTTTTGCTGCTGCAACCAACAGCCACGCACGGCTGACTTTATCCATCACTTCCAACATCAATTTCTTTAAAGCAGAGAGCAAAGGCTACCTGTATGCCGAAGCCCGCGAGGCTTTCAGCCATAAACGCCTTGCCAACTGTGAAGTACAAATAACAAACGAAGCAGGGGAACTTATCGCGACATTCAACGGTACAGGCTACCGGAAAGATACCGAATTACCATTCGCTCCAATAGAATAAGAGGGTGTGGCGAAAGTATATAACGGCTTACATTATGACAAAATTTTAAGTACGGATTCCACGGTCTCAGTCTACAAGAACCGTGAAATCCGTGGAATCTGTGCCTAAAAGAAAGTTTCAAAATCGTTTTGACATATCCCCTTAATTATTCGTACCGTAGCGACCGTGCCGGTTTACTGAAAATAGTCTTGGCGGTTTGCCAGGCGATAGTCAGTAGAGAAATCACACACAATAAAACTACCGGAACAATAAAGAACCATATTTTCCAGTCGGTACGGAAAGAATAGTAACTGAGCCATCCGTTCATAATCCACCACGAAAGGGGCAGGGCGATTACAATAGCGATGCCTATCAATACAAAGAATTCGCGCCCCAATTCACAGAACAATTGCATTTTGGAGGCTCCTAATACCTTACGGATACCCATCTCACGAATGCGGGTAGAACAGGAGAACATCACAAGCACCCAGAGCCCCATACAGGAAATAAAAATAGCAAGGATGGCGAACAGGGCGACAATCAAACCGAAAACTTCATCCTGCCGGTATTGTTGGTCGAAAAACTGGTCGAGGAAGAAATAATCGTAGCTGGAATCCGGGAAATAACGGTTCCAGACCGTCTCCACCTGTTTCGTTAATTCGCGCGGATTAGCATCCTCCATCACCACAGAGATATAACGTTGTTTCATCCAGCTTAGCTTATCATGTAAAGCAAACAGAATGGGGGTATAATCTTTATTCAGGGATTGCTGATGATAGTTTTTCACAACCCCGATAATCTGCATAGGCTGGTCTACCGTCTCCACAGACAACCGTTCGCCCAATGCCTTCTCCGGCGATTCGAAACCCAATGTACGGACTGCCGCCTCATTTAAAACGATATTATAAACATCCCCGCCGAAATCTTCCGAGAAGCCACGGCCTGCCACAAACTTCAGGTCATACGCATCCAGGAAATAAGGATCACAATTAAGCATTTCCAGTAGACGGGTTTGCTTGGTAACATCATTCTCGCGGACAATCGAAAGGAAATCCGTCACCTCCGTACCCGGCACTGCTCCGGAAACCGTTACAGCTTTTACTGAAGGCAACAAAGCGATTTCCTTCTTCATCGCTTCCAATTTGGTTTCCAGCCCTTCACATTTCGCCGGAAATTTCAATACCAACGTCTGGTCTGTCCGCACCCCAAGAGAAGCGTTCCGCATATACTGCAATTGGGCATATACAATCAAGGTACCGCAAAGTAATGTCAACGAGGCCGTATATTGCAATACCACCAATACCTTGCGGGTAATCGTTGCACTCCGGGTATGTGTAAACTTCCCCTTCAGCATCTTTAGCGGACGGATGCCGGACAAAACCATCGCCGGATAAAAGCCGGAAAGGAATACACCGATGGCAAACACAAGCAGCAACAGCCAACCCAATGGAGTCGTTATCCAAACGGAGAAACTCAAATCGCGTCCCGTCAGATTATTGAAAGCGGGCATTAAAGCCTCCATAATACCGAGGGCGAGGATAAAAGCTATCCCATTCGTCACCAGCGCTTCAAACAAGAATTGAGAGACAATCTGCCTGCGGCTGGCTCCGGATGCACGGCGTATGCCGATTTCCCTGGCACGCTCCATCGACCGGGCCACCGTCATATTGATATAATTAATCCAGGCTATGCACAAAATAGCAAGAGCCGTACAAATCAATACCAATAAAGAGGAACTGTTTCCTTTTATCTCCGGCTCATAAGACTTCTGCCGGTTTAAATGAATATCCCGCAGGTTGACAAGTTGTACCGCCCAAGTCTTATTTTTTAAAGCCTCATCCGTTTTATACTTCTCCGCCATTTCAGGGAAAGCATCTTCCACCTGTTTCTTCAGATTTGCAGATTTCAGCAGGACATACGAATAAACTTCATGACGATACCAGTATTCGTCCATCCATTCAGGTAACGTCTTATAAGAAATCAACATACTGTAACGGGTATGCGAATTGACCGGCATGTCTTCCATAATACCGCTTACCTCGCAAGCCTCCTCCCCTATATTACTACGGAATATCAGGATTTTACCCATCGGATTCTCTCCCTTAAAATATTTCCGGGCAATGCGTTCGGTAATCACGACTTTATTCGGTCCTTCCAGACAGGTATTCTTATCCCCTTTCAATAATTTGAAGTCAAAGAAGTTAAAGAAGTTCGCTTCCGCATATCCGATGCCGGTCTCGCGGTAAAGCAACTCGTTGTACTTGACTATCTGTTCCGGATAATACTGGCTGCCTACACGCGTGACATCTTCTATCCCGGCCATATTCCGCTTCATAGCCGGAACATACCCCGCCGAACTGCTCGCCCAATCGTCCGTCAGTTCCCCATTCTCATAGAAACGGGCTTCCACACGGAAAATACGGTCCTGGTTACGGTGCATATTGTCGTAGCTATATTCAAAAGCCACATAGGTAAGTATCAGCAAAGCGGCTGCCATACCGATAGCCAACCCGGTTATATTAATAGCGCTAAAGCCCTTTTTCTTCGTAAGGCTGCGCCAGGCGCTATTCCAATAATTCGATATAATCATCATATCACATTTTATTATATATGCTTAGCCGTATCTGCCGTTTGCCCATCCGATACAATCTGCCCGTCCAGCAAATGAATAACCCGGTGAGCGTAAGAAGCATCCCGTTCGGAATGTGTGACAATGACAATCGTAGTCCCCTGCTTGTTCAGTTCCCGTAATAGCTCCATTACCTCGACTCCGTTTGTCGAATCCAGGTTTCCGGTAGGTTCATCCGCCAGTATTAACGGGCAGTCTGTCACCACTGCACGGGCTATCGCCACACGTTGCTGTTGTCCACCGGATAATTGTTGTGGGAAATGCCCGGCACGATGGGCGATATTCATCCGCTCCAATACCTCCATTACCTTCTTCTTTCTTTCCGATGCCCTACTATTCAGATAGACTAACGGAAGCTCCACATTTTCATACACCGTCAGCTCATCTATCAAGTTGAAGCTCTGAAACACAAAGCCGATATTCCCTTTACGGAAAGAAGTAAGCTGGCTTTCGCTCATCTTGTTTATCTCTTTCTCTCCAAAAAAATATTTTCCGGATGTTGGGGAATCGAGTGTTCCCAGAATATTCAGTAAAGTAGACTTCCCACAACCCGAAGGTCCCATAATAGCGACAAACTCACCTTGCCCGATTTCGAGGTTTACTTCATTCAATGCTTTTGTCTGCACATCTTCCGTTGTGAAGACCATAGAGAGATTCTCTGTTTTAATCATACTATACTTGTTTAAATTATTCATTCCTGAGAATACGCATCGGTTTCAGCCGTACAACCCGCCACACCTGACGGACTACCGTCAGAAAAGCTATAAAAACCAACAATACAAATGCAACGGCATATACCCACCAGGGCAGTACTATATGAAAGGCATAGCTTTCAAGCCATCCATTCATTAAAAACATGGAAACAGGCATTCCCAATACAGTTGCCAGTACCGTAAGAAGCAGTAGCTCACGTGTCAAGACGATAAAAAGATTCACTTTTCCGGCTCCCAGCACCTTGCGTATCCCAACTTCTTTCACCCGGGAAAGTGTAGAGAAGAGCGTCACAACCCATAATCCCAGGCAAGCGACAAAGACAGCCAATAACGCGGCACTGGCAAAAATCCAGCCGAAGTTGCGATCCGATTTATACAAATTGTTATTATAATCATCCAGATAAAAATATGAGAAAAGAGCGGATGGAAAATAAGTCCGGTATATCTGTTCTACCTCTGCAAGCCGTGCTGCATTAACGGAACCGTCCATCCTGACGGAGATATAAGGAGTAGCAATAAGCGGAACCCGTTCTTTTAGAAAAAAGAGGATGGGTTTGTAAGGTTCCGCAAGCGACTGCTGATGATAATTCTTCACAACCCCGACTACTTCGAGCGGTTCTTCCAATACCTCCATAGCCAACTGCTTGCCCAAAGCATCTTCCGGTGAAGGATAGCCGAGCAGACGTACGGCCTCTTCATTCAAAACAACCTTATTCAACTCGTCACCATATGCTTCGGAGAAGACCCGGCCACAACGTATTTCCGGCGAATACAGGGGCAGATAATCATAATCGACTGCGAACATCTGTACTAATTTCACTTCGGAAAGATCGCTGCCATAAGGACGGTTTGTAAAGTAATTGGCTACCTCGACTCCCGGCACGGCACCGGAAACGGAGACACGGCTGATAAAAGGCTCCTGCTCCAACCGTTTCTTGAAACTCTCCATCCGGACAGACATATTATCCGTAAAAGAAGGATACTTCACTACCAGAACCCTATTCAATAAAGCGGAAGAAGTCTCCTGCTGCATATAACGAACCTGCCCTATCACAACAAACGTCCCGGAAACCAAAATAAAAGAAGCGATAAACTGGGCTACAATCAATACCTTCCGTATCCTGTTCCCCTTACGGCTATGCAGCAACTTTCCACGCATGATATCCGAAGGACGGATACAAGTCAGCAAAAACGACGGATACAATCCGGTAAACAGAGTCCCGCACATAAATATCCCTGCTGTTATTCCCCAGAATCCAAACGAACCAAAAGCACCGGCAACAAAATCCTGCCCTGCCCAACTACAAGCCAGAGGCAGCAATACCTCAACCCATCCGAGTGCCAATATCAAAGCCACCAAATTCAACAGCCCGGCTTCCAGTAGACCTTGTATAATTACCTGTTGACGGGAAGCCCCGAATGCCTTGCGAAGACCAAACTCCCTGCCACGTTCCAGATAACGGGCTATTGTCAGGTTCAACGCATTCACCCAGCCAATCAGCAAAAGTGCAACAACCATCACTGAAAGGATACGAACAGCCATACGACTGCCCTTCCCTTCTTTCTCATAAGATTTACGGGGAGTCAGATGAATATCCCGCAAGGGAATCAACTCGACCTTCCAGTCTTTATGTTTCAATGCCGCTGTTTTATATTTTCCGGATATGGAATGAAAAGCCTTCTCGATACTTGCAGGTTTCTTTCCCGGTTCAAGCCGGACATATGTATAAACACCATGAATATACCAGATATCACGCCGTGCCTCCGGTATAGAAGAATAAGACAGGAGAAAATCATAGTGCAGATGCGAGTTATATGGCATATCGGCAATCACACCCGTCACTTCGAAATATTGTTCGGACGAAGAAGTACGGAATGTCAAAACCTTACCGACTGGCTCGTCGCCGGCAAAGTACCGACGTGCTGCGCTTTCGGTAATCACTACGGTATTCGGACGTACCAACTGCCCGTTTTTCTCTCCTTTAAGAATGGGGAAATTGAAAAGGTCGAAGAAGGCGGGTTCCGTATAGCAATAACGCTCCTCTACAAACTGCCGGTCGCCATATGTCACCTCCTGTTCACGATCCTGTGCCGTCACACGTACATACTGCTCGATACCCGGAATCTCACGGTGCATGACAGGAGCATGCCCGAAAGAGGTAGTCGCCCAGTTGTCCGTCAAGGTCGCCCCTTCATAAAGGCGGCTCTCCACACGATAGATGCGGTCGCCATCATGAAACGAATCAAAACTTAACTCAAACCGCACATAGAGCATAATCAGCAAAGCCGCACCGATACAAACAGAAAGGCCGAATACGTTCAGGGCGGAAAGAGACTTTTTTGCCCGCTGGCTTTTGATTATCTGAGACAAATATTCCATCAACGTAAAATTAACCGTTCATTCTCACCAAACAAGTCATATCCGGAAATAATCACCTTCTCTCCCGGTTGTACACCTTCCACCACCTCATAATACTGAGGATTCTGCCTCCCCAAACGAACAGGACGGCGGCGGGCTGTTTTTTCTTCTTCATCCACCACATAAACATATTCTCCACCGCTCGCCTGATAAAAACTTCCGCGTGGAATAATCACCGCTTGCACGGGATCACCCAATTGCAGGTTCAGGTGGTAGGTTTGCCCGGCACGAATATTCTCCGGTCTACCGGAAACAAAATGCAAATCGGTACGGAACTGTCCTTCCCGTACTTCGGGATAGACTTTCGCAACTTCCATATCATAACTTTTCCCCTCGCGTTCGAAACTGGCGGGAAGACCGGGCATGACACGTTCCACGTAATGTTCGTCAATCTTTGCTTCCACTTTCAGTTCGGGAGTGATTACCTGACCGATACGTTCTCCCTGGGCGATGGACTGCCCGATTTGGGCTTCAAGATTCCCTAACTGCCCGGCAACAGGCGCTTTTACTTTTAAGTTCTCCAGACGTTCGCGTACCAGAATAAGGCTCTTCTTCATGTTACGGATATTCTCATCCAGACTCTGGAGCTGGCTGGTACGGAAAAGATCGTCCTGCTTGATGCGCTCGTCCACAACGGCAAGCTGCCCATGAGCTGCTTCATAATCTTCCCGGGCCTGTAGATAATCTTCCCGAGCCAAAAGGTTCTTCTTATACAGGCGTTCATATTGCTTGAATCGGCGTTCTTTCTGTATCAGTTCCTTATTCAGGGCGATACGGTCTTGCTTCAACCGGAGATGTTCCTGTTCCATGCTGATACGGGTATTACGAAGCTCGTTCTCCTGATAAGCCAAGTCGGCTTCGCTCTGTAAGATGCCGATATTCAGAAGCGGGTTGCTGAGGCGAAGAATGACATCACCGGCTTTCACTTGTGCTCCTTCCTCAATCAATCGCTCTTCCACACGACCACCCTCGACGGCATCGAGGTAGATGATACGGTCGGGAAGTACCTGGCCGATCACACGGATATAGTCGTTGAACTCTCCCTTCTGCACGGTGGCAATCGTTATACGCTCCTTCTCCACTTTCATGGAAGAAGAGGTATCCCGAAAGATAAACCATAAAAGACAAAGGATCACAAAAATGCCTCCTCCCAGAGTATATATATGTTTTTTCTTAAAGCGGGACTTCCGTTCGATACGGGTGTCCATATTGTTGTTTATCATATGGATATATTGTTTTATTTTTCTGGTTGTTACAAGAATGTACCTGTCTGGTAGAACCGTACGGTCCGCTGTTTCAAATCATACTGTAACCGGGTACGTATCAATTCTGCTTTTGCACTGATATACAGATTACGTTTCTCCATCAGTTCAAATACGGAGATCATTCCTTCTTCCCATTTTTCTTCATTCTCTTTCAGCGTTATCGTTGCAGCACGCAATTGTTCCAGCGCTTGCCGGTTTTCATCCGCTGCTGCCTGAAGGGATATATATGCCTCATCTATTTCCTTATACAACGCCAAACGTTGTTGCTCGTTTTCATTCCGTACCTGCCGGAGACGAAAGCGTTCTTTCCGTACCTGTGTCCAACGTGAAAAACCGCTAAACAAGGGGAATGACACACTTAACCCGATATATTTCTTCAGGTTATTTTCCATTTGCCTGTTAAAAGGAAGAATCCCTCCGCTATCATCTTTCATCGTCCCGTAGTAACCGGAGTTAAGGCTAAACTCAGCACGAATAGAAGGAGAAAAAGCACCGGATGCGATTGCCAAGGATTTGCGGGATGCCTTTTCTTTTAATTCCATTGCCTGAAATTCCGGTAAGACGGATTCGGAAACGGCGTAAAGTTCATTGGATGAAAGCGGCAATATCGGATTTTGTTCCGGTTGCTCTTCATTAGTAATAACCAACGTATCATCTGCTGTCATATTCAACAATTCTTTCAGGGCCAATAGAGACAGCCGGGTACTGTTTGCTTTTACTGTTTCCTGATATATATCGGATTGCAGGCGGGCATTCACTTCCTGCAAATCAGAAGGAGAACGCATGCCCAAATCTACAAACTCAAGCATTTGTTCCTTGTACCGCTCGCTCAGCTTGCGCTGTTCGATGGCCAACTCATATATTTTCTCCTGAAAACTTAGGGTATAAAAAGCATCCATCACCTCAAAAGCCACCCGGTTCTCTTCCACTTTCTCCGATAAGCCATAGATTTGCTTATTCAATTTCCGGAACTGCAACCGATTCACACGGGTAAATCCATAAAATACAGGCAAGGAGATATTCAGCCCGAGCGTACTTTCCAAAAAGGCTGATGAGGTATATAAATTGGTTTCCGGGTCTATCGAACGCCCCATCCGGCGTCCCAAAGCACCGACTGCTTCTACTGAGGGTAAGAAGTCACCCACCGCGGCAGTAAAATCCTCCCGGGCAATACGAGTATCCAGCCGACTGTTCTTAAGACGCAGGTTCTGCTCCACGGCATAGTGCATACAATCTTCTACCGTCCATGGTTCCTGTCCTTTGGCTTCACCCATATAAAAAAGGAAAATAAGCAAAAGCAGTTTTCTAAAAGGCTGTTGTGTTATTTGTTTTAGTTCCATTATGCAAATAGGAAGGCAAACGGCGTGCCACTTTTTTAACAGACTGATTATCAGCACAGGCATTTCGGTTTTCAATTTTCACTGTAAAATATTTTGACGGTAAAACGTCAAGTTTTTTTACACTTACACTCTCCTACATTACTTTTTTCACTCTTCCTATATTAAGTTCCCCTTTTCATAAAGAAACCCCTGTTTAGCAGCTTAAACAACTACCGGATTTAAGTCTAATAAAAATGGTAAAAGACCCAGGGTATAATTTATAAATGTAAAGTGTCAAATATTTTGACGCTCTCTTGCAAGCTATTAGGAAAGCCGATACCTTTACAAAAAAATGATTGTATGCAAGCCGGAACTGTCCTCATAGTAGATGATAATAAAAGTGTATTGACCTCACTCGAACTTCTTTTGGAAGATATCTTTGAGCAGGTGGAAACCGCATCCAATCCCAATCATATCCTCTCCGTTCTGGACACACAGGCTGTAAACCTCGTTATCCTCGATATGAACTTTTCCGCTGGAGTAAATACAGGCAATGAAGGCTTATTCTGGTTACGGAGAATACAGGAAATCGCTCCCGGACTTCCGGTTATTATGCTGACTGCTTATGGGGATGTGGAGCTTGCCGTCAAGGCATTAAAAAGCGGAGCGGTAGATTTCGTACTGAAACCTTGGGATAATGATACGCTACTGGAAAAAATACAGGCCGCTTTACAAGCAGTAGCATCCGATACAACCGGACATAAAAAGAAGACCGATACCCGTACTTCCGAACCGGCAATGATTATCGGGCATTCGCCTGTAATGATGAAACTGATAAAAGTCGTTACCAAAGTAGCTAAAACCGATGCCAATGTACTGATTACCGGAGAAAACGGAACAGGCAAAGAGATGCTGGCACGGGAAATTCACCGCTTATCTCTTCGCAGCCGTAACAAGATGGTAAACGTAGACATGGGAGCCGTTAGCGAATCCCTTTTTGAAAGTGAACTGTTCGGACACGAGCGGGGAGCTTTTACCGACGCTTACGAAAGCCGCCCCGGCAAATTTGAGGCTGCCAATGGAGGGACTCTTTTTCTGGATGAAATAGGAAACCTGCCACTGGCTCTACAGGCAAAACTACTTGCCGCCCTGCAAAACCGCGAAATTACCCGTCTCGGCAGTAACCGGAAAATACCCATAGATATCCGGTTGATAGCAGCTACCAACCGCAATCTTCCGGAAATGATTACCCAATCCCTTTTTCGGGAAGACCTTTATTATCGTATAAATACCATACATATCGAAATTCCGCCTTTACGAAAACGACGGGAAGACATTCTACTTTTCACCGACTATTTTATGAAGAAATATACGGACCAATACAAACGTCCGGGATTGACACTTCATCCGCAGGCTGCCGGGAAATTACAAAACTATGATTGGCCCGGAAATATCCGCGAGTTGCAACATACCATAGAAAAGGCGGTTATCCTCTCTGAAAAGAATACCATCCGTGCTGCCGACCTGTTTATCCGTCCCGGTAAAACTACAGCATTCAACGAAAATGCCAATCTGGAAGAGATAGAACGGCAGGCTATCGAGGCTGCCATTACACAAAATGACGGAAATCTCACAGCCGCAGCAGAACAATTAGGGGTCAGCCGCCAAACCTTATATAATAAGTTGAAACGCTTCAATATGTAAGGACATATGCTATTCAGTACACGGTTATATATACGGATATTCATACAGGTAGCGATTATCATTATTGTTGCCGGACTGGGTATTGCCGGAATCATAACCGGACGGGCGATTATCCTGGGATGTATTGCCATATTAATAGCACTCTGGCTTATCGGCGCATTGGTCACATACCTGAACGCATCCAACCGGCGGATACAATTATTCTTGGATGCCATCCAGGACAATGAATCCATGCTTTATTTTCCTGAAGATACGGGAAGTGATGAACAACGCCGCCTGCATATAGCATTCAACCGTATCCATAAATTGATGAAGGAAAACAAACGGAAAGAGTTCGACCGCGAACTCTACCGGAAAGAATATGAGGCATATGATAAACTCATGCATGTCCTGACACATGAAATCATGAACTCGATAGCCCCTATCGTTTCTCTTTCGGGCACTCTGCTATCCTACTTTCAATCGAAAGATACCTCAAAAGAAGCCAAAGAGATTACAGAAGCAACCGTTCGTAAAACGATTCGTGGACTGGACACCATCAAAAACCAGGGACAGAGCCTGATACATTTCACAGATTCTTACCGCCGCTTGTCAGGATTACAACCTCCCGTCCCTAAAAAATTCTCGCTGACCCGCTTGCTGCAAAATATACAGCTATTGCATACCCCGGATATGCAACAACAGCATATTTCTTTCGGATTGGAACTATACGAGCCTGAAATCGAAATAACAGCAGATGAAAAACTTCTTTCACAAACCTTGATAAACCTGTTGAAAAATGCTATGCAAGCACTGGAAGGGCAGGAAAACAAGCAAATAAACATCCGTGTGAACCAGGATAAACAACTATTAATAATAGAAGTTACAGACAACGGACCAGGCATCCCTACCGAAATACAAGAAGATATATTCGTTCCCTTCTTCACTACCAAACCCTCCGGTACAGGAATCGGCCTCAGCCTGTCGCGCCAGATTATCCAGATGCATGGGGGTAACCTGTCCGTCCAGTCCATTCCTTATGCAGAGACTTGTTTCAGGATTGTTTTACCCACAAAGTCTTACTCGTAACCTGCCATCCGAGGTGATTTTTCTTTTTATAAATAACTGTCAACATTATAGCCACAACAATCGTCAATATCCGAATCAGGTTACACCCAATATCTCCGGCTGCTCCAGGGCTCACCTTAAACAAAATCCAGGACATATTCATCAGCGTATGCATACCTATGCTACACCATAAATTATAATTCCATTCCACATAAAGCCAGGCGAAAAATACACCCCCTAAAGCCGTTATTCCAAATGCTGCCAGAGAAGAAAGTAAATCATGCCCCTGATAGATATGCAACAAACCGAAAGGCAAAGCCGATATCAATACTGCCGGAATGAATCCCCATTTTGCATAACGGAAAAGTTGTCCGAAAACAAATCCCCTGTAAATCAGTTCTTCAAAAAAACCGGCAATAAAAATAGAATAGCATAAATTATCAATCGATATGTCTTTATAAAAAGAACCCAGTAGAGCAAACCCTATGAACATAGGCAGAGTAGCGCACAAAGACATACCCCACCCCGTCAACATCCTTTTTGACAAACCTAAACTATACAGTATATTCCTTTTGTTGTGAATCATAAAGAGGGCAATCAGAGGAAAGATACCAGATAAACCATAAGAAACCAGATAATACAGGGATGTGGAATCAGGCAACCAGCCACTTACCAGATGTATCAACAGGCCTCTCCGCCAACAAACAAAAAACAAAGCGAATGCAATTAATAAGATAAAAGACTTTTTCATAATGTGAATACTGTTTAATTTCTCCGTCAAAATAAACAGGGGATTACCGGATTTACAAGCAACCGGGACAGACGGCTCTATTTAGTGACCAAACACAAATCCATGCATTCTATCCCGCATTTCAGGGATAAATAACACATCAGTCTTTATTTAAAACAGTATTCAAATCTTTTATATAAGTACGGGAAACCGGAACTTCCAGCTCCGTTCCATGAAGAGACAGACGGTATCCTTGTGCATTTCCGTTCACATTCACAATCTTGTCCGTATTTACTATATATGCACGGTGACAACGGATAAAGTAACCGTAAGTATCCAATACTTCTTCAACTTGTTTGATTGTCGAACGGAATAATTTATGTTTTACCGTTCCTCCCTCCAGATAATAAACAGAAACATAATTACCTGACGACTCCAGAAACAGTACCTCTCTCGGATTTACAGCAACCTCTTCTCTGGCACTTCCGCTTAAAGTTATTTTTTCCGTAGTTGTCATTTGTATCCCGATACGTTCGGAGAGAAGTTTATTCAATTGTCCGGCAGCTTCAAGATTGTGTTTTAACGCCCTGTTCTTTGCCATAAAAATACCGAAGCACATCGGAATAAGCGCTATAGTAACAGCCGCCACCATATCAATGAAAAAAATACGGAAAAACATCGCATTCCCATATTCATCCGGAGTATGCCCCACAAGAAAAAAATAATCATAAACAAAGGTACATAATCCACCACTAAGCAGAAACAACGTATAGTTGAGGAGACTTCTCCCTACCGTCCAGGACTCCGGTGCATAGTACTTAGTGAATAAGCGGGGTAAAAGGATAAATATACCTATCGCATTCCCTACGGCAATCAAGACAAAAGCCAGTAGCACCCATAATTGAAGAATAGTATTCAGCCTGTATTGGAAAGGTTCAAATACAGCTAATATCAAAGCGACAAGAACTCCATACAAAGCAACCGTAAACCAAGGCCTGTCGTCTATTATAGCCGGTTGTCCTAAGTAGCCGGATAGTTTTCCCTCTTTCATATGCTAATACTCCCGCATGGGAACAACAATACGGGAGTTCAACGGATAACGAAGCCCTTTGGATTCCCGGTAATAAACCTCTGCCGCTCCCAGCTTCAGTTTGGCACGGATACGGACAGGAATACGGTTCTCATCGTCCCCAATCCATATTTCGGCTGCAGCTTTACTTTGGGTAAAAGCTTCATCAAAAATATCTATATAAAAATGACGGGTCTTATATTTCACATTTCCCCGTTCCACAACCTGTTGCCCGGTATACCTGTAACTGATATTTACTAAATCCCTTCCCAATGCAACGATAAAAGGAAATTCGTCTCCATTCTTTATTGTATCCCAGTTCAGAGAACGGAGATACATGGTTGCAGCCAACATGTCAAACATATATTTTCCGGAAGTGTACAAGGTGGTATCGATTTTTATTTCTTCCAGATTATACCGCCGGGAATGGGCAAAAATGCTATCTTCTTTATAAGAGAAATGCAGATCGTCCACCAGATAATAATGTCCTTCATCCGAACGTTTTTCGGATTTAAGCAACAACATCTCCTTTGAAAAGTAACAGTTCATCGTATCCCGCATCGGAAAGACTTTTTCAAACAGACCGACTGTATTGAAAAGCAACCGGTAATGATAAACCGGATTTTCTTTATACGTAGCCTTATCTACGGACAGTTTGGCAAGTCCGGCACGAGGCATCAAAAGCCCCCATTTAAAATACAAATCATACTGGACTTCTTCTCCCACGCCAAACCGTTCTTTAGCAGGAATTGTTTGCGCATCAACAATTCCCGAAAAAAGTAATAGAAGTAATACCCCATATATCCTCAAATACTTAGAACGGCAAACCGGTAGATCCCGTCGTATTCTGAGTTTTAGTTTGCTGTTGTCCTTCATCTTTGTAGTTTCTCTTCTTTTTGGTTATTTCCTTGGGCTTATTCTTGGTGATTTCAAGCGCCTTCTGCTGGTAAACAGGGGTTGCATAGACATCCCAGGTCTCTTCCACATCCCAGTTCTGCATCACCTCATATCGCTTAGGCGAATAAAATACCTCTTCCGGCTGTAGTTTCGACTCATAATTACCGGTATCCCATTTCCCATTGTTATTCGTATCTATCACAATACGGGCATAATACTTATCCGGTTTCAAGTCCATGAAAAGCACACCGCCATCTTTTACCTTTGCTTTCCTTATAGGGGCATCGCTCATATTCAACAATTCGACAAATGCTGTCGTATCAACCCCTACTATATTGAGATACAGATGTCCGTAATCCTCCTTAGTCTTCAGTTTAAACTCGCCCGAATACTTATCGTTCCATTTACCATAAATACTGGTTATGGCTGTCGAGTCAACTTGCAGGCGATATTGCTCCGCATACTTCCACGGACGCAGGATATAATACTTCAACAGGTTCGTTGAATCCTGGAAAAACTCAAAATCCACATCCGTCCAGGTAGAATCTACCATCTGATTGACCTTAAATAAGTCTTTGTTGAGATTCACTACCGGCTCTGTGAAAACAACAGACACCGTATCCGTCATATCCATTGCTCCCGGAGCATTCACCTGCATACCCAGGAAAACAGTAGGTTCCGGTTCATCATCTTTCTTCTTTTTCTTCTTTGCAACCGGACGTTTGCGCATAAACAACTCGAGCGTATCGGTCTGGGGACGTAAAATATTCAGGGAGTCGCTCTTAGGATAAGTAATCTCCAACTGTAACGTATCTTTTTTCCATACGGTCGAGTCTGTCAGCCAGAAAGTAAGTTCTTTTCCTTCATCCATTTTTTGGACAAGGAACCAACTACTGTCCGCCGGAGTAAAATTCAGAGGGACAATAGCAGGCAATGTATCCATCCTGCCATTAAAACGTAAAGTAAATATCTTTTCATCGGGACGTTCCGGTCTTGTCATATACTGACGGGCAAAGTCTTCTTTAAACAAACGCAAAACCACATTATCCGGTAAATAGCGGGTATATTCGACCGTTCGGATTGTATCTACCGTCAGACTGTCTTTCCAGGTCGTGTCCTGGCGGGTTGTCAGTTCACTGGTCGGTATAATTAAAGAATCGATAAAAGCAATATCTTCTCCCGGTTGATCGAATTTATAATCACGGTTCACATCATTCAGAGCATAAATACGATACGTTCCCGGTTTGATATTACGGATTGTGAACCGTCCTTTATCATTTGTACGGGAAGTACGGTCGAACGGAAGTTTCACAAAAGCGGAATCTTCAAGATTACTATGCAAACCTATTGTAATGCCCGGCATTGGTTCCAGGTTTTCGGCATTCAGCACAATACCTGCCACTTCAAGCGTATCGATTACGCTACCAGTAGAAAATGCAAAAGTGAAATTCTCAAAGATATTATTTTCGTGCGTGTCCGAAATCGAATTTGTAAAGTCCAGCGTATACGTAGTACTGTCCCGCAATGTATCCTTCAATTCCACCACCACTTTGCGTCCGGCTGTTCGGATAATCGGAAGTTCCCTCTGAGGGGGAGTGATAATCACATTTTCCGAAGGCTTATCGAGCTGGATTAATTCATCAAAAAGGATTTCAATATTTTTCCCTTTAAAATTAGTCTCGTTGGGTACGGGTTTGCTACTTACAAATTTAGGAGGATTTTCATCATAAGGACCTCCGTTAGGGGTTCCTATATTGGCACAGGAATAGATAACAACAAGTAAAAGTGTTCCGTAGATCATGCGGAGCGAATTACGTATATATGTATTCTTCATTCTTCTTCTTCTTCTTAATTTAATAAGTTTGGCAAAAATAGGGAAAAATCCGGTGACTTTGAGAGGTATAGTATGTATTTAATCTATATATGCTAATATTTACAACCATTTATATCCCCTTTTAATATCCTGAAACCGATTCTGCAGTACATACACTTTTTCTTCTCGCAATATTCCCGTTTTAACTGGATAAGCGCCTGGCTGTCGCCTGCATGGCAAACGGTTATGCCCGCATTCCGAAACATGGATACAATCGAGTTATTTTCAGATGGAAGAGCTTCCAGTATACGGATGGCACGTTCGCAATACTCGGGGCGTTTACACCGGTTCCCATAAGCAAACAACATCGGGACTACCGTATTGATAAGAAGGATATTCAGGGAGTTCTCCCCCACCGGCTTTTCTTTTGAAGGAGACACATGATAGAAATGGTAATGTGTCTTCCAGTAATCGGAAGGATGTACACGGAAGCATTTCTTGATGTCTCCTATACATCCGGCTTCAAGAATACAGGAAAAGAGCGTATCGTGTTGTATCCAGATGGCTGCAAGCTGGGCAAGTTTCAGATAAGGGAAATTCACCGGGCGGGTACGAAGATTCTTAAAGACAGAACCATCCAATGGAAACAGATTGAACTTGCGTCTCAGGAAACTGTATTCCTGTTGCAAAAAACGGGAATAATAATCCGGCAGCTCACCTTCCAGCATTCCCGCCTGTCCAAACAACATGGCTTCAATCTGGGAAGCACTTCCCCGTTGTTTCTGTATACAACGCAAAGGCAGGCTTTTCGCCAGGCGTTCAAAGGCATCATTATTCACACCAAACCCAAAATTACGGGTTAAAGTGATATAGAATACTTCATTCCAGTCACTGTTATACCGCTCCAATAAGGCAAATACATCGAGCGTTTTGCGTTCCATCCGCTCACTGACAAGAAAGGCCAGCCAGGAAGACAGATGAAGCGGGTCAACAGAATGGATTGCATCCGCACAGGGAACAGGCTTCTCTCTGAAAAGCAACCAATCTATATTCCGGGAAACAGCCTCCGGAACCGGCAGGATTACCTGGGGAATCCGTTCGCCGGTAGTCCGGTTTACACTCATATCATCTATCCCGACAACATGCAGAATAACAGCATCATACGCCTTATCCTCATCGTGATGATGGAGCAGCCAGTCCGAAGCTTTGTCGTGAATCTCCACACCGCCCGCCCAAAGGGTATCTCCTATCCGGACTTTCGCATTGAAAAAGTCGGGACCTGCATCCGTATTCTGTATTCCGGTATCAATCACCCGGACAGGACGTCCGTCTGTGGTAATCAGTTGAGTAGCTTCAAATAGTTTGTATTTCCAAACATAATGTAATAAACGTTCCATACTTTTCCATGAGTTAAGATTTATGAGCCAAATCTAATCATTATTCTTTATATTTGCATTCTATTCTAATAATGAAACGAGAAAAAGAAAGATGAAAATTGCACTTATAGGTTATGGAAAGATGGGAAAGACCATCGAACAGATTGCAGTTAGCAGAGGTCATGAAATTGTATCGATCGTAGATATAAACAATCCTGAAGAAATCCATTCGGATAATTTTAAAAGCGCAGATGTAGCCATCGAATTCACCATTCCGGCTTCGGCATTTAATAATTATATGAATTGTTTTGCTGCCGGAGTTCCTGTGGTATCAGGTACAACCGGTTGGTTGGACCGTATCGGCGAAATCAAAGAAAAATGCGAAAAAGAAGGCAAAACCTTTTTCTATGCCTCCAATTTCAGTATCGGGGTAAACATATTCTTCGCCCTCAACAAATATCTGGCAAAGATTATGAATAATTTCCCGGCTTATGATGTAAAGATGACGGAAACCCATCATATCCACAAACTGGATGCACCCAGCGGCACAGCTATCACGCTGGCAGAAGGAATCATCGAGAACATGGACCGGAAAGACCGTTGGACACTGGAAACCGCAGAACAGCCCAGCGACTTGCCTATCCATGCCATCCGTGAAGGAGAGGTTCCGGGTATTCATGAAATCACTTACGAGTCGGATGTCGATTATATCACCATCAAGCACGATGCAAAAAGCCGTGCCGGTTTTGCACTCGGAGCCGTAGTAGCCGCTGAATTTACAGCCGGCAAGAAAGGGTTTCTCGGCATGGAAGATATGCTTAAATTCTAAAATCCAATATAATACATGAAGAAGTTTTCCAAAAAACAATGGATTAAATTCAGTATTGCTGCTATCCTGTATGCCCTGTTTGTGCTATGGATGCGGAATGCCTGGTTATTGCTCGGATTAATCGTACTCATAGATATTTTCCTTACGCAATACATCCCCTGGGGAGCATGGAAACGCTCAAAGAATCCGAAAGTACGGAACATCCTGGAATGGGTAGACGATATCGTATTTGCATTGATAGCCGTTTATTTCATTAATATTTTCATTTTCCAGAATTACCAGATACCCAGTTCTTCGCTGGAAAAATCACTGCTCGTAGGCGATTATCTGTTTGTCAGCAAGCTGAGTTATGGTCCCCGTGTACCGAATACCCCTGTGGCTTTTCCTTTGGTACAGAACACGTTGCCATTCTTCAACAGCAAGTCTTATCTGGACTGGCCGCTATGGGACTACAAGCGGGTTAAAGGTTTCGGTAATGTGAAGCGGAACGATATTGTAGTATTCAACTTCCCGGCAGGCGATACGGTCGCATTAAAAGTTCAGAATCCGGATTACTACAATCTGGTAGAACAATACGGACGCGAAAATGTCCTGACCGATAAGGCGACATTCGGAGAGATTATCTACCGCCCGGTAGATAAACGCGAAAACTACGTAAAACGCTGTATCGGTATGCCCGGCGACACGATTGAAGTACGCAACAACCAGGTATATATCGACGGAGTAGCCGCAAAAAACCCGGAAGACATGCAGTTCAATTATTTCGTTGAGACAGACGGTTCCGCCATAAGCGAAGAACAATTCCGCCTGCTGGACATAAGCAAGGACGACCGGATACTGATTTCTAACGGTACATCCAACAAAGAAACACTGTCTCTATTAGGTTTCACACCGAACGAAAGCGGACAATACAACCCGGTCTATCATTTCCCACTCACACAAAAAGCGGTTGAAATCGCAAAGAAACTGCCGATTATAACGAAAATAATCATCGAACCGGACTCATGGGCCGGCTCTACTTACCCGTTGGGATATAATACGGGATGGAGCCGCGACAACTACGGACCGCTTTGGATTCCGAAGAAAGGAGCGACTATTCCGCTGAACGAACGCAACCTGGCATTATACGAACGTTGCATCAGAAATTATGAGAATAATCAACTGGAAGTAAAAGACGGACAGGTTTTCATCAACGGCAAGCCTGAAACTTCGTATACATTCAAATACGATTATTACTGGATGATGGGCGACAACCGCCATAACAGTGCAGACAGCCGTTCCTGGGGATTTGTTCCGGAAGACCACATTGTAGGTAAGCCTATTATGATTTGGTTATCACTGGACAAAGACCGCAGCCTGTTTGACGGCGGCATCCGCTGGAACCGTATGTTCCGCTGGGTACACGCTGATTAAGTGCGATAAATAACGTATGAAACAATCCCTTGCATCATTCCTTAAATGGTTGGCAACAATTGCAGTTGCCATAGGGGTTGTTATGTGCATACGTTATTTCCTTGTCGAATCGTACCGGGTATCTACGGATGCCATGGAAGAAGCATTACATAAGGGAGATTATATTCTGGTAAACAAACTGCAGGAACGGGAGAACCCCGGAAGGAACCGCGTGGTACTTTTCACCAGCCCGCTTCGGAAAGACACTTTATCCGCTCCCCTGTTTCTTGCCCGGTGTATCGGAATGCCCGGCGATACGATTGAAATCAGCAACGAAGGCTACAAAATAAACGGAGTACAACTTCCCCCTTCCCCCCGCGCATTAAGCACCTATTTCGTTGCACAAAACGGAGTCACCGATTTTCTGAATGCCGCACAAAAACTAAACATCCCCATACGGGACCGGGTTATCGAACCTTACGGCTTCACGCTATCACTTACTACATTTGAAGAATATCAAATCAGGGAAGAACTGGACGAGGATGCCAACGGACGCTTTTTACGAAGCAAAACAAGCACTTACACGCTGGTCGTTCCCCGTAAAGACAGAGCTTACCGCCTGAACGAGACGACGTTGAATGCCTGTAAAGAAGCCATTCTGAAAGAAGCCGGGAACCGAGCGGTTATCCGCGATGGGAAATTGTATCTGGATGGAAAGGAAACCCTCTTCTTTTTCTTTAAACAAGATTATTACTGGATGCTGGCAGACAATACGAACGAGTCGGTAGACTCCCGCCACCTGGGATTCGTCCCTTCCAGCCATATCATAGGCAACGCGTGGTTCTGCTGGTACAGCGCAGACAAACAACACTTTTTTAAACCAGTCAAATAATATGCAATCCGTATATCTTTCCACTGCTTATCTGGGACCTGTCCAGCAATACTGCAAACTCTGCCAATATCCGGTAATTCATATCGAAACAGCGGAGAATTACCTGAAACAAACCTATCGTAACCGCTGTATCATTGCCGCGGCAAACGGTCCGCTGGCACTTTCCGTCCCCATTGTCAAGCCGGACACCCTCAAATGCCAGACGAAAGATATCCGCATCTCCGACCACGGGAACTGGCGCCACCTGCATTGGAACGCATTGGTTTCCGCTTATAACCTCAGTCCGTTTTTTGAATATTACGAAGAAGATTTCGCTCCGTTTTATGAGAAAAAATATGAGTTCCTGTTCGACTATAATGAAGAATTGCGCAATCTTATCTGCCGGTTGCTGGATATCAACCCGCACATTATCTATACGGACGAGTATCAGCCGGAAGTGCCCAACGATTTTCGCGAAACCATACGTCCCAAACATGAAGGGGAAGATCCCGCATTCCGCCCCAAACCCTATTATCAGGTATTCAAGGAAAAATTCGGATTCCTCCCCAATCTGAGTATCGTCGATTTATTATTCAATATGGGCCCGGAAGGGTTGATTGTTCTCCGGGACTCCATCTGCAAATAAATTATCAGGCTGTTACCTCTTTGATTGCCAACAGCAATGCTTCCATGTCTTCCGGATAAACATCCCCGATATTTCCGATACGGAATGTATCGGCATCCGATATTTTACCCGGATAAATAACGAACCCTTTTGCTTTCAGCTTTTCATAGAAAGACACAAAAGAGAAATCTGCCGAAGGATAATAGAAAGAAGTAATAATCGGTCCTTGTGAAGCATCCGGCAACAACGTCTTATAGCCTAATGCACGCATACCGTCAACCAGTGTACGGTGGTTCTTTTTATACCGTTCATAGCGTGCAGCAATACCGCCCTCTTCATTTAATTCCTGCATTGCCTGCCAGAAAGCATGGACAACATGTGTCGGAGAAGTGAAACGCCATTTTCCTCCCCCTTTTTCCATGGTCTCCCACTGGGCATATATATCCAAAGACAAAGAACGGGCGTTTCCTTTAGTTGCCGCCAGTTTATCCTTACAGGCGATTACGAAACCAAAACCGGGGACTCCCTGAATACATTTATTGGCACTGCTAACCAGAAAATCTATTCCTATTTTCTGCATATCGATAGGTACTCCGCCAAAACTGCTCATCGCATCCACAATAAATGTAATATTACGGTTACGTATCACCTCACCTACTTCTTCTATCGGATTCAGCAATCCGGTTGTCGTTTCGCTGTGTACCATGGAAAGATGAGTGATACCCGGATTTTCATCCAAAGCCTTACGTGCTACCTCTCCGGTAATCAGTTCCGTTTCATGAAGAGAAACCAACACATGGTCGATATGGTAATAACGGGCAATCTCAGCCATACGTTTACCATAAGCGCCATTTGCCAGAATAAGCAATTTATCATTCGGACCTACAGCCGCACCGATTGTAGCTTCTACACAATATGTTCCGCTTCCCTGCAAAAGCACATTCGTATATTCCTTCTCATCTACCCCGGCAATAGCCAACAAGCCTTTGCGGATAGGGGTTACGATTCCTTCATTATAATCTTTATCCCATGTACACCAATCCTGCAACATCGCTTCACGGACTGTTTCGGATGTGCTCAAAGGACCGGGAGTAAGCAACAAATAATTTCTCATTTTATGTATCTATTTTTATTATGATTATTCTGGTTCATAGTTATGATTTTCTTAATTCATAGTTATGAATCGGAAAAACCATAACTATGGATTAAAAATGTGCAATGGTATCTCAACGATTAATTTTCTCAATACAGGCTGGCAGTTCCGTAATATTATCCAATACAAAATGCGCCCCGGCATCCAACATGCGTTGACGTACCTCATTCTTCAATGGGATTAGCTCTTCTGCCGAACGGTGATTGTATTCATCTTCACTCATTCCCATTTCATTACTTCCGGTAATAAGACCGATGCTCCATACCTTCGCATTCACACCTTCCTTGATATCGGCTATCGTGTCACCGACTTTTACCACATTATCCACAGAAGCGATGGCAAGGTCTATCATGTTTTGGTAAATCATATACGGAGCAGGACGCCCGGCCGGAACATCATCCGGAGTAACCAGATTATCCACAACATATCCTTTTGCGGCTGCACCGGGGCGGACAACATCCATCATAGCCTGTGTATAACCGGTTGTTGAACCGATCTTTATTCCCTGTTCACGCAATAATTCCATTGTGTCAAGCACACCGGGAATCGGAGTAGTAAAATTGCTCAGTGAAGCAAACAGATGCTTCTCAAAACTTTTGTACATCTCATTCACATCGTCCATATTCCAAGCGCGGTTATAACGAGCCTGAAACTTTGCATTCACTTCCGGCATACTGAGAATCGCCTTGATATGGTCTATCTTCAGCAAACCCATCGGCTCGCGTGCCTGGCGATAAGTAATATCAATGCCTTTCTCTTCGGAAAATACTTTCAGGAAGGCATTCAAAGGGGCGAAGCAACCGAAATCGACAGCCGTTCCCGCCCAGTCCATAATCACACATGAAATCTTTTTCATAAATAAACAGATGATATATTCTTAATTATTATTTCTCTATTCAAGCCATTGTAACGGCATTCTGCGGAGTCGATTGGAAGGCTGTTTTGTCTTTCACCGGCGCCCCGTTTTCCCGACGATAGCGCTGATGCAAATATACGAAGGAACAGATGAATGTGATACAGCAAAAGATTCCGACATAACCGGCAAGCTGGTTATAAAATACAGCCCAATTGATAGCCGGATGCAAAAACTCTTTCAGCGCAAGAACCAGAATCGTTCCGGTATACCCCAGAAAGTCTGTCGTTACAATGAAGAACCCTACATTTCCCCGTATCCGGAAGCAGGCGATAAAACGGTCAAAGAAAATTGTCTGGAAGGTCAAATAAGCAATATACAGACATAAACTCTGGATAAACAGCCAGACTATAGGAGATAACTGAAACTGTTCCTGGCCGAAAGAAACCACCGACATCACAACCATCCCTGCTATAATCAAACCGAAAAGAATAGAAAGGGCTTTCAGGTTATCTTTCACCAATACCATCAAGCCGAAGATTCCGAGGATAATCAAAGTCACAATGCCATCTATACGGGCAAACATCCAAGGTGAATAATTTGACACATCAATAATATTCACCAAAAAATCTTCTTTTATATCACGCAGGATAACAATCGCTATATTGGCTACAAACAACAAGGTTAGGAAGGGCATATAACTTTTGAAAAGCTCCCAGCGCTGTTTGCCATTTAGCGTCTCACGCTCCGACTTCATTTCTATATCCTCGACTGTCGGTTCCGGTAAACGATTCAGTATATATCCCAGCAAAGCCAAAAGCGGAAGTGCCACGGCTCCGATTAGCGCGGGCATCCAAAATTCGTTTACATGCAATGTATTCATTACATAAAGTCCCAACGACTTTGCCGTACCGGAACTGATCACCATACTCACACCCAACAAACTGGCTAAAATATCCGTCATCCGTCGTCCTTCAATAAAACTGAAAATGACTCCCCACATACACCCCAGCGAAAGACCGTTCAGGAACATGGCTGCTATATTATAAGGAGCGGACAGCAACCCGAAAAATACCAATGAAAGTTCCGCCATCACAATCGACATCAGGATAAACTTCAAACGTTCTTCCCGCTTCAGCTCGGATATCAGTTTAATCCCCATAAACTTGGAAATCACATATCCCAATATCTGGGAGATAGTAACTACTACCTTATAGTCCATATTAAACAATTCCAAATCCTCAAATGCGGCAGCCGTATAAGGTTTGCGTAATGCATACACCAAGGAATAAGATAACAAGGCTGCACCGCCTGCCCAAAGGATAAACAGTAGGTCGGAAAACCGTTTCCGGGACGGACTCATTGTTTGTTGCTTACTTTTCATATTGCTGTTATTTTCGTTTCCGGCAGCAAAAGTAGAGGTGCGATATTACAACAATATTACTGAATATATGAATATTCATGATTTATACCACATTATAAATCAATAAATTATAAAGAAATATTTATGTAACATTCATGTAGTGCGAATGCAATATCACCGTATTTATTTTGCAATACAATCAAGTAAATTACAGAAATGACGAACGACTTACTGGAACTTTTCAACCGTATCGAATACCTGCGTAAAAACGGGGTGAAAATGAAAGAAATAGCAAACTGTGCAGGCATGGCCCCAAGCATATTATCTTCGTTGTATACCACCGTCCTGCCGGCATACTTCGAAGAAATCAAAACAAAACCCCGGGAGGAAGCTTTAGAGTATGCTTTAACCTTAGTAAATAACCTGTCCAAACGCAGACTGCTCAACAGCCTCCCCGAATTATTAGTACGTTTGGATGAAATGGAAATTACACCGGAACAGAATCCGGCAAACAGTAATCCTTTTATCGAACACCTTCAGGAAGAAATGATGCTCTCGCCCCAGAAAGCCGGAAACCTTTGTGGCATATATACCAGCTACAGCCTCTCCTCCTCTTCCGATTGCCTGAAAATGGAACCGTTTATCATTACAACTCCCGAATGCCAAGGATACATTAAAATCGGACGCCTCAACGCTTATGGAGAAGCACAATGGGGAATGGGTGTGATTGGCGACCCTCAGAATTTTTATTGTATGTTCAGCGAAAATCCCGCCCCACAATTTACTCTGGTAACAATTTACCTGCAAATCCCCTTCTTTCATAGCCCAAAACAATTGCGCGGTTTATATATCGGCCTGGATTATAACCGTAATCCGGTAGCCCGCCGGATTCTACTTATCAAATCATCAGACAGCACCGATATGGATGTTTTTACGTCCATTCCTGTCGGCTTAATCCGGAAAGAAGATTTTACTCCCGAGCAACAGACATACTATGACTATACTTGCCAGGCCGGCGATTATATCAAAATGTGCACTGTCCCTTCCCTTCAAATGAACGAAACAGACCTGATAAAAGAAAAGAAGATGCTGGAACTATAATCCTGTCATTTTTTACTGTAATGGTGATAGTTTGGCAACAAATTCTTACTTTCGCAAAGTGGAGATAATTCCGGCCTGTGCCAAAAGGCTGCGGATACTAGTGGGAATCTTTCGATATATCTTAATTATTTATATACCATGAAATTAATAAATGCTTTTTCTTTTCTGGTTTGTTTGCTGATGCTATCCTGTAGCAGTCCTCAGAACAAAACCCCGCGAGCCAAACATGTAATCCTGTTAGGCTTCGATGCAATGAGTGCCCGTGGCATACAGCGCGCACAGACCCCGAACTTCAATGAAATGATAGAAAACGGAGCTGTTTCCATCAAAGCCCGTTGCCTGCGTCCTACTTCAAGCAGCCAAAACTGGATGTCGATGGTTAGCGGCGCCAATATCGAGATGCATGGAGTAACAGGAAACGATTGGGAACCGGATAAACTGGTCATCGAACCGGCTGTAAAGAATAAAAAAGGGCTTTTCCCTACCATTTTCGACGATATCAAACAGCAACGGCCCGACGCCAAAGTCTATATGTTCTATGAATGGACAGAACAAGACAGAATGTATGATACCAGTGTGGCAGACAAAGCGGTAACCGGTCTGGACTACGACCAGACTTTACAACAGGCTTTCGATGCTTTTCTACAGGACAAACCGGAATTCCTGTTCGTGTCGATTAACCAGACAGACCATATGGGACATGAAACCGGACACGAATCCCGCGAATATCTGGAAACAATCACCCATTTTGATGCAATGGTCGGCGACTTTGTAAAACGGATTAAGGAAGCCGGTCTACTGGATGAAACCGTTATTATCGTAACAGCCGACCACGGCGGACTGGGTAAATCTCACGGAGGAGACTCTGAAGCCGAGCTGGAAATACCGATTATCATGTACGGCGGACAAGTGACAAAAGGCAAAGTAATGGAACGCACCAATTTCATTTGCGACATTGCCGCTACGGTCGGCGGTCTGTTAGGCGTACAGTTGCCACAGGAATGCGTCGGGAAATTCATTTCGGAAGCCTTTGAGCCTAAAACAGATAAAATCTATGTGCCGATGCCGTTTATCTATCCGTCCGAAGGTTTCTTCAAAGAAAACACGGAAGTGACGATAACAGGAGATGTGGAAGGAGCCGAAATCTATTATACATTGGACGGAAGCATCCCTACCAACCAGTCCACAAAATATGAAGGGCCGTTTACTCTGGATAAACCCGCTATCATACAGGCAATCGTTTACCGCAACGGTCAGCCGGGCAAGATAGGAAATGCCATGATTCGCGTGCTGCCGGAGAACGAAACGCCTAAGGTAGCCTACAAATATTATGAAAACATGATGAAAAAAAGCCTGCCCGACTTCAATGCTTTAGGCAGACCAACCCGCGAAGGCTACGTATACGAATTTTCACTCGATGAACTGGATGTAGAGGAGAAAGACCATTTTGCCGTCCTGTTCACAACAAAACTAACTATCACGGAAGCCGGCAAATACACATTCGGTATCATTTCTGACGATGGTGCCAAACTCTATATCGACGGCAAGGAAGTAATAGACAACGACGGTTCACATTCTGCCGACATGAAATACGGCAACATCAATCTGGAAAAAGGAACACACGATGTAAAAGTCGAATACTTCGACGATTATATGGGACAAAAGCTGGAGGTATATTATAAAACGGACCATATGCCTTTGCAGATACTCCCGTTCGTCAAGTTTATCAAATAAACCGTTTGCAAAAGTATTTCCGGAAAATACATAAAAAAGTTCTCCCACTAAGTGGTTTCTCCCTTTCAATTGTATAAAAGTAAAGGGAGAAACCACTAAAAAATCTGCATTCAAAATGATAAAAAAGGCATTTATACTTTGGAGCGTTGCATTACTTTCGGCTTGCAGCACGGCTCCAAAATCTCCGGTTGATTTAGTCGACCCCTTTATCGGTACAGGGTTTCACGGACATACGTATCCGGGGGCAACAGTACCTTTCGGTGGAGTACAATTAAGTCCCGACACACGCCGGGGAAACTGGGATGCCTGCTCCGGCTATCACTACACCGATTCTACAATGATGGGATTCTCACATACGCATCTGAGCGGAACCGGTTGCATCGATTTGGGAGATATTCTGTTTCGCCCGTTTTCCACCTTGGAAACCGGATTCTCGCACGGGGATGAAACCGCCTCACCGGGATACTACTCGGTCCTGCTGAAAAACGCCGGGGTAAAAGCCGAACTGACAGCCACCACCCACACCGGTATTCACAGATATACCTGGTCGCCCGGTACAGAACCGGTTCTGGAGATAGACCTCTCCCACCTGCTGGACAACGAGGCTATCAATAAATATGAACTAAAGCAAACCGGCCCGGATGAAATAACCGGTATGCGCAGTACGGACGGATGGGTAACGAACCAGACCGTCTATTTTGTCGCCCGGTTCTCCTCGCCTATAAAAAACACGAAGATTAAGCACTACCCGGCAATGACCCTCTATTTCGATATGCCCGAGGGAACCCCATTGGTTGTAAAAGCAGGGCTTTCCATCAACAACGAAGAGAGCGCTCGCCGGAACCTCATTGCCGAAACCGCCGACTCGTTCGACTTCGACCGTTTCAAAGACAACGCCCGTTCCGACTGGGAAAAACATCTCGACCGCATCCGGATAGAAGGCGGAACGAAAGCCGAACGAATGAACTTCTATACGGCCCTTTACCATAGCCAGGTTGTTCCCAACACAATCAGTGACGCAGATACGACATCCCGTCTCTTCTCCACTTTTTCAACCTGGGATACTTTCCGGGCATGGCATCCGATGATGACCTTGCTGGATACCGCACTGGTTAACGAGATGGTAAACTCGCTGCTATACCTGTACGACATACACGGTGAACTGCCCTTATGGCCCTTATCCACCGGAGAAACCGGCACAATGATAGGCTACCACGCCACCTCCATCATTGCAGACGCCTATCTGAAAGGAATTCGCGGATTTGATGCGGAAAAGGCTTTTGAAGCCATGAAAATATCGGCGGCAAAGAATAAAAAAGGAGCCGCCGAATACATCGCACAAGGTTTTATCCCTGCCAACCAAAAGAAAGAGTCCGTATCCTGCCTGCTCGAATTTGCTTACGACGACTGGTGCATCGCACAAATGGCAAAAGCCATGAACAAAACGGCGGACTACGAAACCTTTATCCAGCGTTCGCAGAACTTTATAAACGTATTCGACGGCACTACCGGCTTTTTCCGCGGGAAACGTCAGGACGGAAACTGGGAAGCCCCCTTCAATCCGTTTGCCATCGGACGCTCCTACACGGAAGCTACAGCCTGGCAATACCGTTTCTTCGTTCCGCATGACATATATGGACTGGAACAGTTAATGGGAGGGCGCGACCGTTTTATCGCCAATCTGGACAGCCTGTTTACCGTAACATCGGAGGTTGAAGGCGAACTGTCCGATGTAACCGGACTAATCGGCCAGTATGCACATGGAAACGAACCGAGCCACCATATGGCATACCTTTACAGCTATGTGGGCGAGCCTTGGAAAACGCAATACTGGACACGCCGCCTGCTGGACGAGATGTACCAGCCCACCCCTGAAGGAATCATCGGAAACGAAGACTGCGGACAGATGTCGGCATGGTATATCATGAGCAGTCTGGGCTTCTATCCCGTTTGCCCGGGAAGCAACCAGTTTGTACTGACAGCTCCTTTGTTTGAAAAAGCGACCATGCAACTGGCTAATGGCAAAACTTTGGAGATTACCGCCAATAACCCGGCAAAGAACAAATACCTTACAAAGGTTTCCCTGAATAAGCAGGAAATTCCGGAATGCTTCATTACCTACGACCAGTTGATGGAAGGCGGAACGCTTGCCTTCACCCTGTCCGCCGAGCCGGATACGATATGGGGTACCGGAAAAGAAGCCGCCCCCTATTCCTATACAACAACTCCAGTCGTTTCCGTGCCCAGCATTGCGACAGACCTGTACCTGTTTGAAGGCAAAGCAACCGTTGCATTCGTATGCGCAACCCCGGAAGCCATCATCCACTACACACTGGACGGCACAGAGCCTTCCGAGGATTCCCCCGTATATACTTCACCGTTTACATTGATAGAATCTGCCGCGGTGAAAGCAAAAGCCTATAAGGAAGGCTACACGCCCAGCCGTACCTATGCCATTCGGGCAACCAAAGCAAAACTGCGCCCGGGAAAAGCAGTCGCACCTCATGCCAGCGGGGTTGCCTACCAATATTTTGAAGGCTACTTCCAGCTTACAGCCGACCTGAAACAGGCTAAAATAGCAGGACAGGGCATCATGCCCGAACCGTCTATTACCGAAACCAAACAGGCGGACCATTTCGGGTATATCTTCACCGGTTATCTGCTGGTACCGGAAAACGGGGTCTATGAGTTTTTCACCCGTTCGGACGACGGCAGCGTGTTATTCATCGACGGCGAAGAAGTGGTAAACAACGATACCTCCCATGCGGCAATTGTTTCCTCCGGACGCATCCCGCTACAAAAAGGCTATCATGCTTTCCGCCTCGAATATTTTGAAGATTACGAAGGCGAACACCTGAGTTGGGGCTGGAAGAAACCGGGAGACACGGAGTTCGTCCCCATCCCCCGGGAAAACCTGTTTCATTAAGAGGCCTATTTATAAACCTAATCCGATATAAACAGACATGAAAAGAAATCTTATTGCAATGACCTGCGTCGTACTGCTCTTATTATCCGCTACGACTCCTGATGTCCAGGCACAAAGCCGCCGGGACAAAGAACAAACATATGTACTGGAAACTCCCTATCAGGTAGATAAAATCGTTCCGCCGGCAGGCTCGAAAATCAAGAATGTAATCCTGATGATCGGAGACGGCATGAGCCTGATGCATATGTATTCGGCATGGACGGCAAACCGCGGACACCTCTGGCTGGACAATAGCCAAAGCACCGGTTTGTCCAAAACCTATTGCGCCAATAAACTGATTACGGATTCCGGCGCCGGAGGAACGGCACTGGCTACCGGATACAAGACAAACTACCACATGGTAGGTGTAGACCCGGATGGCAAACCGCTGGAGTCGCTCACGACATTGGCAAACAAGAAAAAACTATCCAGCGGCATAGCCGTCACCTGCCGCCTGTGGGACGCAACACCCGCCGATTTCTGCTGCCATAATACAGACCGGGATGCGGAAGCCGAGATTGTAGCGGATTATGTAAACTGCGGCGTAGACTATGTATTCGGCGGAGGCTCCAAACTGTTCGAGAACCGTGCCGACGGACGCGACCTGTTCAAAGAACTGCGGGATAAAGGCTACCAGACACCGCGTAGCTGGGAAGAACTGGCAAAAATCAAAAAAGGGAAAGTATTCTGCATAACAGACTCCATCGACACCCCGGTTCCTGCCGAACGTGGCGACCTGCTGGCACGCGCCTCCATGAAAGCCATCAACTTGCTGGACCAGAATAAGAACGGCTTCTTCCTGATGATAGAAGGCTCTCAGTTGGACGACTACGGGCACTTCAACGACCTGGACCTGCTGATGCAGGAAACCCACGACTTTGACCGTACAATCGGCAAAGTTTTTGAATGGGCGGCAAAAGACGGGGAAACCCTGGTGATTGTCACCGCCGACCATGAAACAGGAGGCCTCACGCTGGTAGACGGGGACTTGCAAGAAGGACGCATCGTCTGCAAATTCTCGACCGGTGGACATAGCGGGGTAATGGTTCCCGTTTATGCATTCGGTCCCGGACACGAGAACTTCACCGGTATCTTCGAAAACACGGATATCTTCTGGAAGATTAAGAAATTACTGAATTTATAATGGCTCATCATTATCTGAAACAAATATGACAACACGACGAAACTTTTTGAAGCAATCCCTTCTTGCCACAGGCGCGGCAAGCCTGCCGGTCGGGAACCTGCTGGCGCAAGATAGCAGGGAAGACCTCCCCAAATACCGTCTTCCCTATAAGAATACGTATTTAAAAGAACCCTTTGTCACGGAAAACGAATTCCGCACGGCAAAAGCCGAAGCCACCCAGCCCGGTACCTTTGCCGATGCCAAACGGGTACTACCTTCCCCGACATGGAGCGGACACGACAAAGAGATTGAAATGTACTGGAAAGCCTGGGACCTTGCCATCCAGCATATCAAAGCTCCCGAACCCGGTTCCGGATTCGTATCGAGCTATCTGGATGTAGCGTACAACGGCAACATCTTCATGTGGGATTCTGCATTTATGATGATGTTTGCCCGTTACGGCACCCATTTCTTCCCCTTCCAGAAAACACTGGATAACTTCTATGCCAAGCAGCATCCCGACGGTTTCATCTGCCGTGAAATCAAGTCCGACGGAGCCGACTGTTTCGAACGGTACGACCCGACAAGCACAGGACCGAACATCATCCCCTGGAGCGAAATCGTCTACTATAAACAGTTCGGAGACATGGACCGCCTGCACCGTATTTTCCCGGCCTTATGCGCTTACTACAAATGGCTGAAACTGAACCATACCTGGCGCAACGGCACGTATTGGAGCAGCGGATGGGGAACCGGCATGGACAATATGCCCCGCGTACCGGAAAAATACAACCCGATTTACAGCCACGGCCACATGATTTGGCTGGATGTCTGCCTGCAACAGTACTTCACAGCCGGCCATCTGCTGGAAATGGGCTTCTACCTCGAACGCTGGCAAGAGATTGAGGAGTTCGAAGACGAACAGAAGATGTTGAAAAAGTATATCAACGAGAACCTCTGGGATGAGAAAGAACATTTCCTGTTCGACCAATATGCCGACGGAAGCCTTTCCTCCACCAAAGGGATTTATGCCTATTGGGCTTTGCTGACGGACGTATTGCCCAAAGACAGGCTGGATGCGCTCGTCAAGGAACTAAACAATAAGGAAACCTTCAACCGCCTCCACCGCGTACCCTCTTTAGCCGCCAATCATCCGAAATACAAGGACAACGGACGCTACTGGCAGGGAGGCGTATGGCCCGGAGCCAATTATATGGTAATCACTGGCCTGTATCAGCAGGGCTATCGCAAACAGTCGTACGAAATCGCCCGCAACCATTACGATAACGTACTGAAAGTCTATAAGAATACCGGAACTTTCTGGGAATACTACGCGCCGGAGCATGAAGAACCGGGCTTTATGGCTCGTCCCGATTTCGTAGGATGGGGAGGGCTGGCGCCTATCGCCGGATTAATCGAACAGGTATTCGGCATCCGTTCGAACGTCTACGAGAAAGAACTGACGCTGGATGTCAACCTGCTGGAAGCCTATGGTATCGACAACTATCCTTTCGGATTGGACGGTCTGGTTTCCATAAAGGTAAAAGCCCGTTCGTCCGCCGACCAGGAACCGAAGGTGGAAATCAAGACGAATGTGCCTCTGGAACTGACTGTGCTATGGGGCGACAAACAAAAAAAGGCGACCGTGGAAGCAGGTTCCAAACTGATATAATACACTCAATCGATAAAAGAAGAAAACAATGAAACCGCTTATTTTACTTTTGGCCTTATCCCTTTTATCCGTCACTTCCTGCAAATGGAAAAAAGAGGAGAAAGGGACTTCCGAAGGGATTCACTACAATGCGTTCTCCCACAATGACTACTGGCGTGCGCACCCGTTGCAGGATGCATTGTCGCTACAGTTTAATTGTGTGGAAGCCGATTTATGGCCGATAGACGGGGAATTGTATGTTTCCCACGACCGCCCTGAAGCGAACCCGTCCATCACATTCGAAGCATTATACCTGAAACCTCTGGTAGCTCGCATACAGGCGAACGGAGGAAAAGTATATCCCCAAGGCGACCGCCCGTTCTACCTGATGGTGGACTTCAAAGAAAAAGGGGAAGAGGCGTATGTCTTGCTGAAAAAGCAGATGGAGCCGTACAAAAACCTGTTCTGTTCCGTGGAAGACGGGGTATATAAGGAAGGGGCTATCCTGCTGTTCATTTCCGGCGACCGTCCGAAAAAGACCTTGCCTATGGAAACAACCCGCTCTGCTTTTCTGGACGGGCAGATTGCCGATTTGAACCAGGGCATACCTGCCAGCCTGGCACCGGTAGTAAGCGATAACTACAAAGCGTATTTCTCCTGGATGGGAGAAGGGGAAATGCCTGCCGACCAACTCCGGAAAATGCGTGAGATTATCAGCCAGACACACAAGGAAGGAAAGCTGTTCCGTTGGTGGGGAGCACCGGATACCCCCCAGTTCCAACGTTTCTTTATGGAAGAGGGGGTAGACCTGATTGGCGCAGACGATTTAGAGGCGCTCCATAAACTATTGGTGGAAGAATAAGCAAATTGGAAAGCTTGTGGTTTTGTAACGACAGCAGTTACCGCCTTGCGTCGATAGTAGACGCCGAGGCGCGTCGATGATAAACGCCGGGCGCCGTCGACAGCAGACGCC
>UQLN01000024.1 GCA_900541965.1 uncultured Parabacteroides sp. | reverse complement strand
TGACCTGGGATGCATATTTATCTATCGGATTTTCAAGTTGTTCTACCGGAGGCATATAACCGATAGAACCATTGGCAATTGCTGTGAACAACAGAGCTACTATTCCTACCCCTGCGGCAAACAACACCCAAAATGCAATAATAATACCTTTTGTTACTTTTGAAGCCATTCTTTATTTTCGTTATTCAGTCGACAAAGGTAATAATTTATTGCCATACAAATAAGTAAATCTGTCGTTATTCTACCAACATGATTACCCCTAAACTCATCAATCCGATAAATATCCAAAGAACAACACCTTGTACCATCGGACGTACCCCTACATGTTTAATCACTTTACGTGACAAGCCACTGCCTATTAAAAATAATGTTACGGTCAGCCCTTTCTTTGCAGTCCAGACAAGTGAAGAACTTACCACCTCAGGAATGGATAAAAATGTATTTGCAACCATAGCCAAGATAAAAAAGAAAATGAACCAAGGAATACTAATTTTGGCACCTTTCTGTTTGAACAGGAACATGGTTGCAATTGTAACCGGAATAATCCAAAGTGCACGGGTCAGTTTAACCATCGTTGCTATTTCAAGCGCTTTCTCACCATAAGCAGCTCCGGCACCCACTACCGAACTGGTATCGTGTATGGCTATTGCCGCCCACATTCCGAACTGCTCTTGTGTCATTCCTAACAAATGCCCGATAGGAGGAAAAATAAATAAGGCGATAGCATTTAATATAAAAATCGTTCCGAGTGACATGGACATTTCATTATCATTCGCCTTTACTACCGGGGCAACAGCAGCTATTGCACTTCCCCCACAAATAGCCGTACCGGCAGAAATCAAATAAGCAGTCTTTTTGTCCATCATCAGACGTTTACCCAAATACATTCCCAGAACGAGAACTGCAACGACAGACACAACTGTAAAAATCATTCCGTCTTTTCCTGTCTGCAAAGATTCATACAAATTCATGCCAAACCCCAGACCTACTACTGAAAACTGCAATAAATATTTAGAAGTCTTTTTACTAAACACAGGAAACGGTTGCCCTGCTGTCATTCCTAAAGCAAGACCTAGGAACAAGGCTATAGCCGGTGAAATAAAGGGCATCAGGCAAAGAATAAAAAGAAGGATAAATAATGGTTTGTTGTACTTTGTCAAAACTTGCTCAATTGTATTCATCTGTTTATATCACTTATGTTTTTATTTTTCAGCCGGCAAAGATACAACAGATAAACCGTCCAAAGGTTATCAAAATACCGAATAGATTATAACTTTAAGTTATGATATACAACATGTTCTTAAATATTCTATCTTTGTGAAAGATTATTACAAATTGAATAATAATATATGAGAAAAACAAACTCTCTTTTTTGTTTTGCTTTGCAAATGGCCAAAATCATGTTTGGCACGCAGCTACTTATACTGCTATTAACTGCTTGCAACGATGATTCCAGAAACTCAACTACCGATCCGATGCCTTGGTCATATAGTGATGATATGGACGAAACAGTCTTACCGGGAAATGATTTTTATGAATATGCTTTAGGAGAATGGTTAGGAACGGCTACACTTCCCCCCGGACAAAATATTTATGGTATTAATGAGGAAGCTTATGATAAACAAATAGAAAATATTAAAAAGCTGCTTGATTCTACAAATGACCCTACTATTACCAAACTGAGGCAAGACGGAACAAATAATGAACTGACAGAACAAAACAGTATCAATGCTTTGAAGAGGCATTTACAATCAGTTCAAAATATATATTCGGAAGCAGATTTATTGAAAGGTATCGGAAAAATTATCAGTTTAGGATACAAACCATTCTTTTCTGTCACAGTTGCACCTATTAATGGAATTTTTGCACCTCGCCTAAATGCAGGGTATACCTTTTATTCGGATTCTTACTACTATCAACCGAGCAGCACCCATTTTAATATATATAAAGAATGGATCGCTTACTGCTTTCAAATGGTAGGATACAGTATAAATGAGGCTTATCGGAAAGCAGACAACGCTATCAATATTGAACGTTCGATTGCAATCTGTACAAATCCTGATTCTTACACTTTAAAATATTGGAGTGATGCCGATAACTACAGTCGTTTAAAGAAGTTGTCGCAAACAAACACAAAGGCTGCATCTTCTATCTGGGATGTTTTTATTGAAAGTATGGGATTAGACCCCCAACTCACAAAAATTTATGAATCTGCTATTCCCATTCTTGATATTATATCAGAGCAGGATACGGAAATATTAAAAGATTATATAGAAAATTGTATTATACAGAGTAATCGGGATTATCTACCGATGGAATTCCGTCAAAAAGAAGAGGCATTATTCAATAATAAAATTCTGCCTGCAAATTTATTAATAAACAATGCTATAAAACAATTCATGACCTATCATATAAGCAAGCTGTATGTGGAAAAATATTTCGATCCTTCTTACAAACAGCGGGGTACAGAAATGGCCAATGAAATGAGAAACATATTTAAACGCCGCATAGAGAATCTGGACTGGATGAGTGGTACGACCAAAAGCAAAGCGATAGCAAAATTGGAAGCTATGAAATTTAATATCGGCTATCCTGATGCATGGAATGAATTGGGTAGCCCTCGTTTAAGTGGGAACTGCCTTTGTGCGGATATTATGCTGTGCAGAGAACAAAATTATAAATTCAACATCAGTATCTCCGGGAAATCCATTAAAGAAGGCTCTTGGGATTTTGTAATTCCGCAAAACCCGTTATATATCGTAAATGCATTTTATTATCCACCTCTCAACTCCTTGATTATTCCTGCAGCAACCATGCTTCCTCCTGTTTATGATTTATCGGTTTCTGACGCTTTCAATTATGCCGCTCTCGGAGCGACAACCATCGGACACGAGATGACGCATGGTTTTGATAACAATGGCTCACGATTCAATCAGGACGGTGTAGTTGAAGACTGGTGGACGCTTGCTGATAAACTGGAATTTAAAAAGAGACAAGAAGCTTTTGTCGAATGTTTTAACTCTATGGAAGCATGGCCGGGATTACAAGCTGATGGCGAGAAGACACTTGGTGAAAATATTGCTGATTTGGGTGGTTTGGAAATAGCCCACCAAACTTTTATGGAGAAAAAAGCAAATGAGGGTTTTAAAGGCTCTGAACTGGAAGACCAGGAAAAGAAATTTTATCTGTCATTCGCCCAAGCCTGGAAAGCTATTTATACACAAGAATATGCGATTAAAGCAACCCAAACGGACGTGCACTCTTTACCCAAGCTCCGTGTTAATGGTATTGTGATCCATACGGATGCATGGTATAATGCATTTGATGTACAGTGGGGTGATAAATTGTTTATACAGGAAGATATGCGTACACATATCTGGTAAAAAAGATAAGGGAAAAAGATACATTCTTTCTGTGAAGTATCCTCTTCCCTTAATTTTTAAACCAATTTGAACAAATAAAAGAACGTTCGAGATATCACATCCCAAACGTTCCAAACATAACTTTTTGTATTATGTAATACTAAAGGGTAAGGTTTTGGTAATATCTTATTTCCAAAAGGAAGCTGTATTTTAAAGAGAGTGTGATCTATTTGTACATGTGTTATCATAACAAGAAGAAAAATTACATTCTATCGTTGACTAAGTAAGTATTTAAAATACTTTTCATGTTCGTCAACCAACTTTTCCCAAGAATATTCTTCTTGAATTACATATAAATTACTACTAACATAAGAATCTTTACACTTACTTACTATTTTGTCAATACCATCTAATAAATCAGTCACAGCCTGAGTCGTCTTGTAATAAAAGGCATTCTCCTTCAAAACTGCTCTATTAAATATATTATCATTCGCTAATATGAAACAACCAGAAGCCATCGCCTCTAATAGAGAAGGATTCGTTCCTCCAACACTATGACCATGAAAATATGCATAAGAAAAATGACGTATTGAATTCAATTTTTTAAAATCATAGATTCCCCCTACGAATCTTATACTTTTCTCACTTCCATATTGAGCTATAAGCTCTTTTCCATGAGGTGTATCCGTTCTACCGACAATAACTAAAGGTCTATGCATATTCTCTTTTGAAGCTAAATACCCATCTATTGCCATTATAATATTGTTCTCCGGTTCCAAACGAGCAATTAGTAAATAGTAACCAAATGAATTCAATTGAAACTCATTTAAAAAGTTTTCATCATAATCACTATGAATATCTGCCCCATAAGCTAAAAATTTACTTTCTTTTCCATATTTCTCCTTATAATAATCATGAATCCCCATATTATCTGCAATAAGATAATGGCTATGCTTTACGGCAGTACGTTCTTCCCAGAAAAGGAATTTCTGAACCCACTTATTAAACTTAGTGCGTTTGTATTCCAATCCATCCATATTAGTCGTAAAAATAGGATACTTAATATTTTTCACATTAAACCAAATGTATGCAGGTATAATGCTAGTATATCCAGCTTCATAGATAATATCAAATTCTTCTTGTTTTAATGCATCTCTTAATGAAACAAAATCATAAAAAAAACTTCCCACAGAACTCCCCATCCACATTTCAGGGCTGTAAATATGCTTGATACGTACTCCTTTATAATAATTTTCTTTATAAGGATGAAAATGAGGAGAATAAACTGTTACCTTATGGCCTTTTTTCACTAAACCTACAGAAATGTATTCAGCAAACTGTTCAAACCCCCCATAATTATTAGGTATGCCACGAGTACTGATAAATGCAATTTTCATCATCAAAAAATCAAAATTTAAACCTATATAAAAAACTTTTTACCTCATATAAATAAGAGCTTTACTCATACGAGGTAACAACCAATACTTTACAACATGAGAAATGCACTTTCCACATTATTTGTTACCATATTTCAAAAGTTCATTTATAAATTTATTATTTTCCTCTACATTTTCAAAACGGGAACAATCTTCTTCTAAATAAAAAACAGATTTAGAGAAATCAATAGCCCTAAAGATCACCTCATGATACTTCTCTAAAGTTGATATAACACCAAAACTTGGATATTTTTCCAACATCTTTCTGAAATAAAGAATATTTGAAAGAATCATTGGTTTACGAAAATATGCAGCCATAGCAAAAATTCCACTTTGAGATGTTTTTTTATATGGCAACAAAATATAATCTGTTTTAGAATATAAATAAACTAATTCATCATCATTTATATGACGATCTAATATAATAATAGATGAAGATATATTTTTATATTTTGAAAAATTAATATTATCCACATTTTTCCCTGCTATTACTAATTCAAAATCATTTGTTTTTTTCATTAATCGAATAAACGAATCAAGTACAACATCTATACCTTTAACCAAACTTAAATTTCCAAAAAAAAGAAATTTAGTTTTTGATGAATTAAAAAGAGAAGTCACCTCCGAAGAGATATACTCTTCTTTATACATTTTCTGGAATATATATTTAAAATGAGGTACATATAAAAAGTCCACATCCTTTTCACTAAGTATATTTTTTATATTTTCTGAATGACAAATCACTACTTTAACAAAATATCTATAAACAAAACCAAATACTTTAGCGACAAAAGAAGTATCAGAATATTTAAGAGCATACACCTCATGTACATCAATAAAACCTTTTTTAGCCAGTGACATTAAAATAATAAAAGGGAGTTCATATATTTCACCATAAGCTAGATAAATCATTCTAACATTCCTGTTTTTTAACACGAATACAAAAAACTTAATATAAGATATCAGGAAAAGTAAAAGACCTATTACCTTATTGTGTTGAAAGAATATGGGAAAAAAATGATTATCGGATTTTTCCACTACAAAATTAGAATAGATTTTAACATTCAAATTTCGTTTTCTCAATATTTCGGCAAATGCAATATCATAATAATGCATACCACAATAAATTCCAAGTACATCAATTAAATATACATCTTTCATCTTACTATTTTCTTATATATTTCTTCCCATTTATTCACAATCTCCTGTACCTGAAATTTCAAACATGACTTTATTCCATTGTCACTCAATCTTTTTCTAAATACTTCATCATGCATTAATTTCACCATCGCATTTGCAAATGCATCTATATCGCCATCAGGAACAATCACACCATTCTCTCCGTTTACCACGATATCATGTAAAGAATCAAAAGAATTCATTACTACAGGAACCACTCCATTCTGCAGTGCTTCAACCAAAGTCATAGGTAGCCCTTCATATGCTGAAGTCATACAAAAAATAGAAGCAGCACGATAATACTTCAATGGCTGTTGATAACCTTCAAAGCTCACATGCTTCAACTTCTGTAATTTCACATAATCCTGATACTGTTGTTTATCTGGACCTTCACCAACCAAAACCAAGTTCCAACCATCATTGTAATGACTATCTTGTATTTTTTTCCAAGCATACAATATCCTAATAATCTGTTTATGATTCTCCAACAATCGGCCAACAAACAAAACAGTACACTCTTTTTTTTCCCTATCTTCTTCTGATATACTTTCCGAAAAAACTAATGGATTATATACATATTCTAATTTTGAATCATCTTGCTTTAAACCACGAAATAATCGATATTTTTCTCTAAAAGCAGGAGATAAAAAAACAAATTTATCACTTAATCTATAATATTTATCCGCCTTTATTAGATTTTTTTCACGCTCTATTTTACGATATAATGGATAAATTATATTCAATATTTTTTGTTTAACACCATCTACATTAAAGACTTTTCGTATATCTACATCCATATGTAGACAAGTAATAATCTTTGCATTTGTTCTATCATGTACTCCTTTTAAAAACTCAACAGGCCACCACTGATTATGTATAATATCTATATGTAGTTCATTAATCTTCTTCACAATCAAAGCTGAGACATAAGCAGATTCTTTTTTATTCACAAAGAAGTCTTTTGAATAAATATTAAAAGAGACATTATCTATTCGATAAGTCTTAATTCTAGGATCAATAAATATAGCTGACAAATTAGGCTCTGAATCATGAAAGTAACTAACATATACATCTATGCCTCGCTTTACCATCTCATTGGCTAAACAAATAGTCACCGTTTCACCTCCTCCATAAATAGGCCAAACACGATGTAAAAAAAGAATTTTCATAAAAATTATCAACAATAAACATTTTAACAATTTAGAGGTATCAAAGCTATAGATACCACAAAGATGTACGAAATACATTAAAAGATTCAGAACAACGAAAAAGTGTTCTTCCTACTCTTAAATATAGATTCATAACTCAGCAATTAAGCTTTTAAAATTTTTCCAATAAGTATCAATTGAAAATGTCGAAGCACGTTTCAATGCTGCTATTGACATAGCTTTACACTTTTGCTTATTTGCAACCAAACAAGACAAAGCCGTAGTAATATTTTCCGATAACTGATTGTCATTATCCAATAAAATAGCGCATTCATTATTAACAACTTCCGGTATCCCACCCACCCTTGTTACGACCAAAGGTAGTGTCGCCGCCATCGCTTCTAATCCTGTTAAAGCAAAAGCATCTTCACACACAGAAGGAACAACGGCAATATCTGCTATCGCATAATAATCAGGAATAGTATCATAAGAAACAAACCCCGTAAACACAACTTTACTACCAAGCCCCAAAGCTATAGACTCCAATTCTTTAATAAATTTATTTTTCTTTGTTCCTTCATAAAAACTACCACCAACTACTAGTAATCTCACATTATGTCCTTTCAAATTACTGAATCCCTGTATCAGTTGTTTGACACCTTTATAGGGCTGTAAACGTCCTGTATAAATAATAACACAATCATCGGCCTCAAGCCCCAGTCTCTCTCTTATTGTATTACGCTTTGCTTCATCAGCTTTGTAGAATCGAGAAATATCCAAACAGTTATAAAATACTTTTGCCTTATCACTGGCACATCCTAAATGAAAAATTTCTTCTACTTTTCGTTTCACGAAGTGGCTGATACAAAAATATTTGTCAGTACAATTGTCTACAACTTGCCATATTCTTTGTTCCTCTGGTACATTATGATAATGCTGTATAATTTTTACATCAGGGAAATGAGAACGAATCTCAATAGCAAACTTTGGTGCATTCTCTAACAATACGCAGTCTATATGTCCACGTCGCTCCATATCTTTGATGATCTTATGTAAAAAAAGATTCTGAAAATCATAATTTCCCACTTTAGATTTAACCTCACCACACAATCGATAAAAAACTGTTTGAACTTTACACAATATACCAGTCAATGGCACAAACACAAATGATGTATATTTATAAGTATGGCTTTTTTTTACAGCATTTTCATCATAAGGACTATACGTTATAAATTCATACTCTCCATATAGTTCATTTTGGTCCAGTAACTGTTGTACTAAGTTTTCTACAGCCCCTCCTCTCACTGCAGGTATAGGAAGAGCGCCACATGGAATAAAGACGATTCGTTTCATAACCATCACTATTTTATTTTTCTAAATATTTTCCCCATGCAGGATAAACAGTTATCACTATCGCTTTTAATAAACTTTTAGGTAGCTTGTAGTAAAAAGAAGCGACAATAGCATTCCAAGCTTGCTTTCTAAAAAAGGAATATTTAGCCCTGATCAATTTCGCCCCTTGCTCTCCCATACTCGTTTCTTCCTTAATAAGCCCTCTCACCATTGAGAAAATATAAAAACTCATATAACATTTATCTACAAAAGAATGTGCATTCTGCTGTTTGAAAACTAAAAGATTATCCACAATACGCAGTCTGTCCTGTATACGTTTCACACTTTTTAATGACATAATGTTACCGCTACTCCTCACTAAATACCGATAGGAGGCATAGTTTACAATAGCTACACTCTTTGCATAGAATAGTACACGTGGCATAAACTCATTATCTTCGTGATAGATACCACAAAAAAACTTCAAATCATGTTGTTGCAGAAATACTCTGCGGAAGACAAAACGTTGTACAAAAGCCTCCTTAATTACATTTACTGTTTTATCACGGCTCAACACTTTTCTATAACAACACTTTCGTTTTTCTTTGTAACAAAGTGGATCCAGTAATTGCTTTCCGCTCCCTTCTTCTATTTTCAATACATCAAAAGCTAAAATATCAGCTTTGAAATACTCTATTTGTTGTTTAATGTATTTTAAACTATCTCCAGATATTGTATCATCACTATCCACAAACCAAACATAGTCACCCGTAGCCTTACTCAGGCCTGTATTACGCGCTCCACTCAATCCCTGATTACTTTGGATTATCTTATACAAATTAGAATATTTTTTTGCAAACTCCTCAACGATTAACATACTGTTGTCCGGGGTACCATCATTTATTACAAATACCTCCACACCTTCAGTTTGCTGTTCAAATACACTTTGTAATGAGGCACGGATATATTTTTCCACATTATAAACAGGTATTATTAGAGTTAAAAATGGACTTTTCATTGCAGTTATCTACGAGAGGGTTGTATTATACTAATATATTTATACCGTATCATAAGCGAAAGTATTATCATGTAAAAAGAAAATGACAACGAAATCCCTGTTAAAAATATAGAAAATATATAACAACCGTGCAAAATATAGTTTTTATACTTTCCTTCAAATATATCTTTTGTAGCACCTATACATCTAATAAAAAATAGTATCCAGACAAAAAGGCCTATGTATCCAGATGAAGCAATCACATATAAATAAAGACTTTCAAAAAATAGAGCGTCAGATGATGTTCCATATTTTTCACTATGAATTATTGGATAATCATAGCCAAGTCCTGTTAATAAATGCTTATCTATTAAACTATTAACATATACAATTTGTTTCCATCTCATATCTTTATTTGAACCAGATATTTCCCTCTTAGATGCGAGATTATCATCCCAGAAAAACAAGGATGTTTCTATATTTAAATAATAGATATTACGTAATGTTTTATTATTAGATATAGTTATAACACCCAAAATAAAGGCTAGTAAAACTATCGCAAATCCCCGTTTATTTGATAACATTTTATATACAAAATAGAATATTAACAAAACAATTAACGGAACGATTGTTGATCGTTTTGTTGTTAATATACAATTAACAATAGCCACAAATACAAACATATTTTTCAATATAAATGGATTTAAGATTTTCCAACTAGGTAAAAATTTATTTAAGTCAGGAAACATCATACCAAAAGATAGTATTATAATTGTAATTTGGCCCCATGCAATAGCACCAGCAACCTGATTTCCAGTAGCCCTACTTAACAACCCTCCTCTATCTGCATTTGAGAATTCAGCATAAACCTCTCCTGCATAATTGAATGCATCTGCAAATACTAAAACTAATGGATTAATCCTAATAGCATAAGAGAAAATACTATAGAGCCCTATAATTAAATAAGATACGACTAACGTTGTAATACAAATATTTAAATCCTTTCTACTCTTTACACAGATTAAAATTAACATATAAGGTAATATTTCAGTAACACAAAACTGAAATAGACTAAATAATTGAGTAATATAAGAAACTGTCCCAAAGAGTCCCAATATTGCAATTGGCAATATTAATTTTTTCATTGGAAAAATTAATATATTTGTAGATAAAACATTTTTCATATAATATTTTTTCCTCAAAATCACAAATAGAACTATTACTAATATAATTGCAGTATTTAAACTTATAGAACCCAACCGAGCTATCGGAGGCACTAACAGCCTCACGGCGACCATAAATGCACATCCATACGCGAGTGATCTAAAACAAAGTAAAACATGAATAATAAACAAAACAAAAACAAGACCAACAATCATAATTATCAACCAAATTTTATCAAATAATATTCCGACTAATTTTTATACATATTAGAATATTAGTAAAAAAGGAACTGTGTATCGGACCACAGGCATAAGCAAAATTCCTCCATGAGCTAAAGGCACGTGAATTACAACAACTAAAAATTCAAAAAAATACTGTGTTATTTCAATTATAGGATTTCTCATTTTTTATAAAGTTCATTTATCAGCATGAATAATCAACTTATTAACATGTTCACAAAATGTATTAAAGTATATTTCACGACTAAAAAGTTTAGCTCGTTTTAAAGCAGCCAAAGAAAATTGCCGTTGCAAATCCGAATTTTTATAGAACTTTAGAATTGAATTCTTAATAGAATTCACGATATATGAATCATTCTTTATAAATAATGTAGTCTCATCAGAACAAACTTCAGGAATCCCCCCTACTTCCGTTGTAACAGTAGGTAATCCAGAAGACATCATCTCAAGAGCCACCAAATTAAAAGCTTCATTACACATTGAAGGGACTATTCCTATATCTGCAACTTTGTAATATCTATACATTTCACTATTCTGAACAAATCCTGTATATTTGATACGAGCAGGATTCTGTTGAGAAAGACGTTGTACTTCTTTGGGATACTCGCCTTCATTACCTTTACCAAAATTTGAAGAACCTACAATAAGGAGTTTGACATTAGGCTCTGATATAGAAATGACAGCTTCAATAAGTTGTTTTACGCCCTTTTCCTTAATGATTCGTCCACAGAAAATAATAACAAAATCATCATCACAAAAATCTAATCTTTTTCTTAACTGATGACGTTCATAAACAGTTAATTCTGTCCGGAATCTATTCGTATCAATACCATTCATCAACACAAGAGCATTGTCTTTATTCATCACAGAAGAAGTTGCAGAATAATTTTGTTTAATAAATTCACTTACAGCAAGTAAACTACCATATATTTTATCATAAGCTAAACAGGCTTGAAATGGCCCATGCAAATGTAAACAGATGTGCTTTGTTCCATTTTTACGGGCAAAGGCATCCAACAACTGTATATCACATGCTTCAGCAATAATCAAATCAAAATTGTGGGCATGATGCATCAAGTAATTATGAGTCCGCCACTCATAAATATGGAACCGAGGATAATCATAATTGGTTAAACGTCTCATTAAACCTCTTGCTTTCCATGCCATACGATAATAAAAATTTCCCCAAGTATGTATATTCACAAACCGTGTATATACATACGTTTTCTGTAAATTCTCTGCTATTAAATTTGCCTTTGTGATACAAGTTATATTAAATTGGGGGTCACGTTCATTATCTTCACATAATTGCTGTACCAATTGCTCCACAGCCCCGCCTTTAACTGCAGGTACTGGTAATGACCCTGACGTTACAAAACAAATATTTCTCATCGATTTCTCCTCTCAGAAATTTTATTTAAAACAAAAAACTTCACATTTACCACAGTCTGCATATTAAAATAAAAATAAAGTAACCAACAAATAACATAAGCAAACACTAATATCCAATCATCTAACATTAAGGTGGCTGAATATGTCAATGCCAATACTAACAATTGTTTCACCATATACCCACTGTTTGTAAACTTAACGAAATTATGAGAATAGTATATTCTAGCAATAGCCGTAAACATATGAGATAAACAAATAGCAATACATGCTCCCCACAATCCCCATGAAGGTATTAACAGGAAGTTGAATAATACAGCAGATACTCCACCTACTATAACTGAATAAAAAGTATATTTACTTTGACGAACAGCCGAAAAGATTGTACCCAAAAACGCACTGGCATTTGAAAAAATTACTGATATAGCCAATAATGGTATATAGATCCATGCATCATAAAACTCATGTGTCGTCATCAAACGAATGAATGGTTTTGCAAACATCAAAATAACCAGACAAGTAAGTACCTGCACTGAGATTATCATCTGGAACATCTTGTTATAATATTCTCCAAAATCAGGCTTCTTATATTCTTCTACTACAGTAACAATCCAAGCCTGTTGGAAAAAATTGAACACTAAACTCATCATCCCAGGTAACTTTCCTGCTACAGCCATCAATCCTAATGCAGACAAGCCTACATATTCTTCCAACAATGGTCGATTTAATCCAGACACCAACCACCATAATACAGCTGTAGGTATCAATGGTATAGAAAAACGGAGCATTTCAATTAAATTCCTTTTGTCAAATGCATCTAAAGATAAATACCGATAAGACCCTGAGTAGAAAAAAGTAAATAATGCCGCAACTGTATTAGACCCGATAGTTGCCGCCACAAAACCATATACCCCTTGAGCTGGTATTAATATGAATGACAAAACAGCCGTAGTTACAGTCTGCACAATACCCGTAAAACTAAACACCGACATTTTATTGATACCACGACAAAAATCCTGTGTATATTTCTGAAAAAGATTGGAGATAAGTATACCATAAATAAACCATACATTACTAACAAAGGTATTCTCCAGTGGTAAGATAGAAATACCAAAGAACACAGCTGCACACATTATAGAACATAAAAACTGAAATATAAATCCTGTAGAATAGTAACTACGTATCTTTTGTCTTGTTGCTCCTATAGGATATATATATATAGCATCACTAATATCACAAGCCACCACATTGAGTAACAGACTAGCATAAACAATGAGCAAGTCTGTTACACCATAATCAACCGGGGATAACCATCGGGTATAAAATGGCAACAAAAAGAATCCAATCAGTTTAGAACCTATGTTACCTATCAGTATGAAAGAAATATTTTTAGTCAGTTTCTCACTACGCCCCATGTACCCTATTATAATTCTTTTTAGCGTCTTCAAGTGTTCTGACACCTTCACCTTTTAAAATACCCGGATGTACTTCACCTCCATACCAATCAATTTGAACATCTATACCAAAAGACAAAGCAGAAGAAGATGTAACAGTAACTACCCTATCAAATTTCACCCCTAATACAGCCAATAATTGCATTGGAACAGTTTTATCAAAATACAAAATATGAGGAAACTCTTTTTTATAATCAATACGATCACGAGGATGAGGTTTTATAACTACATCTTCTGCATTATAATTGCTTATAATTTTATCATATATCTCTATTTGTTCATCTTCTGTTACCATTTTATCATCAGAAAAAGCCTGTGTAAGAAGTATGATATTTTTATTTTTTAATTTCAACAAATCTTCATTTGAGATATCAAATATAAACAATATCAACTTCCTCTTACTTTCTGTACTATTATTCCAAAGTGTTTTCCAATCTAAAAGATGTATATTCTTATTCTCTAAATAAGGTTTTGAAACTTTATTGGTAGTATAAATATCCGTTACTTTTTTAGAAGTTCCTACAGGCGACAAATAATAAGGTCCAAAGTAAATCTTGCGAAAAAGACGTTTAAACCAAGTTGTCTTCTTCGAATTCAAATAATCTTGATACATTGGTCCTGTTTCCCATATATCAAAAACGAATGGTGCATCTTCTATATATTTTAACACGAACCCACGCAACAAATCCCAATTAAAATCTAATCCATAAATATTACTATTGTATAATTCGGGATATTTAAAACGTTTTATTAGACATGTATATATACTACGAATATACCTATTTTTACCATACCAAGTATTATAATCCAAATAGTATTTATATGGAATTTTATCTTGAATACTCTTATTTATATTCTTATCAAAAACAAATACAGTTCTATTTATCTCATCTTCTGTAGATAGTAAAAGATAGAACGTAAAGCAATACAAAGATCCAGCCACACACACACGACGATTTCTATCGCTACTCATTATTATTATTATTATTATTTAATATACAATCAGAAAAGCATTATATCACATTTTAAATGTACAACAATAGGATTTTAATATTTAATATTATTGATATTTTTTTTTGATTCAAATCCTTCATATATTATCTCAGCAATGTTAAAATCATCTTCCCAATCTATATCAAAAGAATATATTTTACCCATAATATAGAGAAATGGATTTTTACCAATACGATTATTATATTTCATATATACTTCACGACTAGCTAAAAACATTGTATGATTTATTTCATACAATGATTCTAAATCCTGAGTTCTAGGCCAAGAGAGATCTGTTGTATTATTAATAAGTTGTCCATTTTTGTTTAATAGAAAATTTTTTAGTTCAGTCACACCTACCAAAGAATCGAAACCTTCATCTAATTTCGACAAATATAACTTTATACCCTTATCATATTGCTCTGCATCAACCAAAGGTGTTGTTACATGCCCCCAAAGAATGTGTTCGGCATTTGTTATTGTAGGTACATAAGAAATAAGGTCTTGTAAATCTGTTGAACTAAGACATAAATTCTCAGGGCGTGGAACAATTTTTATGCGAGAGTCCGATATATATTTTTCTGCAACAACCATACATATCTCATCATTTGTAGAAAGAATAATTTCATCAATTGTTTTAGATACCAATAGCTGCCTAATCTTATTTTCAATAAGACCACCTTCTACTCCTGCAAAAGAGCGCGTATTCTTATTTTTAACACGTTCACTACCTTTTCTTGTAGGCAAAAAAAATGCTATTTTAGATTCCATATATAATTATATACATTGATATATTGATTTCACTTTAAGTTCTTTATACAAAGTCGAAGTTAAAGACTGTAGTATACACTTTTGAGAATTTGAAAACTCATAAAACAAAGTACGATTTTCATTGGTTAGAGCCATTTCTTTCTCTGAAAGGACCTCTCCTTTATAGCCATCATATCCAACAATATTAATTTCAGTAGCTCCTAGTTCTATTGCTGTTTGTAGTGCGATTGTAGTACAAGAGTCTAAATAAGAATGAGTAAATGTTATTTCTGAAAGTTCAAAAGTATATTCTTCTGCATATTTGGGAACTTCAGTTCCCATAACTCTTGGATATGGAGCTAAAATACAGATTCCGTTAAATTCTTTTCCTGAAATATTTTTCAACAATCTTTTCGCTTCATTGCCAGTTAAACAATAGTACTTTTTATTAGGCAAGTCATTATAATAAGCAACGTATCTAGACGTTGCAAACACAAGAGCAATTTTGGGATTAATCTTTATATACTCCTTTATAGCATCAAGATGTTCAATACTTGAACTACCTCCACCTATAATCAAAACTTGCGATGCTTGCTGTAATTGAAGAAGAGGGAAATGTGCATTATCAGCAATCTTAACACGCTTATTGTCTAATGCACGTACAATACTATTAAAACTATAGGCACGATTAGAAACCCATTCCATTACGTCTTTTTGGGGAATAGAATTAGCTCCAGAAAGCATATAAGGTAAATTTGTACCCCATTTGCACTTTTCATACAAAGGTTGAAATACAGTAATTAGTTCTCCTAGAACATTGAAATCCACTTCTAGATTTCGTTTATTCAAATAAGTGAGAAGTAACTCCATATTTAAATTACCAGCACCTCTCCCCATTCCTAAAATTGTTGCATCAACATAATCTACCCCACAATCAATAGCCGTTAATGTATTTATCAAAGCTAACTGTAAATTATTATGTCCATGAAAACCTATTGGACAAACTGTATTTGATTGTATAATATGGAAGACTTTTTTGACATCTTTAGGAGTGACTCCTCCAAAAGAATCAACCATACAAAACAAATCAGCAATACCATTTATTCTATTTAATTTAGAAATAAAACCTTCATATTCATGCCATTTAGACATATACATAGTATTAAAACCAACTTCAAAATCCATTTTTTTAATAGCTTCCGCCAAAATTACGGCTCGATCAAAATTTTGAGGATCAATAGCAATACGAATCATATCAACTAATCCTAGTATCGGCTTTAAAAGTTTATCTAAATCACTTACTTTAAGATTCTTTTCATTCAACATTACCACCAACTTTTTCTTAGAGACCTCACGTAAATGCTCTAAAATTGAAATTGGCGTATACCCAAATTTACCTAAATATTTTTTTGAGGGAAGATTACGATACCCTACCTCTAAATAATCTATTGGCAAAATGTTAGTAGCTTCCAAATAACAATCTACAAGATCAGAGCTAAAGTCCCAATTTGTATAATATCCCCCATCTCGAAACGTACAGTCTAAAATTTTAAGATCCTTCATAAAATAGATTATTTATTTAAATTATGGCAACTTTTTTATCCATCAATTATCATTATTTTTTGCTTCATAACCATAACCGTAACCATAGCCATATTTTCTTCCATATCCATATCCATATCCATAATTATTCTTACGCTTACTCATATCAATGCTATTAATTACGACAGCCAATTTCTTGAACTTCTTTTCCTCACGTAATACATTAACATAGCTGAAACCCACCTTAGGAGTAACATCTGCACGACAAACATATGCACACATATCTGCTACACGACCTATAATGGCAGTATCTGTTACCATACCTATTGGGGCTGTGTCCAAAATCACGTAATCATAATATTCTTTTAATTGACTAATTGCCCTATCAAGTACATCACGTGCCACTAACTCTGTTGGGTTTGGAGGGATAGGGCCTCCAGGCAAGATATCCAGATTCTTACTAATATCCGATTTCTGAATCATATCAAATAAGCGGACATTCTCCGGATCACTCAAATAATTTGTAATACCTTCTGCTTTATGGGATAAATTAAAAACTTTATTCAAACCTGGTTTTCGAATATCCATACCTACTATTATCACTTTCTTTCCCAAATAAGCTAAACTAACAGCTGTATTCCCTGCAACAAATGATTTCCCCTCACCTGGCTGAGTCGAAGAAAAAAGAATCACTTTTTCATCTTTCCCTAACATAAAAAGCAAATTGGTACGAAGGCCACGGAATGTCTCCTCCATGATATCATTCTGATTCTCACGAATAACTATAGCACCATGTTCCTCCTTTTTTACTACATACGGAAGTTCTCCCAATATAGATACATCCGTTATCTTTTCAACATCCTCACGGTTTTCTATTTTGTATTTTAGTAAATCATGCAAATAAACAATACCTACAGGTATCCCAAAACCTAAAATCAAGGCAACTAACATAAAAACTTTCTTCTTAGGAGACACCGGATATTTATCTGGTAACGGTTCCTCTATAATTCGTCCGTTATTTGCTGTTGCAGCCAATGTAATAGCATTCTCTTCACGTTTCTGCAATAACATTATGTAAAGTGACGCCTTAATTTCCTGTTGACGAGATATTGTCATAAACTCTTTCTCCTGTTTAGGAGCATTACTAATACGCCCTTCAAACTTATTTGCCTGCCTATCTATATCTGCCTTCGCTATCTGTAACCCTTTCAATACACTGCTTACCGTTGTCTGTACACTATGCCGCATCGCCTCAATACCAGTATTCAGGTTAATAACAGCTGGATTACTTTCAGATGAAGTACGAAGCAAACGTTTGCGCTCTATCAACATCGTATTATACTGGTCAATAACAGAAGTCAGGTTCTGATCCTGTAAACCGACATTGGCAGGTATCACTTCATCTACATTGGCTGGATTATTTATGTATTCACGCAAGAATTTCACTAAACTAATCTGTGTTGAGTTTTCTGTACGCTGTTGTTCATATTTTGAGTTCTCCTGTAATGCCATCTGGGCGTCACTTGTCAAATCGGTCAAACCTGAACGTTGCTTAAAATCAGCCAGTTCACTTTCTGTACTTCCCAATTCCTGGTTAATAATGCCGATGCGTTCTTCTATAAACTCAGCCGTTTTCTGTGCGACTTCATTTTTCTCGTCATTTGCATCCTGATTATAAAAAGCTACTAGGCAGTTAATAAAATCAACTCCACGCTCCTTTACTGTACTTTGTAAACTCAATTTAGCAATAGTAGTCGTCTTAGAAGCCGGTTCTATATTCAAATCCTCTATATAGCTTCTGGCTGTCGAAGTTGGAGAATTTACAAAAGCTATTAGATCAATATCACCATCTGATATCAAAATTGAATCATTTTTTACAAACGAAAAAACACCTACAGGAGTCGGAAAAACAGCAGGAAATTTATCAAATGTTTTTTCTAGAACTTCTTTTTCTTCTTCTATTATATATTCTACCTCTACTAATAATTTTCCATCCCTCGTATATTTCATCTGCAGCTTAGCTTCTCCCTCCAATTTTTCTGCTTCCTCTGGAGACATATACACAGTAATCGGAGAACTTTTATAAAGAGGCTTGTTGTAGCCAAACATTCGTTCTTCTGCTATACTTATATATAAACCTAAATCGCATACAACTTTCTTAATCAAAGTACGTGAACGAAGGATTTCTACTTCATTATCAAAGTTACTCGTCATAGAAAACATGCCCAAATCCTGAATAGTGGACATTGGGCTATTGGAAGATCCTCCACGTTTATCTTCTTCCTTAATCAAAACAGAAGAAGTTATATTATAAACAGGAGCTTGATAACGTAAATAAATATAGCATCCTATACAACATATAAGCACACTTGCCACAAACCAGGGCCAGTAAGCCATGTATTTGAAAAAGAGCGCATAAAGGTCTACACTTTCCTCTGCATTCTGATCATTTCCTGTATTTTGACCGTTAATCATAATCTCTTATTTTTCGCTTTTTACTTATCTGAATATGGTTACTAATAAACTGGCTATGGATACCAAAATGGATGTGGCACTGAACCAAAGGGTCGTACTGTTACCGATATCGGAGTTCTTTGCCTTTGTCTTGTTCGGTGTCACATAAATAATATCATTCTGTTTTAGGTAATAATACGGAGATATTATAAAGTCTGCATCGTTCAAATTCAGGTTAATAATCTCACGTTTGCCATTCGCATCCTCACGAATCAATTTCACATTGTCACGAATTCCATAAACAGTCATATCACCTGCCATGGCTAATGCCTCCAAGACATTCACTTTCTCATTACTCACGGTAAAACTGCCCGGACGGGTCACCTCTCCCAATACGGAGATTTTATAGTTTGATAAACGGACTGTTACTATCGGAGTCTCCTTTAAATAAGGTTTCAACTTTTCACGAATCAGGTCTTCCGACTGGTTCTTCGTTAAGCCACCGACAAGCAATCGACCTATCACAGGAAAATCAATTTCTCCCTGATTATTTACCAGATACAGCTGAAGAGTTGGCTGCGTTGTCGTATTAATATTGGTGACTGCAGCATTCATTGGGGTCTGTACTGTCAGATTAAATGGTGCAGCAGCTTGCGGGTCTGTTGTATTGATGGTTATACTTAATAAGTCCTTAGGCATTATCTTTGCATCATACATCGGAAGTTCTTTCCCATAATTATTTACAACCTCCGGATTCTGCAGATAAGGGACACTTTTATAAGATGTACAGCTGGTTACCAATACTATAAACAATCCCAACAGTAGTAGTTTCTTTATCTTCATAATTTCCTGTTCGTATTTATTTTCTTTACTTGAATAAGCGGGCAAAAAAGCCTTTTTCTTTCTCCGGTTCATAATCTCCTTCGTATTTCCGCATCAAATCTTCATACGATAATTTCTTACTGACCATCTCATAGATAGTGCCCCAATCGGGGAGTCCACCCAGATTACGATCGTCTATAAACAAGTCAACTTTGAGTTTTCGTGAAAAATGATTGTTCTGTCCTTTCTCCTCTTCCGGGTAATCACGGTTCACCGCATAAAATTCCAATCCGCGTTCATGGCAAAATGCCAATGCCTCTTCCAGTAACCGCCCTTCACGCACTGTCCACAATATCAATTTGTGACGGTCATCCCTTAATTTCTTTAATGTCTCGATGGCAAATGGAAGCTCCCTCCCTATTGCGGGATATTTATGTTCCACTATCGTTCCATCGAAATCTACCGCTATTATCATATTTTCTTCTCTTGTTATTATATATTTTCAGTATGCTTTTTCTTCTCCTTTAAATGCATTTGCTATCGTTTTATAGATAATCACCAGATCCAACCAAAAACTCCAGTGCTCGATATACCAGATATCCCCCTTTACACGCCCTTCCATCTGGCATAATTCTTTCGTCTCTCCACGGAACCCCGTTACCTGAGACCACCCTGTTATACCGGGTTTTACAAAATGACGGACCATATATTTATCGATTAGGTTGGAATATTCCTCCGTATGTTTTACCATATGCGGACGCGGACCGACTACTGACATATGGCCCAGCAGTACGTTTATAAACTGCGGAATCTCATCCAAATTCGAACGGCGAAGAAAATTACCGAACTTGGTTTTACGCGGATCGTTTTTCGTACACTGAAGTTTATCGGCATCCTGATTTACTTTCATTGAACGAAACTTGATACAATAAAATTCCTTATCATTCAAACCGTTACGTTTCTGAAGAAAAAATACCGGACCGGGCATTGTCAGTTTGATACCTATCGACACAAACAAAAAGATAAAAGGGAACAGCGTACAAAGGAACAATACAGAAAAAAGGATGTCGAATGTACGTTTAACAACCCGGTTCTCCGTATGCCTTAACGGGTCACGCCGAAGGCTAAGCACAGGAACGCTACCTATCAAAGTCATGTACATCCGGTTCTGCAAATAGTTACGGACATTCGGGACACTGAAAAAATGAACCAGATGGTTCTCGCAATAATCGATAATAGAGATGATCGTTGAACGCTCCTGTGAAGGAAGGCAGCAATACAACTGTTCAATAAACGGATGTTTAGATAAATACACCTCTACCTTATCCGGTGTACCCAAGTAAGGGCAAGTTTCCGGAAAATCCGTATTCGGTTCATAATCAAAATAACCATGTACACGATAACCGGATGTAGAATCATCTGTCAGTTCATGGTATAGCTCTTTATTATTATCTGTACTGCCTACCAACACAGCATGGCGAAGGTTGCCTCCCAGATGCCTGTATTCTTTGATAAGCCAACGGAAAAACAGGTGATATCCACTGATTGCCAAGAACAAAGAGGTTACATAAACCAAATAAAAAAGGGAAAACACATAGGCAAAATTGCCTATCTCCAACACTATACCGACCAAGACTGAAAAAAAGAACACATTACAAAAAACACGCCTTAATATCTGATAGGCATAAACACGGCGTCTATACACAACGATCCCTCCACGCACAAAAAATGCGAGATAGCAAAGACTGATTATCAAAAGTATTTGGGGGAGTGTGAGGCGTAATTCCAAATGTTTGCCCAGACTGGAAAAAAGCAAGCAAAACAACGAATTAACAATAAAAAGGTCACCGAACAGAATCAGGACTTTTATAATCTGGTTGTAGCGATTTATTTGAAGAGGTTCCATGTTTTTTCAAATAAGTAGCCCACTCCTATATATAAAGAGCGGCACAAGGCGTAAGTAAGAGTTTAATCGACTGGATATGAAACAACGGAACTTTCAGCTCCTGTTAATAAAAAATAGTAGAGATTTTCTCTATAAAGCCGATGCAAATGAATGCTGAGGGTACCACAAATAGTACCAATTAATAAAATCCTGATTTTCACCATCTAAGAGTATTGTTATTTATTCACAAAAAGGTTCGTCACTCCCAAGAAGGGAACCACGAATCACATACTGATTTCTCACTTTCAAGAAGAAAAACAATGGCTAAAAAAACGTTCGTTTATTTTATTCGTTCCCAAAAGTGCACTAGTGAAAAGAGGACTAAAAAAACGTTCGTTTATTTTAGCGTTTTATATTTCATGTAAGTCATTAATAATAGGATTATTACATTGTACCTAACTTTAAGAGTTACAGATTTGTATAATTTTTTCTTTTGGTTTTACGGTTTTTAATACATACCTTTGCAATGACTAAAATAAACGAACGTTTTTTTAGTCATTTTAAAAAACAACATACTCCATACACATCAATCGATATACAGCAAATCGCAATATAAAAAACACACAACAATTGCCCAAAATGATTATAATTCCCTATAGTCCAAAGAATAATCTTTAATATCTAATTTTAAGCTAATTTACAACAATAGAAATTTAATTTTCTAATAACCAATTTTTTACAGACTATATTTGTTAATTAAAATCAGATCAGCGACAAAATATTTACCAATTACATTTTGCATCTACCCTTTAAATTACCATATTTGCAGTATTCTTTGTTTAATATCTTAGAATGTTTCACGGAAAAGTAACCTATCTAATATTCTTTCGACAACTATCAAACACAAAAACAATATATATAAAAAGGAAGAACAATATCTATAAGAAGAAACAAGGACATTCATCAAAAGTATTTTTCTAAAGGATGAAATATACAAAAGAACGGGAAGTTTTATAAAATCGACGGGATGATTTACAAAACAATGCGTACAAGAAAAAGACAAATTTACACTTACATTATTTCACATCCTGCTTTATCCGTTAATAACATATAATGCTAAGCATAAAAAAAGAGAAAGATTTTCATAACAAAAAAGGGAGGGTACTCCATCTATGGAACACTCTCCCTACAAAAAAAGGGGAATATAATATATTGAGGTTGTTTATTACCCCTGGTCAGACGAATCTACCCGATACTCACCAATTTGCTTGAAACCATTTAAGAATTCGGTTACGGCTAATCGCTTCTTCCCCGCCAATTGTACAGACAACAAGCGTAAAAAACCGTCTTCTGCAGCTACATCTATATAGCTTTTCTTATCTGTCAAAATTGTACCTACAGGCTTGTCATGAGCCGCCATACGTTTCTCGGATTGATATATTTTTAAAACAGAGCGGGTTCCCTCCGGAGAGACAAGCTCTGTCCATGCTGCCGGATATGGAGACAAACCACGAATAAAATCGTAGATACGTTTAACCGGCAGATTCCAGTTGATACGACAGGTTTCCTTAAATATCTTCGGAGCAGGACGAAGTTCGGAAGGATCTTTATAAAACTCTTCCTGAGGAATGGCATCGGTCTTACCTTCCAATAATAAATCGACAGTTTCAAGAACCAAACCGGCGCCCATTACCATCAAGGCATCATGCACTTTTTCCACATCATCCGTATCCGCTATAGGAAGATGCTTTTGACGGATTATTTTGCCTGTATCGATTTCATGTGTAAGGAAAAAGGTGGTAGCTCCGGTTTCCGTGTCGCCATTGATAACAGCCCAATTGATAGGAGCAGCTCCCCGGTATTGAGGCAATAAAGAGGCATGCAAATTAAATGTTCCCAAACGAGGCATATTCCATACAACCTCCGGTAACATACGGAAAGCTACAACAATTTGCAAATCGGCATTCAGGGCACGAAGGTCGGAAAGGAATGTTTCATCTTTCAACTTCTCCGGCTGAAGAACCGGAAGTCCTTGCGACAAGGCATATTGTTTCACCGGGCTTGCCTGAAGAACACTTCCATGGCGTCCCACCGGCTTATCCGGCATTGTTATGACACCTACAATATTATAACCACCTTCTACCAAGGCACGTAAACTCTCGACAGCAAAGTCGGGAGTTCCCATATACACTATTCGCAAATCTTCTTTCTTCATCATCTTTAATCTCCTGAAAAGTTTTCTACCAATACTTTGCGGTATGAATTAAATATCTTCGATTTCGACATAAAGCCGACATAACGGCCTTCTTCGTCAACCACAGGCAAATTCCATGCTTTCGTATCGTCGAATATACGCATAATTTGCTCCATCGACGTACCAATCTGCACCTTTGCCGGAGCCGACACCATAAATTTAGAAACATGGAACCGGTTATATAACTCCGGACGGAACATAATGTTCCGGATATTATCTAATAATACAATTCCCAGCAAAATACCTTTATCATCAATAACAGGGAACGAATTTCGACCGCTCTTGGCTATAACCTTTACCATATCACCCAAAGACATGTCCGGAGAAACGGTAAGGAAATCCCGCTCGATAACAGCATCTGTATTCAACAATGTCAATACGGCACGGTCCTTATGGTGAGTCAGTAACTCGCCTTTTTGAGCCAGACGCATGGAATAAATGCTATGAGGCAAAAACATTTTGATTGTAATATAAGAACTGATGGATACAATCATCAACGGAAGAAACAAGTCATATCCTCCGGTAAGTTCCGCAATCAGAAAAACGCCGGTAAGCGGAGCGTGCATAACGCCGGACATCACCCCTGCCATCCCTAATAAAGCAAAATTCTTTTCCGATACATACATCGTAAATGGAAAATAGTTGGATGCATGAGCAAACACAAAACCGGCGATACAACCCAAGTACAAACTCGGTGCAAATATACCACCGCAACCACCTCCGGCATTCGTAGCACTGGAAGCAAATACTTTAGTAAGAAGTATCAGCACAAGGAATATTTGTACCCCCCAATACGTTCCGTTCAAGTCATAAAACAAACTCTGATCCATTATATGGCCGAATTGTCCGTTCAACAATGAACCAATCGTATCGTAACCTTCACCATAGAGGGGAGGAAAAAGGAATATCAAAATACTCAGCATTAAACCACCCACTACAAATTTTTTCCAGTAAATACCCAAATTACGGTACATACCTTCTATCCGGTTCATTACTTTCGTAAAATAAAGGGATACCAGACCACAGAAAACGCCTAATAATAATACGTAGGGGATACGGGCAATCTCAAATACTTCGGTCTGGGAAAACTTAAACATAGCCTCTGTTCCTGTAAAGACATAGGAAACAGTAGCTGCCGTAACGGAAGATATAAGCAAAGGAAGCACAGAAGTCATCGTTAAGTCCAACATCAAAACTTCCACCACAAATACCAACCCGGCAATAGGAGCCTTAAATATACCGGCAATCGCTCCAGCTGCCCCGCAACCAACCAACAACATCAATGTTTTCTGTTCCATCTTAAACAGACGTCCCAGATTGGAACCGATTGCAGCTCCTGTCAAAACAATAGGCGCCTCCGCTCCGACTGACCCGCCAAAACCGATGGTTACAGAACTTGCGACAATAGAACTCCAAGTATTATGAGGTTTGATACGGCTTTTACGCTGTGAGATGGCATATAGGATTTTGGTTACCCCATGGCTTATATCATCCCTTACGATATATTTAACGAATAAGCCTGCCAATAAAATACCGATAACCGGATAAAGCAGCAACTGATAGTTTGCCCCATCCTGGTTAAAGTTGTTTGTCAATAAATGTTGAATGAGATGAATCAAATGTTTCAATATGATACCGGCGGCTGCCGTACATATTCCCACCAGAAAACTGATGATTAAAATGAAATTTCTCTCCTTAATATGTTTGTCCCGCCACAGCAGGAGCCTATAAAATAAACCTTCCTTCGCCATTCTTTCTTTTTATACCTTATCCGGTTGTAAAATCCACTTCCTACAACCTGTTTTTAACTGTCAACTATCAAATGTCAACCCAAACAGAAATCGCTATCTGATAATCTGCACCAGTCCTCCGGCACCCAACTTAATAATATTGGAAGGGCTTGCCTTCTGCATATCGTCCTGACGGTATCCGACTATATAATCCACTCCATTTTTAACTTCTTCCGATATTTCCGAGAAGTTCGCAGGAGAAGGTTCACCACTCACATTAGCAGATGTAGAAACCAAAGGCTTGCGGAATGATTCACACAGTCTACGGGAAAACTCTTCATTTGTAACCCGTATACCTACACTGCCATCTTCACCTAACAAGTTATTTGCCAGATTCTTCGCATTGGAATAGATAATGGTAAGAGGTTTATCTGCCACTTCAATCAAGTCCCATGCGATATCTGGAATTTCAGAAACATAAGTTTCCAGTTTAACCGGTGAATCAGTTAGAACCAGCATCGCTTTATTATCCGACCGCTTCTTCAACTCGTACACCTTCTTTACAGCTTCTTCATTAGTCGCATCACAACCTATCCCCCAAATTGTATCGGTGGGATAAAGTATCAATCCCCCGGCACGGAGGACTTCACAAGCTTTTTTAATATCTTCTATCATTTGTTTTCCAATAACGAGGCAAATGTACAAATCATTCATCGATTTAAATAAGAAAACAGAAAGAATTTGAAATTGTGAGGAGACGAAAACGTATAATAATTAGAATAAACATATATATTTCATAGTTGAATATCCATTTATAATTTCTAACTTTACGGATTGAAATGAGAGTGCCGTATCACATAATGCTTATGGATTTTAAGGTTATCGGTTACATGATTATGAGGTTATGAATGTAATTATTTATGGCACATCTCATCCCGAGAGAGATAAAAAAGAAAAAAACAATATATAATGACAAACAAATGGAACTTTCAAACCCCTACAAAAGAAGAGTTACATAAAAGAGATGAGCTGGTTGCCGGACTGGGATTAAGTCCGGTTATCTGTCTATTGCTTGTTCAAAGAGGACTTACTTCTGTAGAAGAGGTTAAGAAATTCTTTAAACCCAATCTGAACGACCTGCACGATCCGTTCCTTATGCCGGATATGGACAAGGCGGTCCAGCGGCTAAACAGAGCCTTGGGTAATAAAGAAAAGATTTTGGTGTATGGTGACTACGATGTAGACGGGACTACAGCCGTTTCATTGGTCTTCAAATATCTGCGCCCTTATTCATCTACACTGGATTATTACATTCCGGACCGGTATGATGAAGGATATGGCATTTCTTACAAAGGCATTAACTATGCAAAAGAAAATGGCATCACGTTGATTATCTCGCTGGACTGTGGCATCAAAGCAATCGAAAAGATTGAGTATGCCAAAGAGTTAGGTATCGACTTTATCATTTGCGACCACCATATGCCGGATGATACGTTGCCGGCGGCCGTAGCCGTACTGGATGCCAAACGTACAGATTCGAAATATCCGTATGAACACTTATCGGGTTGCGGAGTCGGCTTCAAGTTTATGCAAGCGTTTGCCAAAAGCAATAACTTCCCATTTTCCGATTTGGAAAAGCTGCTTGACCTGACAGCTGTCAGCATTGCGTCGGATATTGTACCGATTACGGGTGAAAACCGTATCCTCGCCCATTACGGTCTTAAACAACTGAACAGTAATCCGAGCCTGGGCTTAAAAGGTATCATCGATATTTGCGGGCTGACGGGAAAAGAGATTACTATCAGCGACATCGTATTCAAGATAGGTCCCCGTATCAATGCTTCCGGGCGCATGATGAATGGTAAAGAAGCGGTTGAACTGTTGCTTGCCAAGGATGTGGATGTAGCACGTGAAAAGAGCGAAAGCATCAACCAGTACAACGACGAACGCCGCGAACTGGATAAGAAGATTACCGACGAAGCCAATGCCATCATCGATGAATTTGAAAACATGGAAGACCGTAAAGCCATTGTGGTGTACAACCAAGGCTGGCATAAAGGCGTTATCGGCATCGTCGCTTCCCGACTGACAGAGAAATATTACCGTCCGGCAGTGGTACTGACCAAATCGTCCGAACTGATTACCGGCTCGGCACGCTCCATCACCGGCTTTGACATATACAAAGCTATTGAAAATTGCCGGGACCTGCTGGAGAACTTCGGTGGACATACCTATGCAGCCGGATTATCCCTGAAAGAAGAAAACCTGGATGCCTTTATCGACCGTTTTCTCAAACTGGCTGCCGATGAAATCATCCCGGAACAAATGACTCCACAAATCGATATCGACGCGATATTGGATCTTCAGGACATCAACTCCAAATTTGTAAACGAACTGAAGAAAATGAGTCCTTTCGGACCGGATAACCAAAAACCCATCTTCTGTTCATTGGGAGTTAAAGACTATGGTACCAGCAAATTGGTAGGCAAGGACTTGGAGCACATCAAACTGGAAATGATAGACGACAAGTCGAATACGCCCATTCATGGCATCGCCTTCGGCATGCACAAGCATAATACACATATTAAAACTATGAAACCTTTTAATATCTGTTATACCATCGAGGAAAATACCTACAACGGGAATACTTCCATCCAATTGATGATTAAGGATATTAAAGAAGAAGAGATGTGAAGGACAAAAGTGGATATCTATCATGAGATATTAGAAAAGTATTGGGGATACCCGGCTTTTCGCCCCTTGCAGGAAGATATCATCCATTCTGTCTGCGCCGGGAAAGATACGCTCGGGCTTATGCCTACAGGCGGAGGTAAATCCATTACCTTCCAAGTTCCGGCACTGTCGATGGAGGGTATTTGCATTGTCGTTACCCCTTTGATTGCTTTAATGCGCGACCAGGTGGATAACCTGCGCCGTCTCGGCATTAAAGCGACGGCTGTATATTCCGGGATGGGCAGGCAGGAGATTATCACCCAGCTTGAAAACTGCATCTTCGGTAATTACAAATTCCTGTATGTATCGCCGGAGCGATTAGGCACAGAGATATTCCAGACTAAATTGCAAGCAATGAACGTCTGCCTGCTGGTAGTAGATGAGAGCCATTGTATTTCGCAATGGGGGTACGACTTCCGTCCCTCCTATTTCAGCATTGCCGATATCCGGGAACAACTGCCCGGCATTCCCGTACTGGCTCTTACCGCTACTGCTACACAGGAAGTGGTAGACGATATACAGGAACGATTGCATTTCAAAGAAAAGAATGTTTTCAAGAAAAGTTTTATACGTAAGAATCTCGCTTACATCGTACGGCATACGGAAGATAAAATAGAAACGCTGACTTATATCCTGGGAAAAGTTCCTGGTACGGCTATCGTATATGTCCGCAACCGGAAACGCACAAAGGAAATAGCTTTGGCTCTTCAACAAGCGGGTATTTCGGCAGATTATTTCCATGCCGGGCTGAACCGTGAGGAAAAGAGTCTTCGCCAAAAACGCTGGAAAGAAAACGAATGCCGTGTGATTGTTTCCACCAATGCTTTTGGGATGGGTATAGATAAACCGGATGTACGTCTGGTTGTCCATATCGATATGCCGGGGTCACTGGAAGAATATTATCAGGAGGCAGGACGTGCAGGAAGGGATGAACAAAAAGCCTATGCCGTAGCTCTCTGCTCGGACGGGGATTGCACGAAACTTAAAAAGCGGCTTTCCGACGAGTTCCCGGATAAAGACTTTATCAAACGTGTATACGAGGCATTGGGCAACTATTATCAGATAGCGGTAGGATTCGGACTGGATACGGTTCACGATTTTTCATTGGCTGATTTCTGTTCAGCCTATAAATTCTCGCTCTTACAGGCGCATCACGCCCTTAAGATTCTGGAATTGGCGGGTTACATTGAATATACGGAAGAACAGGATAATGCCTCACGCCTGATGTTTAATGCTACCCGCGACGAATTGTACCGTTACAGGAATCAGGATAAAAAAACGGATGAAGTTATACAGGTTATCCTTCGTTCCTATACCGGACTGTTTGCCGATTATGTGTATATAAATGAAGGGGTTATTGCTACACGCACCGGCATCAGCCAACAGGAACTATACGATATTCTGATAGGCTTATCTAAATTCCGGATAGTAAATTATATTCCCCAAAAGAAAACACCGCTCATCATCTACAGGCGAACCCGGGAAGAGACTAAATATGTTGTCATCCCCTGCTCTGCGTATGAAGAACGGAAAGAACGTTTTGAAAAACGGATTACCTGTGTCCTAAATTACATCAATGAAGAAAGGTTATGCCGTAGCCGTATGCTTGTCACCTATTTTGGAGAAAAGGATGCGGAAGATTGCGGATGTTGCGATACTTGTCTTGCCAAAAATGATTCAGGACTAAGCAACAAAGACTTTAATGCAATTCGCGACGCGCTATTGGTAAACCTTACGGATGAGGCAAAAGACATTAAAGAAGTAACAGGGGCACTCCCTTTCCCTATGGAAAAATGCATTACCGCAATCCGGTTTCTTGCCGACCATGACGAACGGTTCGTGGTGGAAAGCGGAAGAATCAGGATACAATAAACATCCAAAGAGCGAACTGATTTTTAGGGTCAGTCCGCTCTTTCATATTCAACCAGCCGAAATACAGAGACTATTGTCTGTAAAACGTCAAACTACCATCTTCAAAATCCAACACTAACTTCTTATCCGTTAAAGTAAGAACTTCCACTGTTTCCGAATTTTCATCTTCATACTCCGTATCTACCTCATCATACGTGATTAACAACATAGAAGACTTTTCATTAAAACTATATGAAAAATATGCCTTAGGGCTTGTCTTCCCATTATAAGAATCCCAAGTATATCCGGTTCCGTTTTCTTTAAACACCACCCAATATTCTTCTGAATTTGTTTCAGAGAGCCATGCCCATGTTCCTACCAAAGCAGAACTATCATTATCATCGTTATCCTCATCTTTATTGCAAGAAGATAAACTGATACAAATCATAGCCAATAATAAAGCTGTAAATAATTTAACTGTTTTCATAATACTAAAAGTTTATAGATGAATTTATATATATGCCACCCGTATGTGTCCATATACGGATACCGTATGCGAGCGTATACGACTGTCGTATGTGGACGTATACGAAACCCATATACGTACATATACGAGCATCGTATAAAAAAGATTATTTGAGTAACCATTTCAGTAGCTTCCGAAATAGCAAAGAATGTTTCTTTCATGACATCTACAACAACCGGCTTGTTTTGCAATCCCCGTATCCACATCATACGTAAAAGGCTATGATTGGTAACATTATTGCCGGTTGAGACAAACCACACTTTTGATTTAATAAAGGGATTATAAAAATTAGGGAAGTTTCTTAAAAGACCCGATTTTGTGGTAGAAACTGAGTAGATGTCATTCTTTATTTGAACCTTCAGACTACAGCAGATACTCTCTAACCGATGTAATGAACAATTGTTGTAACCTGCTACTGTACGACAAATATTTCCGAAAACATAGCAGGCCAAATAACTAATACTTAGCAGAAAACCATCCTTACATCCAGTTACTTTATTTACAATACATCTTACTCGAAGTATAGCTGTTACCATAGTTATAGTTCAAAAGAAACTATGGTAAAAAAGAATATCATACTTACTTGAAAAGATTGATTAAACCAATCTTTCGGTAAAACCAACAATTAAAATCCATAGAAACAAACGTTTTACCCCAAAAACATTGTAGCATTAACAAACAGACCCTATTTAAACCATAGAACAGTCTCCCACTGATCCTTTTTAAAATAATCTTAGTTCATTAATACCCTCTTTCACCCATCCATTTAAAGCAAAAGGCTCGAAAAATAACGATTAATTCTCCAAGCCTATATAAATTAAAGCATATACTATTGTTTTATATTCTTTAATTTCTATCTTTGTCCCATTATTAACTTAGTTTCTTTTGAACTAAACCCTTTCCATTTTACCCAATCATCGCCGCCACACTCTCCGCACAGCGCTCGCCATCAATAGCGGCAGACACTATGCCGCCTGCATAACCGGCTCCTTCGCCACATGGAAAAAGTCCTTTAATCGTAATATGCTGTAAGCTCTCCTTATCACGCAAGATGCGAACCGGTGAAGAGGTACGGGTTTCAACTCCAATCATAAGCGCCTCATTCGTCAGGAAACCTTTGGACACTTTGCCGAAATAGCGGAAGCCTTCACGCAAACGACCGGTAACAAACCCGGGCATCCAAAAATGCAAAGGGGAAGCCAACAAGCCTGGAGTATAGGAAGATTCGGGCAAATCGAAAGAGTTCTTTTTATTGATAAAATCAGCCATCCGCTGTGCCGGTGCTGTTTGACGCATATTTCCATTCAGCCAACACAACTCTTCCAATCGTTCCTGAAAAGCCATTAATGCCAATGGCGAATCGGCATTTACCGGTTCGCCTGTCTCGGTTTTCAATACTTCATGTTCCAACAGAGAAGAGAAATCCTCCGGACGTATCTCCACAACCATACCCGAATTAGCCCAACGGGACCCCCGGTTGGAAGGAGACATACCGTTCACCACCACTTGTTTCGGTCCGCTTGCCGCAGGAACAACAAAACCTCCGGGGCACATGCAGAAAGAATACACCCCGCGTCCGGCAGCCTGCGTTACAAAACTATATTCGGCAACAGGAAGATATTTGCCCCGTCCTTCGCGACGATGATATTGTATCTGGTCGATAAGTTCCTGGGGATGTTCCAGACGGACACCTACTGCTATCCCTTTCGCTTCGACCGGAATTTGTTGCTGATACAGGTAACGGTATACATCGCGTGCCGAATGCCCGGTAGCAAGGATAACCGGACCATAAAACGTCTTTCCGGTATTTGTTTCGACACCGATTACTTCTTCATTCTTTATAATCAGAGCATCCATACGGGTTTCGAAATGTACTTCTCCCCCACAACGAATAATCTGTTCGCGGATATTCTCGATTACACGGGGTAACTTATCCGTGCCGATATGTGGATGGGCATCTATCAGAATGGATGTACTGGCACCGTGCTGGCAGAATACATTTAATATTTTATCTACAGAACCCCGTTTCTTACTACGGGTATATAACTTTCCATCGGAATAAGCTCCGGCTCCCCCTTCCCCGAAACTGTAATTCGACTCACTGTCCACTTTATGTTCGCGACTAATCAGGGCGATATCTTTCTTTCGTTCGCGCACATTTTTACCCCGTTCGATAACAACAGGACGAAGTCCCAGTTCTATCAGACGCAAAGCGGCAAAAAGCCCACCAGGTCCGGCACCAACTACTACAACCGGTTTCCCTCCCGACACATCCTTGTATTCCACGGATGTATATTCAGTCTCTTCCGGCATCTCGTCAATAAAAACACGCAGTTTCACATTTACATAAATAGTCCGCTGGCGGGCATCTATCGAACGTTTCAACAGGCGGACAGCATGAATATGTTGAAGAGGCGTACCGGTTTCACGGGCGGCAACCTGTTTCAAAGACTGTTCGTTTGCTGCTTCTTCCGGAAGAACACGGAGTTGTAATTCTTGTATCATGGGGAATAGTAATTTGGAGAATAATTTAACCGAACAAATGGCGGAAGGCTTCTTCCACTTTCTTTACCTGTACGATTTGTATTTTACATTTAGCCGGGTCGAACCCTTTCAGATTGTTATGAGGGATAATAATACGGGAGAATCCCAGTTTCTCTGCTTCAAGAATGCGCTGTTCGATACGGTTTACAGGACGGATTTCGCCGGAAAGCCCCACTTCGCCGCACATACAGATACCCGGCTCGATACTTATGTCCAAACTGGATGAAAGCACCGCACTGATTACTGCAAGGTCAATAGCCGGGTCGTTTACTTTTAACCCTCCAGCTATATTCAAAAAGACGTCCTTCTGGATGAGTTTAAAGCCTGCACGCTTTTCAAGGACGGCCAATAACATATTCATCCTCCTCAGGTCGAAACCCGTAGCGCTACGTTGCGGAGTTCCATAAACAGCCGAACTGACCAACGCCTGCGTCTCGATAAGAAACGGGCGGATACCTTCGATTGCTGCGGCAATTGCCACACCACTCAGCCCTTCATGGTTTTGAGTCAGCAAAAGTTCCGATGGATTGCTCACTTCCCGAAGACCGTCCTGGCGCATCTCGTAAATACCTAATTCTGCTGTACTCCCGAAACGATTCTTGATACTGCGGAGGATACGGTACATATAATGTTGGTCGCCCTCAAACTGTAGAACGGTATCGACAATATGTTCGAGCACTTTCGGCCCCGCAATACTGCCTTCTTTATTGATATGCCCGATTAGGAGAACCGGGGTTCCCGTCTCTTTCGCATACTTCAGGATAGCGGCACTACACTCCCTTACCTGCGATACGCTTCCGGGAGAAGATTCCACTATTTCCGTAAATATAGTCTGGATAGAATCAATAATAAGCAAATCCGGCTGTACGTTCTGAGCCTGTACGAATATCTGTTCCAGATTAGTTTCGCACAAAATAAAACAGTTCGGGTTCTGATGTGTCAAACGGTCGGCACGCAATTTAAGCTGGCGGCTGCTTTCTTCACCTGAGACATAAAGCGTTTTCAGGTTATTCAGCCCCAGAACAGTTTGCAATACCAACGTAGATTTACCGATACCCGGCTCCCCACCTATCAGAACCAGCGAACCTTTCACCAGTCCGCCTCCCAATACACGGTTCAGTTCGTTATCCTGCAAATCGATACGTGCTTCTTCTTCCGAAGTAATATCACGCAGCAGGACAGGGCGCACTTTAGTGTTCCTGTCCGCCAAGCCGGAAACAACAGGGCGTTTGGAAGCGGATTCTTTAGCTACCACTTCTTCCACATAGGTGTTCCACTCGCCGCAACTCGGACATTTACCAATCCATTTGGGAGAGTCCGCTCCGCAGTTGGAGCAGACATAAACTGTTTTCGTTTTCGCCATATTATCTTATTTCTATACGCCTTACCCGAACAAATCGAGGGTAAGCTGTTTCTTTTCCGCTTCCAGTTTACGCAAATGGCGCTTTCCTTGCGGAGTAATGATTTCCATTTTATCGAAACGAGTACGGATAACGGTCTTCACCGTATAACTTACGTTGACCGTTTCACCCAATTCGCTTAGTTTACGTTCTATCTCCAATACACAGTCGATACACATGCCACTTGTAAAGGATACCTTTTCATCGAACATCTGTTTCTTGAAATCCTCATCATTCATATAGAAATCGATAGTCTCTCCTCCTTTATTATAGATACCTTTCCAACGGTAGCGGCTGTCTTTCAATACCGGAGAGATGATTTCAATCGTTGCTTTATTATCTTTTACAGGAGGTAAATCATCCGAACGGAGGATATAATAATCAAACTGCTCCCGCTTTACTTCCAGGGAACCGGAACGGCTACGGTTATTTTCATTCAGCTCGCGACAGGTTATCTTCGTCACTTTCGGATAGCCACGCAATGCTTCATAGAAGTTTGATTTATATTTACAGAACTTGGGCATAGAGCTAAGCAGTTCTATCAGCTCACGGGGAATAAGCGCATCCGGAGATTTCAGTTTGAGGTTACGGCGCAACAATGCTATTTCTTTCTGCATCTTTTCCTCGTCCGCCGCTGTACGGTCTGCCACAGGCTGTCCGCCCAATAACAAGGACTGGCGGGTAAATACCTGCATAAACAGATTCAATACGATAGAAATGGAACGCGTACTTTCGCCTGCCACCGCCCATATTTCCTTAAAACCTTCTTGTCCGTATGGTTCACTGTGAACGGTCATCTTCACATCCAGCATATCTGCCAGGGTACGTATCATGGCAAGCACTTCCTTCTCACAACGATGCTTTACCATAGCATCCATATAGTTGGATTTATCGTTAAAATAATAACGAAGTTCCAGCTTATTATTAAACTTTATCATGATTTCTGTTCTTTCGGTTTACGGTCAAAGAAAGGATTTTTAGATGAGGCACTCACCGGAATCGCCATGACTGATTTGCATTCTCCCAACCATCCCAGGTTCTGGGCTGCAAGTCCGGCACTAAACATAACCCGGGTATCCAACCGCAAATCGGAAGCCGTAGCACAGGCAGAACCGATAGCGATACCCAAATCGACGGAATTAATGGTGCAGGGAACTTCCTGCGGTTTCTCCACGCAAGTGGCAAAACCGCAATGGGCACAATTCAATCCTTGTACTTGCTGACGCGTGCCGATAATCAGGATGGCTTCCGCCTGCAAAATATTATCGGCATCACGTAAAAAGAATTTCAATCCTGTTTCGCCTGCCATTTCAACCAGCTTTTCGGAGAGCAGGCGGATATCGTTATCCGTAACCATCGCCATCTCTATAATGTCGATGCCTTTTCCTTTCGGAGCAGTACGTGCAGCCGTCATCATTTGACGAACAGCCTGTAACACATGCTCATGTCGTATTTCTCGTTCGTTTTGTATCATCTCATCTTGGTTTAGCGAAACAAAGATACACTTTTAGTCGCTTTCCAATTCAAGATTTGTCATCTTTTCTGTGATGTGGAACGGATATTCGGCATATTCATACAGGCTGAAACGGGGTTCGGTTTCCCCATCGGTATAATGCCAGATTGTGGCATATTCCCTCACATCTTCTTCCATTTCCTGCAATTGCTTCAGGTAAGCTGTGATGGATTTATTTTCTACAATATAGACTTCCCCTATCTGGTTAATTATAGGGCTATGATGACGCCCCGTATCATGCTCGAATTTCAGGACACGCTTTCCTTCCGGAGTGATTCCGATTGTAGTAAAGGTCATACTTTTACCAATAGCCGGCAGGTTCAGTACATTCCGGTCGGTGGAAGCAAACAGCAATTGGTTTTCCTTCAAGAAACTCATCAGTTTCTTTCCCAACGGACGTTCGTGGCGAACCAAACGATGTAATTCTTTCTGTTTGTTTTTGGGTATGACACCAAATACTTTTTCTTCCTGCTGTTCCTGTAAAGAACGGCTATTCGGGGTAAAGACAGCATAATTCTCTTTAAATCCTTTTACTGAGAATGTATAATAGCAAATCACACCTATTGAATTCAGCACCTTCCTTAATTTGGCAGTATGTCCACGACGGGAAGCAGCTACATTATACACCAACTGATTGGTAACAGTCCAACCAGCCGAAAGAATGGCTTCAATAGCCCGTTTGGCTTCCGGCGTAACTTCCAACGGAGATTGGAAATGGGTTTGTACGATAAATTGGGTAACCCCTACCAAAGAGGCTTTTTCTTTAAATTCCCGAAGGATATTTATCAATTCATCCGTTACACGAAGCGGCAGATATGCAGGCAGTCGCGAACCTAAACGAACCCGTTGCAATTCGGCATACTTTTCCCCATCAGAACGATTCTCGTTTGCTTTCCGTTTACGCACAGCCATCTTATACACAGCATCCAATATATTACGTAAAGTTGCATTCTGGCTCATCAACGCATCTCCACCGGTTATCAAAATGTCCCTTAACTGGGCATCTTCTTCAAAATACCGCATCAGACGGCGAAGCTTCTTATCCCAGGATTCTTTCGGTTTCAATGCTTCAAAATCGAAATTCAGATGCTCGCTCTGGAAATCGTACATACGCTGGCAAGAAGCACATAAACCTCCACAAGCACGTCCCATGGAGTCAGGTATCAAAATAGCAACTTCCGGGTAACGGCGATGGATGTTATGCCCGTCCGGCAATAACCAGCCGGCTGCATTCGGATGACCCGGAACAACAATATCTTCTTTCTCCCAGGCTTTAATCGTGCCATATGTCTCTACCAACTCATTTGAATACAGGATATAAGAGCGGATTGCCGAATCATCATATCCTACGGAATTCGTGTTTAACAAAGACAAATAATAAGGGGTTACAAAGAAAGGCATCCCTTTTTTCTTTGCCTGCATCAATAAATCCATCATCTCTTCCGACAAAGAACCTCCCAGGAAATAATTCAATTCCGTAGGGCTTTTGATTGCCATAGCCAAATGGAAACGGGCAGTTTCCCACCACTCTTTTACCTTAAAGTATTTTTCTTCATACGACATTTCCGGTGTAAACTGATATCTGGAAGAAGGTGCATGCCGGCGTTCTATTTTACGGATTAATCCCGAAACAATACGTTCTTTGTTGAATGTCCGTATAGCCATCACTTCTTCATCCAATCCGGTAGGCCAACGGTTCATTTGACGCTTCAGTGCATTCCGGTCCGGTTTTATCTCCACCGGTTTCTCCAGTAATTCAAATTGTTTGTACAAATCGACGAACAAATCCGGAGAAGCGTCATCCGTAAGTCTTCCGGTAAGGAACTTCCATAAATAAGTAATTGTTCCTATCTGCAAATCTTCCCCGGTAGACAGTTCGGATACTGTCGTATTATTATACTCAATCAATTGAAGAATACATTTCGCAGCGGTATTCCCTGTATTGTCGCCTTCACCATTCTCGCGGCTGCGGGATGATACATAAGAACGTAAAGCTTCTCCAAAAAGCTCTGCATTCTCACTTTCTTCCGCCATAATTGCCAACTGTGGGAAATCGTGGTTAAAAACTTTGAGTAACTGGGAATTATCATACGAAAGTAATCTTCTAATCATAAGCAATAAGTTTAAGAGGGTTATAATCTCTATTATTTACGTTTGTCTACAAAGATAAGAATTTTAACATCTTACGAAAGACTTTGAAGCATTAAAACATTTTAATTTGTTCTGAAAACCAAGCAAAATGATAAATCTGCTAAATCGTTGCTTCATGTTGGAAACCAAATTACCTGCTATTTTGTTTACAAGAAGGGAGGGAGGTGTTTCCACCTGTAAATCTTTAATATCACACAACTCGAATAAGTAGCTAAAATACTATGCTGACAACTATTATTATTCTTGTCCTTTCTGCCATATTTTTCGTAAATGGCAAGCTCCGTTCTGATATTGTGGCACTTTGTGCTTTAATCGCCTTACTGGTGTTTCATATACTGACGCCAGAGGAAGCCTTATCCGGATTCTCCAACTCCGTTGTAATTATGATGGTAGGTCTGTTTGTTGTAGGAGGAGCTATTTTCCAGACCGGATTGGCAAAGATGATCAGCAGCCGTATCCTGAAACTTGCCGGCAAAAGCGAACTCAGGCTTTTTCTACTGATAATGTTAGTTACTTCAGCCATCGGGGCTTTCGTCAGCAATACAGGAACAGTGGCACTTATGCTTCCTATCGTAGTCAGCCTGGCAGTCAGTGCCGGAATGAATCCAAGCCGGCTGTTGATGCCACTCGCTTTTGCCAGCAGCATGGGAGGTATGATGACACTTATCGGTACCCCTCCTAACCTTGTAATACAAAACACATTGACCTCCGCAGGTTTCCAGCCCTTATCTTTCTTTTCTTTTCTTCCGGTCGGTCTTATTTGTGTAACTGTCGGAACATTGATATTAATACCTCTCAGCAAATGGTTCTTGTCTAAAAAAGGGGAAAATAATTCAGAAAACTCCCTTTCCGGAAAATCATTAAAACAACTGGTTAAAGAATATGGTATTTCCAATAACCTGTTCCGCCTGCAAGTAATACCGACTTCCCATCTGCAAGGGAAAACCATTAGCGATTTAGATATACGACGCAAATATGGTTTAAATATTTTAGAAGTGAGACGAGGAAATGCTTCCCAGCATCGTTTTCTGAAAACCATTACCCAGAAACTTGCAGCACCGGATACGATATTGCAAACAAACGATATTTTGTATATTTCCGGCAAGTTCAACCAGATAGAACAATTCACAGAAGACTTCCGGTTAAATATCCTGGACGAGCATACAACGGAAGAAGCGAACAACACTGGCAATTCTTTGGAATTTTACGATATAGGTATTGCAGAAATCGTCCTGATGCCTTCCTCCAGCCTCATAAACAAGACAATTAAGGAAGCCGGTTTCCGGGATAAATTCAATGTAAACATCCTGGGTATCCGTCGTAAACAAGAATACCTATTACAAGACCTGGGCTCCCAAAGTATACATAATGGAGATGTTCTGCTGGTACAAGGAACCTGGAGCAATATAGCCCGCCTTAGCAAAGATGACTCCGACTGGGTTGTTTTAGGACAACCGCTGGATGAAGCGGCTAAAGTCACTTTAGATTACAAAGCGCCTATAGCTGCAGCAATTATGTTGTTGATGATTGCCATGATGGTATTCGACTTCATCCCCATTGCTCCGGTTACGGCCGTTATGATAGCAGGAATTTTAATGATATTAACCGGATGCTTCCGAAACGTAGAGGCTGCTTACAAAACGATAAACTGGGAAAGCATCGTGTTGATAGCCGCCATGCTTCCCATGTCTTTAGCCTTGGAGAAAACAGGAGCTTCGGAATACATCTCAAACACATTGGTTAGCGGATTAGGCGTTTATGGCCCTTTGGCACTGATGGCAGGCATTTACTTCACAACCTCTCTAATGACAATGTTTATCAGCAATACAGCAACAGCCGTACTGCTCGCTCCCATTGCCCTGCAAAGCGCCCAGCAGATAGGGGTAAGCCCTTATCCATTCCTTTTTGCCGTAACATTGGGAGCCAGCATGTGTTTTGCCTCTCCTTTCTCAACTCCACCTAACGCATTGGTGATGCCAGCCGGACAATATACTTTTATGGATTACGTAAAGGTGGGATTACCTCTGCAAATTATTATGGGAATTGTCATGATTTTGGTTTTGCCCCTGCTCTTTCCGTTCTAAGCTTAATATAGCACGACATAAGATACCGGTTCCAAATAATCATAGTTATGTTTTCACCGATTCATAACTATGATTTTGGAAAACCATAGTTATAATCCGGAAAAACAAACAAAATAATATTGATTTTGGAAACAACATTTCTATTCTTGACCTACTGAAAATTAAAGCCTTCACAACCATTGCTCTTATACAACTGATTTACAGAAACATATTAACACTTTTATTTCTAAAAAATATGATTACATTTGCCTGAAGTTTTTATATACTGATTATATTTTAACAAATAAACCCTGTGTTTTCTTAAAAACCAATTTATTCTTAAACTTTAGAACAATGAAAAATTTTAATCTTTTAGGTAAAACTTTATTGCTGATTCTATTCTGTATAAGCCTTGCAGCATGTCACAAATCTAATGAAGACCAAAATGAGAGCTTAACTTTAACAGGAATATGGCATGTAGACAAAGTCTTTTACAAAGGACAGGAAGTCAAAGATTTTGATGAATTCAAATATGTGATTATAGACAATACCCACTTCTATACCCTTAAAGCATTGGATGATAAGGATAACAAAATAGATTATTGTACATATACCTATAATCCGGCGGAGAAAGTTATACATGCCGTATATGTCGACAATTCGGATGCATGGGATATGAATATATTAAACCTGACTAAAAATAGCCTTGAAATAAAGTGGGACGAATACAATGATGGAAGTATGATGCATATCTATGTAAGCCGTAGCACGGAGAAGTTGACTGAAAAAAAGAACACCATCACCCCAATTGTAAATGTTTTTATCACGGGGCATGGTTATATGACCAATAGAGCAGCCACGAAAGATTTGAGCGCTGTAAATTTCTATGTTGGAGAAGGAAAATTTTTAAATATGGATATTATTCCCAACATAGCTTTGGGACAGGATACCGTAAACCAAACCGGTACCAGCAAAGAGCATTATATTTACGCCACAAAATTTGAAAGCGTAGATATGGGTAATACCAGCGATTACAAAATCGGCGGATTTGATAAAGAACTTCCGGATATTAACCTCAATAGCACCAGACAAATATTGAAAGTGTATCAAAATAATAACAACGAAGATATTGTTATCTTCCCCTACACAACTAATTCAGCCGATGATAATCTGAATGATATAAGCAGAGTTTATGCAATAGGAAACAGTTTGAGTTCCATCCATGCTTATTTTCATACCCATAACGATTTTAAAAATAAGCAGGTAATCTTCCATTGGGCCGCTTGCCGCAGTAAAATCTAACAATAAAGACCTCAATAGAACTTTAACCTTTAAAGATATTACCCCATCATGAAGAATTTATTTTTCATTATTTTAATACCTGTTCTCTTAAGTTGCACCAAAGAAGCAATAAGAGAACAGAGCAAAATATTAGTCGTAATTGCTGACGAAAACGAAAGCAATTATGTCCCCACAGACAGTAGAATAGAGGTACTTTATACCGGAATCGGAAAACTAAACGCATTGATGACACTAAGTTACTATTTCGATTCCTTACAAATAAACAAGTCTCAATATATCATACTAAACATCGGGACATGCGGTTCACCTCACTTTCCCATTGGTTCAATTGTTATTCCTGATAAAATTTTTCAAGGAGACACATACATAGACAAAGACTTTGAAAAACACACTACCGTTTATTCAAACGGAATATTATCAATGGACTTATTTAAAAATTACCCTCATGCCGAAGGTGTACTGACAAGCGACCAGTTCATTGATATATCTTCTGAACTTTATAAAAAACTTCAAAACAAGAAATATATCTTTGAAATGGAAGCTTATGCAATAGCAAATTATGCCGACAGCCATAACATCCCCTTTTATTGCATAAAATGCATCTCTGATAATTGCGATGGAACCATTAAAGACTGGGAAAAAATCCTGGACAAGCTTCGTCCGGATATTGACGAGTCCATCACCAAATTCTGCAATGAACTTCTCTATAATACAAAATAATAAAGACTAAAACAGTTTGGTACCTGTTCTAGTCTACACATATCATAAACACCTTTTAGTACACTTTGCGGAGAGAGCGGGATTCGAACCCGCGAAACCCTTTAGGGGTTTACACGCTTTCCAGGCGTGCCTCTTCAACCACTCGAGCATCTCTCCATTCCGGTTGTTTCTCTTTTTAAAAAAGCCACTGGAAAATTTCATTTCCAATGGCTTCTCTGCGGAAAGACAGGGATTCGAACCCCGGGAACCTCTCAGTTCAACGGTTTTCAAGACCGCCGCAATCGACCACTCTGCCATCTTTCCTTGTCTCGAAGACGGGTGCAAAAGTAGATGGTTTATTTGAAATATGCAAGCATTCATACATATTTCTTTTTCATTTTTATACGATTCTTTTCAGAATGGCTGATTGTCAAAAATATACATTCATCTAATTTCTTCCCGTCTCTTCTTCCGTTTAATCAAAAAGCGTTCAGCCATCATCGGGAATAACTCCAACAGCAGAACTTCTTTTTCATTTTCGGCAAGTAATATGCCGGTTTCTTCCAATACCGGATTTTTCTGCATCTCATATTCCGACGGGTCATAAGGGACTTCGTCACGGGAACCTGTTATTTTCAAACGGAACTCCGGGTCGATCGGTATCGGAGTTTTTCCATATTCCCCCTTAACCAATGCGATAAACTGATACGACGGATTGTCGTACATCGGTTTATTCTGCTCTATATTCAATGCACTGGTGATTGCCTGCGTTCCGATTATTTGGCTGGTTGGCGTTACCAACGGAGGCAAGCCTGCGTCCATACGCACTTGTGGTATCAGCGACATCGCTTTTTCTAACAAATCGATCTGCCCCATCTGCTTCAATTGGGTCACTATACCGGCATACATTCCTGCAGGGATTTGTGCATCCTTTACTAATTCATTCGGTTCCGGAAAATTAAAATACTCTTCAATTGCACGGCAGAAAAGAAGCATATCACTCTCTTTGTCTTTCCGGGCAGCATCAATCGCATCATTAAAAAAGCGATCGATTTCGGTAGGCATCCTGTCGGTCAAAGGATTAAAAGCTTTTGGAAACTGATGTGCCGTATCAAAGGCTGATAATTCTTTCCTTATCTTATGCAACTCGCCATTGATTTTAGCTACGGCTTCCATATTAATATCCAACTCAATCCCCAACTTCTTACAAAAGATATAAACCAATTCCACCGCCGGAGCAGCTGGGCCACCGGCAAAATACCAGATATTCGTATCCACAATATCGACACCGTTCACTATAGCCGCCAGTACGGAAGCCAAACCATATCCAGGCGTACAATGTGTATGGAAATCTACCGGAACCTTCAGGTTCCTTTTGAAAAGACGAATCAATTCGGCACATCTTGCCGGTGGCATCAATCCGCTAATATCTTTTATTGTCACCATATCAGCACCGAGTTCTTCCAGTTGACGGGCTTTATCCAGAAAATACTCATTCGTAAAAACAGGCTTAGGCAACGGATGCCCGTGCAAGGCCGCTTTTATTCTTTCGGTAGCAGAAAAATGAGGATCTATCGTATAACAGATTGCACAATCGGCAAGTCCCCCGAACCTCTTTACATAACGCACGGTGGATTTAATATTATCCACATCATTTAATGCATCAAATATCCGCATAATATCTAATCCCGCCTCCATCGAGTTACGGCAAAAGCCTTTGATTATATGATCCGGATAAGGATTGTATCCAAATAAATTACGCCCTCTTGAAAGTGCAGTAAGCTTAGAGCTGTCTCCTATCGCCGACTTAATTTTTTCCAGCCGCTCCCAAGGATTTTCACCTAAATAACGCATGATAGAATCAGGTACCGCTCCACCCCACACTTCCATTGCATAAAAACCAGCTTCCTTATAAAAAGGAAGCACTCTGTCTATCTGTTCCTGAGTCATTCTAGTTGCAAATGCTGATTGCTGACCATCACGCAAAGTCAGATCCCGGATTAAAAGCTTTCGTATCATACTTCAAATATTAAAACTGTTTTCATTCCATTAGTTTTTATTAGAACCAATAACTAAGCTGTTTGGATTTCCGGGAGCGGGTTAAGAATAGCAAAGATTTCTGAAATCGCAGAATTTAATTTACGGGAGAGCAATAAAATCCCGATATGGATAACAAAAAAACATAGTTTAAAGAAATTAACAATTACTTTTGAAAATAAATCCGGATACACGACATATAAATAAAACGATATGGGCATATAACCGTGACGGTATACTTCATACCACAGCCACAATATATGCCCATTCGATAAAACCTGCAAAAAATATAAACCGTATTATTTAAAATGTAACATCAATGCCCCCCATTACAATTGCCTTAGGCATAGGAAAGCCATCATTAATCGAATAACGTGTAGCCGTCAGATTTTCACCTTTCACAAACAGGTTCAAACCTTTATCACGACTACCGAAACGATAAGCGGCTTTTGCATTCAAGGTGGTAAAATCTTCCTGCTTCGTACAGGCATCATCCGTATATAATCCGAATATGGACTGTACGCTTACATTGAAAGTAAAACGCCCCGGCATATAAGTTGCCCCAGCATAAAACTTATGTTCAGGAGCTCCCGGTATAGGCTTGCTCATATGCAAATAGCTATAATTCATATCTGCATTCAAGTTCTTGCAAATCTGGTAACGTGCTTCAAACTCAATTCCTTTATTAGTGAAAGTCCCCACATTACGATTCTTAAACGGAGGACGGTTATCTCCATTGATACTTACCGAGCTAATCATATTCTTACCATCGATATAGAATGCTGTAACCTCGGCAAACAAGTTTCCATCCAGAAAATGTTGGCCGACGGCAACTTCGTAATTAATCATACTCTCCGGTTTCAAATCCGGATTGGCAGCTCCAAACATATACATTTCACGGATATTCGGACTACGGAATCCCTTGGATACGGATGCACGGATTGTATTCCCTTCAAAGGGACGCACTGTAACACCCCCTTGCGGGACCCATTCGCCACCGAACGTACTGTTATGTTCATAGCGCACACCGGCATTCAGGCTCAACATATCAAACAAATCCTGCTGCATAATCACATATCCGGCCGTTTCATTTACCGTTTTATCAACCAGTTCACTTTTGCTGCCGTCATCATTATCATTCCATGCATGTCCACCCCAGTTCTTATAATCGATACCTACCGTAAAAGTATTTCCTTTGAACAGACGGAAAGATTCATAAAGCAGGACACCTACATTATGGTCGTCCGAACGGAATAAATAGGTCAGCGGCTTTTCTCCCGGATTATATCCGTCATTAATTTCATGGTTTCCCCAGTTATAAAACAAACGCAGAGCGCCACTCATCTTCTCATATTTATTTTCCAGCGCGAAAGATGTGGTTCCTCGAAGAATATCCATCTTATTATCCAATATCGGCGCTGTTATTTTACCCGGGTTCTGGAACTTCGATTTTGCGAGGCTCACATCTCCGGTCACTTTATAACGGTCGTTTACCGTATATCCCAAATTGGCAAAACCATTCGTAATATGGAAATCCGAATTAGGCCTATGACCGTCTGTACGGTCGTGGTTTATAGAGATAAAGCTACTGAACTTACCGATATTATACCCATTATTAACCATATATTTTTGAGTATTGAAAGAGCCGTACATGACACGGGCCTGCGTACGTCTTCCCTCTTGCTTATGCCTGCGGGTAATGATATTGACCACTCCTCCCATTGCATTGGAACCATACAGTAAAGACCCCGGCCCGCGTATGACTTCCACCCTGTCCACATCCGAAGCCACATACGTATCCGGCAATGAATGCCCGAACACACCTGCCCATTGTGGCTGGCCGTCAAACAACATTAATACTTTATTACCGCTCCCTACCCCACGGATATTTACAGTTCCGGCCGAACCTGCCGAGACACCGAATCCGGTAATACCCTTTTGCGTGACAAACAATCCGGGTACACGCTCCGATAACACCGGAAGCAGGGCCGACTCACTGCTTGCCTCTATTTCATCCCTGTCGATAACGGAAATAGTCAGCGGAACACTATTCCGGTTCACATTAATCCTATTTGCAGAAACAACTACACCTTTCAGATTAATCAAACTGTCTATAGCGGCAGGGTCTGATGCAAAAGCAGAAACACCCGATAAAAGTCCCGCCACAAATAACATTTCTTTTTTCATATAATATTCAAATAGTTTTATCAATACATTCAGTTCAGAAGTAACACGATTAATCAAAAAGGTGTTACCATAGATGTAAAAAAATAGTCAATCGGCACGGCTCATTACCAACTTGCCATGTTTTATTCCCTTAATTGTTGTCAACTTGTCGGCAAGTTCGGTCAAGCGGCTTGCAGTCCCCATAACCGTTACAATATGCAGGCAAAAATTACGATTCACATAATATTGGGAAGATGAAAGTATCACATCCTGATACCCCTGCTGGATGGCTGTTATCCGGGAGGCGATCTCTTTACGTACCTGGTCGTACATAATGATGATGGTACCGGCTACGATATGGTTGCATTGCCATTTCTTCTCTGCAACGTTCTTTTCTATCAGGAAACGGATCGCCTGGGAACGGTTGGCAAAACCATTCTCATTCACATACTGGTCCAGCGATTCCAGTAAATTATCTTCCAAAGAAACTCCAAAACGCTTCAAAGCCATATAGCTAATGTTTTTAAACCGGCGGTAAAGATATATATTTTTATGGAAAACTTCTGTAATACGAATCTTTTCCTCTTCACGGCTTGTTATATAATCAGATGGAACAGTCATAACTAAATAAGAAAAAATGAAAAGAATCGTATTGCTTCGCCATGGCGAAAGCACCTGGAACAAAGAGAACCGTTTTACCGGATGGACTGATGTAGACCTCACCCCCAAGGGGGTTGAAGAAGCTACCAAAGCCGGCAATTTGCTGAAAGAAAAAGGATTTAAGTTTGATAAAGCCTATACTTCTTATCTGAAACGTGCAGTAAAGACTTTAAACTGTGTGCTGGACCGTATGGACCAGGATTGGATACCCGTAGAGAAAAGCTGGCGGCTGAACGAGAAACATTACGGATCGCTACAAGGATTGAACAAGAGCGAAACCGCCGAAAAGTACGGAGACGAGCAAGTACTTATCTGGCGCCGCAGTTACGACATCGCCCCTCTTCCCCTAAAAGAAGATGACCCGCGCAATCCCCGCTTCGAACTCCGCTACAAGGATGTACCAGACAACGAATTGCCCCGTACGGAATCGCTCAAAGATACGGTAAACCGGATTTTGCCTTATTGGAAAGAGGTGATATTCCCTTCACTCGAAACGGCAGACGAGATATTGGTTGCCGCCCATGGCAACAGTTTGCGCGGTATCATTAAATACCTGAAGAATATTCCGGATGATGAAATCGTGCATCTGAACCTGCCAACAGCCGTACCTTATGTATTCGAGTTCGATGGAAACCAAAACCTGACAAACGACTACTTCCTTGGCGACCCGGAAGAAATCAAGAAATTGATGGAAGCTGTAGCTAATCAGGGGAAGAAATCCAACTAATAAATTTCATCCTAAATGGCCTGTTTTCAAAACATAGGTGTTTTGATTTTAAAACATATATGTTTTGAATGTAAAACACCTATGTTTTGAAAACAGGCCATATATACATAATCTATCCAAGCCTTCTTCACTTGTCTTCCCCACCTTAAAAATTATGATAAAAAGCGGGATATAACTTATATTTTATCTAAAAAACCTCCTGTAATCGGTTGCAGTATCCAAAGAAAGGAGTAACTTTGCACATTAAAAATAAAATATGGTTAGAAATGATCGATAAGATTAATGCACTGCTTCGGGAAGTAGAAAACCTGCAAGCTGCAAATGCTGAAGAACTGGAAGCTTTACGTATTAAATACCTCAGTAAAAAAGGTCAGATTTCCTTACTGATGAATGATTTCCGCAATGTTGCGGCAGAACAAAAACGTGAAGTGGGTCAGCACCTCAATCAATTAAAAGAGGCAACTCAAAATAAAATCAATGAACTGAAAGAACGTTTCAGTAACGAGCAAACGGCAAACGACGATATCGACCTTACCCGTACGGCTTATCCTATTGAATTAGGAACCCGCCATCCGCTTTCAATCGTAAGAAAAGAAATTTGTGACATTTTCGGACGCTTGGGCTTCAGTATTGCCGAAGGGCCGGAAATCGAAGACGACTGGCATGTATTCTCTTCATTGAATTTTGCAGAAGACCATCCGGCACGCGACATGCAGGATACATTCTTCATCCAGCATAATCCGGACGTGTTACTTCGTACACATACATCTTCCGTACAGACCCGTACAATGGAAAATCAGGAACCGCCCATCCGTATTATCTGCCCGGGACGTGTATACCGCAACGAAGCCATTTCTTACCGTGCACATTGTTTCTTCCACCAGGTGGAAGCATTATATGTTGATAAAGACGTTTCATTCGCCGACTTAAAACAAGCTTTGTTATTCTTCGCGAAAGAAATGTTCAGCGCAGATACGAAAATCCGCCTGCGTCCTTCTTATTTCCCGTTTACCGAACCTTCTGCCGAAATGGATATTTCCTGCAACATATGTGGCGGAAAAGGATGTCCTTTCTGTAAAGGTACCGGATGGGTGGAAATCCTCGGATGCGGTATGGTAGACCCTAACGTACTTGAAAATTGCGGTATCGACAGCAAAGTATATTCAGGTTACGCTCTGGGTATGGGTATCGAACGAATTACAAACTTAAAATACCAAGTAAAGGACTTACGTATGTTCTCGGAAAACGATGTCCGTTTCCTGCGTGAGTTTGAATCAGCCAATTAAATTGGAAACCTAAATCAATTACCATCTTCCCCGGGTCATTAACCAACCCGGGGAAAACACACTAAGGATAAGATGATATGATAAAGGTTTTATTACTATTGGCAGGAGGAGCAATCGGCACCGTATTCCGTTTCGGTGTTTCGACATGGGTACAGCGTTCGTTACTTTACTCCTTTCCGTTCGGAATACTTTCTGTTAATGTCATAGGGTCTTTTCTTATTGGTTTCTGTTGGAGCATCGCCGAATACACAAGTCTGTCTGCCAACGCCAGAATCTTTCTCTTTACCGGACTGTTCGGTGGATTTACCACATTCTCTTCGTTTGCATTAGATACAATGACATTGATGAAAACAGGCGAGTACAAACTTGCTTTCCTGAATATCCTGGCAAGCAACCTATTGGGTCTTGTTGCGGTTTTTCTCGGATTACTTCTTGGTAAAAATGTTATGAATCTAATTAAATAAAGATATGCGCAAGGAAGAACGATATAAAGGTGTATTGGATTGGTTTGAAAAGAATGTACCGGTTGCCGAAACCGAATTGCACTACGATAATCCTTACCAGTTACTGATAGCTGTAATCCTGTCCGCACAATGTACAGACAAACGGGTTAACATGATTACCCCGGCTTTGTTTCGGGATTTTCCTACAGCAGAGGTAATGGCAGCTTCCACCCCGGAAGTTATTTTCGAATACGTACGCAGTGTCTCTTACCCGAACAACAAATCCAAACATTTGGTTGGCATGGCAAAAATGCTGGTAAATGATTTCAAAGGTGTGGTACCTTCGGACATCGATGAATTGCAAAAACTTCCCGGAGTAGGACGCAAGACTGCGAATGTGATCGCTTCCGTTGTGTATAATAAGCCGGCTATGGCTGTGGATACCCACGTATTCCGCGTGGCCAACCGTATCGGATTAACGAACAACAGCAAAACACCGCTGGAAACGGAAAAAGAACTTGTAAAACACATTCCGGAAGAAAAAATCCCAATAGCTCATCATTGGCTTATCCTGCATGGGCGTTACACTTGTATTGCCCGCAAACCTAAATGTGAAGCATGCGGATTAAAGCAGTGGTGCAAGTATTTCATGAACACAAAAGCATGAGAATCCGGCGGGAAATAATCTTTTTTCCAATAGCGGTCATCATCGTATTATCGGTTATCTGGTTCTTTTTCGGAAATATAGAAAACAAGAAAAAGACCATACAAACGGACTTATATGCATTGACTGCTCCCAACTCCTATGCCATACTGGCAATAAACCGTCCGGTTTCTTTTACCAAGCATATGCTTGCATCCAAACCTGTATATGATGCTTTTACCGGCAAAATACCGGATATATACCTATCCCTTCTTTCTGAGAATAAAGAGCAATCGACTACCCTTCTTTCTTTCCACCCGCAAGGGATTGTATATTACTCTAAAACGAATACATCGGTAGGCAATAAGATTCCGGAAAAGTTTTTCAACTCCTTTGCCCCGCAAATGCAAACAAAAGGAGACATTACATTCAGTTATTATCCGGATACCGGCAACCAGTTCTTCGGTTGTTTCCAATACCATAATATCTACGTGGCAAGCTATAGCAAGAAGTTGCTGGAAGAGGCTGCCGATATACTGGCAAGTTCCCCACATACACTTTCCGCCCGGCAAAAGCAGCTACGAAAAACATTCGACCCGAATGCACCGCTTAACCTGATGATTAATTCAGACAGCCTGGACTTGTATGTGAAAACCGGCAACTCAACGGAATGGAGAATAAACGACTATTGGTTAGGAGCTGATATTTTTATGAGTGAAGGAAATATCTGTTGCTTCGGTAGCGTTCCTTATTTTCAAACATCAGATTCACTTTACCAGGCGCTTGCCGATACATTGACCTTGCGTATAGAACAGATATTTCCACAATTCCACATTCAAAACCAGATTAATATAGAGGGCGAAAACGTTTATTATACCGGTTGCAACCGGTAAACCGCATTATATCGTAACCTTTAAACCGTCATAAGCCAAATGCACATGAGGCGGCAATTCTTTTTCAACCTCCGCATGAAGGCCAATGCTATGTCCCATATGAATCAGGTAAGCATCTCTCGGATGCAGACGTTCTATATTTGCTAAAGCCTCATCCAAAGTCTCATGTGTAGGATGGATTGTTTTACGAAGTGCCGTAATAATCAAAACATCCAATCCTTTCAGCTTATCATATTCCTCTTCCGGCAGGTATTTGACATCCGTTACATAAGCCATATTCCCGATACGGTATCCCAAAATCGGAAGTTTGCCATGCATTACACGGATCGGTATAACCGGAATACCTGCCGTAACAAACGGTTCCTCTGATATCCGGTGTAATTCCAGATTGGGTACGCCCGGATACTTATTCACACGAAAGGCATACGGAATACGGGTTTCTATGGCCTCTGCCACATAATCCTCCGCATAAATATCCACCCCTTTTACACGGCAGAAAGGACGTAAGTCATCCAAACCACCGACGTGGTCATAATGTTCATGTGAAATAAGGACAGCATCCAACTGGCTGGTCTTATTTTTTATCATCTGCCAACGGAAATCCGGACCACAGTCCAATAAGATTCTTTTTCCCTCCGTTTCTACTAAAACTGAAGTTCGTAAACGCCAATCACGAGGGTCGGAACTGGTACAAACCTCACAGGTACAACCAATTTCAGGAACTCCGGTTGAAGTTCCTGTTCCTAAAAACGTAATTTCCATTATTCTACATATTTAACCTCCGGCATAATCTCTATGCCGAATTTATCTTGTACAGCCGTACGGATACTTTCTGCGACAAGTGCAATTTCGTATCCTCTGGCATCTCCCAGATTAACTAAAACCAATGCCTGTTTTTCATACACACCTACAGCTCCATGCGATTTACCTTTAAACCCGCATTGCTCGATCATCCAGCCTGCCGGAACTTTTATTTTGCCATCACCTGCCGGATAGGAAGGAATGTCCGGGTATTGGACTTTCAACTTCTCAAACTGGGAAACCGGAATAACCGGATTCATAAAGAAACTGCCGGCATTTCCCAGCTCTGCCGGATCCGGAAGCTTACGGCGCCGTATCGCAATAACCGCATCACGGACAGCCTGCAACGTTATTTCGGGATACTTGGACAATTCATCTTCCAGATTTCCATATTGAACAGAAAACTGTGGTTGCTTGTTCAAACGAATGGTTATATAGGTTACAATATAAGGATCGTTCTTTTCATCTTTAAAATAACTCCGCCGATAGCCATATTCACATTCCCGGTTGGAAAAGATACGTTTTTCAAAAGAAAGCTGGTTATAAGTCTCCACCGTTTCGATAACATCTTTAATTTCCACACCGTATGCACCGATATTCTGAATTGCAGCAGCACCGGCTTCTCCCGGAATCAGGGACAAGTTTTCTATACCTCCCCATCCATGCTCCACGGCATAAGCAACTACATCATCCCAATTCTCCCCTGCCCCGACACGAAGCAAAACAGAATGTTCTGTCTCTTCTTCTACCGAAATGCCTTTTATCCGTGAATGTAAAATAATTCCATTAAAATCATTAATAAAAAGTAAATTACTACCTTCGCCTATATGCAGAGAACGGCACTCTTGAAAGTACTCATCATGCAAAATCCGCGACAATTCTTCTTCACTTGCATACTCCATAAACCAACGGGTCTTGACTGGTAGATGAAATGTATTATGCCCCTCCAACGAGTAATTTTCTTCAATCTTCATACTTGTTTTATTATTATTTGGGAAGACAAAAATAACTATAAATATTCTAATATCGTCTCTTATCGCTATAAATTAAGAAATACAGGAGGTTCCATAAATCGCTCATTTTTAACGTTTTTTATTTACCCACTCGTAACAATTCGCGGAAACCTTTGTTTAATAAGTATGGAAGTCAAATTCTTCCTTGGTGAAGGAAGAAAGACATTTAGACCAATTTTATGTATACAAATTTTTTTTTAAATCAAAACACTCATGAACAAAGCAGAACTGATTGAAGCCTTAGCAGAAAAGGCAGGAATGCAGAAGCAGAAAAGTAAGAAGATGCTGGATGCGTACATTGACATCGTAACCGAAGCCATGTCCAAAAACGAAGAGATCGTATTGATCGGCTTCGGAACGTTAACCCCACGCCCACAAACCAGCCGTTTAGCACGTAACCCGAAAACTGGTACTCCGGTAATGATTCCGGCAAGAACCACAGTGAAATTCAAACCAGGAAAGTATTTGCTTAATGCAATTAACAACCAGGGAGAAAAAAAGTAATAAATTAAGGTTACATAACAGAAACCCTGAATACCCGGTTTAAAATGGGTATTCAGGGTTATCTATTTTTCAGAAAAAAAATTATTCTTCCCAATCTAATTGTATTAAATTCGCGCCAAATTAATACAATTCACATGAAAATAATTAACCTTGGAGAAAACAATTCCATATTAAACAGGTTTGTCGCCGAACTACGCGACGTTAATATCCAGAAAGACAGTTTACGTTTCCGCCGTAATATCGAACGCATCGGTGAAATTATGGCCTACGAAATCAGTAAAGATTTTAGTTACAGCACCAAAGAAATCCAGTCGCCTTTAGGCTTCGCACCAATGAGTACCCCGGATGAAAATGTTGTTATCAGTACAATCCTGCGTGCAGGGCTTCCCTATCATCAGGGCTTCCTCAGCTATCTGGACAACGCGGAAAATGCATTTGTTTCTGCCTACCGTAAATATAAAGACCGTCTGAACTTTGATATTCATATCGAATACATTGCTTCACCACGGATAAGCGACAAGACTTTAATCATAACCGACCCGATGCTGGCTACCGGCAGTTCCATGGAATTGGCTTATGAGGCTTTAAGAACCAAAGGACATCCTGCCCATATACATGTAGCTTCTATCATCGCCAGCAAACAAGCTATCGAATATCTTGAAAGAAAAATGCCGGACGATATTACGACAATATGGGTTGCTGCTATCGATGAAGGCCTGGACGAGCATTCCTATATCGTTCCCGGATTAGGCGATGCAGGCGACCTTGCCTATGGTGAAAAAGAATAAGGAATTAACGGGGTAAAGTAAACCAGAAGCAGGAACCTTTTCCCAACTCTGACTTTACTCCGATTTTTCCGCCTAACTGCTCTACTAAACTTTTACAAATAGACAGACCAAGCCCTGTTCCCTGCTTAAAAGTATTCCCTTTGTAAAAACGATCAAAAACACGCTTTGTCATTTCCGGGTTCATCCCCTCTCCACTATCGGTTACTGAAAATTCTATTTCATGAGGATAGACATGATAATCTAATAGAATAAAACCTTTTTCCGTATGCTTAATCGCATTATTAACAAAATTCGCCAGTATCTGTGTCAAACGGGTACGATCACAATAGAAAATGCAAGGTTGAAGTCCGGGAGAAGAAATCAAATCAACATCTTCCGTAATTTTTATCCGTAAGGAAACTACCAACTCCTTATACAATTCCTGCAAATCGATGTCGGTCGGTTTCATTTCAAAAGTATTGGATTCTATTTTTGCCAAATCCAGGACATCTGATATTAATTGTAGCAGTAATTCATTATTTTTCTGGATTATATCAGCAAACTGCACTTTATCCTCCTCCTCATCCGTTTCTGCCAGCAATGTTGAAAAACCAACAATCGCATTCAACGGGGTCCGGATTTCATGACTCATATTCGCTAAAAAGGCAGACTTAAGCTGGTCCAGCTCTTCTGCTTTCTTTCTCTGCTGCTCCGTCTCCTTTAATTCCGTAATATCATAATTCACACAAATCATTTCCAGTTTGGAAGGATCATTCGCCTGCATATTACGCATTACATTTACACGTATCCATTTCCAGCCATCTTCATTTTTAATACGCAGCTCTTTACGAATACTATTCACTTTCCCCTGCTTAACGTCTTCAAAGAATTGAATCATTATTTCCCGGTCTTCCGGATGTACCGCATTATACAAACCTATTATCTGCGGGAGAGGTGTTCCCTCTTTCTCTCCCAGGTTCCGATACCATTGGCTGATTGCATATCCTTCATGGGTAAGCAAATCAAATTTAGCATAGCCTACTTTCGCATATTGGCTGACTAATGTAAAGAAATACTCAAATTCCTCAATCCGGTTATATGCAATTGTTTTATCTGTGTCATCCAGATTTATAAAAAGGTAATTAATCAATTCGCCATGACTGTCATACAACATACTGACTTTTGTAAGCAAATCGATTGTACCCTCTTTCATTGTAGGATAGTAGTTATTTTCCGTGATAAGTTTAAAAGGATAACTTAAACGGAAAGTCACAGGCCTACGGTTTCTGACCTTTTCTATTATTTCGCAAGGGATAACCGGATTATCGAAAACATTGATACCCAATGCTGCTTTCTTCGATTCCACACCGAATATTTCAACGTCTTTATTATTCATATCGACCAGATAGCCATTCTGATCATATAATTCAATACCTACCGGTATATTGGTATATATATTACGCAAAAGTTTCTCACTATGGTCCAATGCTTCGTTTATTCTCGCCATTTTCGTAATAATGCTAATGATATTAGCTATCGACGATAACCATTGGTAGTCCTCAAGATTCCATATACGGTACTTGTCCACTATATCGATACCGATATATCCCCAAGCCTTATTCTTTATTATCAAAGGTATCAATATCAGGGAAAGTGCTCCTCTCTGTTGCAGATAACGCTTTTCTTCGGCTGCCTCCGACGGCAATTCATCCAGATTATTAACCAATACCGGATATAATTTTTGTATTTTTTGCGTAGACCAGAGCAAAGTGGCTACAGATATACTCTGTAAAGAATCACGAACAGTTTTAACTCCCTCACTGCATACCTCGTAAGTACAACTTATGGTTTGCAATTCATTGTTATATTCCATAATATAAGCCCTGCCTTTTGTATTGATAGAATATAATATCTCTGTCAGTACCAAATGGATAGAACCCGGAAGATCGTTTGTCTGAATAAATGAATGCAAAGCCCGGGAGACACTTCCCAAATGCCTGAGTATGCTATCCAGCTCATTACTCACATTCGACTCTTCGTTAAACTCCTTATTGGGTATTAATTGCAGGATACCCAATACAATTATTTTACCGGACTCATCAACCCTGCGTTCACAGATTTTAGTACGGACAAATTTGAAACCATAGCATGTTTTCATTGGAAATATCTGCTCATAAATACCAATCCCTTTAAAAAAAGAAAATTCATTCGCAATACGGGCCCGGTAGTCTTCATGGATTAGCATCAGAAAGTCAAGAAAAGAAACTCTTTTGTCTTTCAGCTCCATCAGGCTAACCAAATAATCCGAACAGATATAATACCCATTTTCAAAATCGGCTTCCCACCAACCTACCTGGGCATTATCCAGCAGCAACCGGTATTTATCTATTTCCATATAAGTTATTTGCTATTTGAAAGCAAAAATCGATATAAAAAGTCACACAAACAAACTTTATTCCTTTTAAAATTCAACACCTTTCGCAAAACAAAAGCGGGAATCAGTATTTAACCGATCCCCGCTGACTTTTTTAAATATGATATATTATTTCAATTCCTTGATACGTATATTGCGGAATTTAACCGGAGAGCCGTGACCTAAGAAACCGATGTGTCCTTTCTTATTGAACAATCCCGGATGTTCCTTTCCGTCGGGAGTACCGTTTTTCACAGCATCGCGGATGTTACCTTCAAGGATAACCACCCCGTTCACTGTTACACGGATGTTATCTCCGTTAGCCACAATTTCTTCCTCGTTCCACTCGCCCACAGGTTTGAAAGCCTTGGGATGATCGGCATTTGCTGGAATAATCCCGTAAACGGAACCATGATGCTGATATTTGGTAATATCCTTATAAATAGGATGTTCGCAATCAAGTATCTGGATTTCCATACCTGCATAAGCGGCATCCCCTTCCATCGGAGTGCGGATACCTACCCCATTATTAGCACCCGGAGTCAATTGAAATTCGAAACGATAGATAAAGTTTCCATATTCTTTCTTCGTATACAGGTTTCCTCCGAAACTTCTGCTCGGTATCATAGAAATACAGCCATCTTCCAATGTATAATCTACCGTATTTCCGGTCCACTCATGCATATTGGTTCCGTCAAACAACACCTTGAAACCATCTTTTGCCTCTTCGGCAGACAGTTTGAACGGTTCTTTACGTTCCAGTTCCTTTACATAAATATTACGATAATAAACTTTACTTCCGTGAGCCTGTAATTCAATCTGTTCCATCATAGGTATCGGCTGGTTACGATCCCAATAGTTTTCCAGAATAACATCATCCACGACCTTTTCCCCATTCAGGACAACAGTTACGCGGTCGCCCACCATCTTAATATAGAAGCTATTCCATTCTCCTAATTTGTTGTCGGCAACTTTAGACGGCTTACTTTCATTTACCTGGTTATTATATAAACCACCTGAACCTACTTGTGCACCGACATCCACACGGGAAGTATCCCATATCTGGACCTGAGGCGTACCACGAAGGTAGATACCTGCATCAGCTTCCGGTCCTGCCGGATCAAGCATCCAATCCACATACATTTCGAAATCTCCATACTGCTTGTCTGTACACAGATTATCGAAACCTGAACCTACATAAACCATCATGCCATCTTCCACCACCCAGTCTTTACGCATTTGCTCGTCTGCTTTTTCCTGAGCTTTAGCCAATTGAGCGGGTTTCATTTTAGCACGCGCAATCGGATTCTCAACCAAACCTTTCCATCCGGTGAGGTCTTTGCCATTAAAGATGGAAACAAACCCTTCACCGGCCGGCATTTCTGCAAGATGTTTCCGGATGGCTTCTTTCTGGTAACCTGCATCCGGATTATCCAGCACCTGTATCACCTTATTCAGCAAATCACGAACATTTGTTCCCGTATAGTCCTTATTGCCTAATGCAATATTCATAACAGCATTAGCGGCAGCCTGTTGTACAGGTTTCTGGTTCAGGAACTCACCGGCATACAACATACCCAGGAAGGTTCCAGTCTTTTCAATCTGCTTCAATATTTCAATCTTTTGCTGATCTGTCTTAGCTATTTCCATAGCCTTACGTAATTTCAACAAACGATTTTCACCTGTGATTGCAGGATTAGAAACTAACTTGATATATGCATTCAGTGCCGGATTGAAATAATTGGAAGAAGTGTTTTCCTTGCAGATATTAAACAGTTCATCGGCAGCTTCAATGCCCTTCCAGTTCAATAAAGCTTCAAATGCAGCATCCCGTTGTGCACCTGTACTTGTGCGGAATCCTTTCACGATTGTAGCTAAGGCTTCCGGTTGTCCGGTTGAAGCCAATACCACATAATATAAAGATTTTTTATTATCACCGGCCTGTACCATACGGCGTGTAATTGTAGAAGCCTGTTCATTTTTCGGCAAGAAAGACAAAGCCGAGATTACAGCACGCTGTAATGGTGGGATAGCCAAAGCATCGGCGGTCTCCAACATTCCACAAAGATTTGTCAAGTCACGGTCGCTTACCACATCCTTCAATGCAACGTAAGCAGCAGCTACAACTTCCGGCGATTCGGATTTCGTCTGTTCCAATACCGTATTAATATTTGCTGTCGCATTACGCATAGCCAATAATTGAAGTCCGGCAATCTTTCCGGCATTACCGGCAGCAGGTATGGCTTTTGCTACAGCAGCATCAATATCACCATTAAACGCAATTAATGCATCCTGAGCCAGCAGAACCATCTGGTGGTCGTCACTCTTCAGCAGATTCGCCAAAGCAGGGATACATGATTGATCGCCAATCTTGACAATTGTCCATGCAGCCGCTTCTCTCACCGGATATTCCCCTTTATTCAACTGTTCCAGCAAAACCTGTTTGGCAGGAAGGTCGAAACGAATTTCCAGATTCTTGATAATATCATGTTGTGAAGGTCTTTTCGCTTCACGTCCGAGCCAATTCAAAATATCGACCTTAACATCCGGTTTGGCTTTCATCATCACCTTCATTAATTCGACATACATAGCCTGGTTTGCATAATCGGAGGCAAAATTCAATGCAGCATTGCGGTAGCCCTTATCTGCATCTTTCATTGCAGCAACAACCTGTTTGGTAGCTTCACCACTTTTAACTGCAAGCAAAATCTGCAAAGCAGCTTCCCGGCTTTGCAAAGCATCAGCCTTTGTCGCTTTCTTCATCAAATCTTTCGCAGCTTTTTCCGCTGTCTGCAAATCGCCCTGTGCGGCAATGCGTTTGATTAATGTGATATAAGCTTCATTAGCACCTAATTTATCCATCGTATATCCGGCAGCGGCGGCAGCTTCTGCCAGACTCGGTAATGAGGCTTTTGTTCCGACACGGCTTAACGCATAAAACAATTCTTTCTGCATGTTCGGATCGCTGGAACCCAATAATGCTCTTAGTGCAGCCTCCGAATCCGGGACCTGTGCCTGTGCGATGGCACGGACAATATCCTTCTGAGTCTGCAATGTACCCGAACGGCGCATTAACGATGCGACCAAAGCTTTCCCCGCATTCTCGCTACCTATGGCAGAAAGAGCACGCGCAGCCGGACCGCTGAGGCTTTCATCATTCAGATAAGAGACAAGCGTATCGATACATTCATCTTCTCCCAATATTTCAAGTTGACGGATAATAAAAGCTTTCGATTCACGGTCTGTCAACATATCCAATGCTTTCATGTAGGCTTTGGCTGTTGTCAAACGTGCACTCTCTTCTCCTTTAGCCATTACATAATGAGTCAATCCGCTCAATGCGTAATCCACATTGGCATTACTGCCCTTACCCGGAGCGTTTATCATATTCACCAGCATCAGAACCCCTTCTTCGCCGGTCGAACTCAAGTCGTTTATCAATTTATTGTATTCAGCCTGCTTCGCTGCCGGCATCTGGGCAAGCACATCAGCAGCAATCGTTTTTGCAGTACGGTTGGCCGGAGCCTGTGCAACCAGCATACTACTGCACAGTAACAAAGCGGCTATCGATATATATGTTCTTTTCATTTTCTCTGATTTATTTCAATTCAAAAGTCTACTCTCTCATCTATTAAATATTCCAGGGTCCGCGCATCGGCTGTTCCAGTAAACGATTTGCAGCTTCATCACCAACAAATTCCAACTTCACAGGGTCAAAGTTCAACGTCCGGTTCAGACGCAGAGCCACACCTCCCATATTTACTATCGTAGCAGACCTGAAACCATTACGTTCATTCAGAGCAAAAGGCTGACGGGTTTTGATACATTCGATAAAATCAGTCACCTGAGGTTCCGGTTCCGGATATTCAGCCAGCTTTCTTTCCCAATCAGGAATATCGCAAACGAAATTCTTATATACATTGCCGTTCGGACCTGAGATATAAGGCGTGTTCGGGTCACCATAATCCCCACCCCACAATACGATCTGGCAACCGTCGTCATACGTATATGTAATAGAACGCCAGGTTCCTACAGCATCCGGATGTTGTTGGGGAGCATCTACCTCCACTTTTACAGGACTGGTTTCATCTTTACCCAGAATGTATTGTACCGGATCGATATAATGTTGCCCCATATCTCCCAAACCTCCGGCATCATAATCCCAATATCCGCGGAAAGTCTGATGTACGCGATGTGCATTATACGGTTTATAAGGAGCCGGGCCCAACCACATGTCATAATCCAGTTCGGCAGGTACCGATTGTGGTTCCAAGTAATCTTTTCCTACCCAATAGAATTTCCAGTCGAAACCCGTATGTTTACTGATTGTCACTTTCAAAGGCCAGCCTAACATACCGCTTTGCACTAATTTCTTTAAAGGTTTAACGGGCGTTCCCAGTCCATAGAACTGGTCTTCAAAACGGAACCAGGTGTTCAGGCGGAACATACGTCCATACTGCTTCATGGCTTCCATCACCCGCTTGCCTTCCCCGATAGTACGTGTCATAGGCTTTTCACACCACACGTCCTTTCCGGCTTTTGCTGCTTCAACAGACATAATTCCATGCCAGTGCGGCGGAGTTGCAATGTGCACAATGTCCACATTCTCATCCAAAATCAAATCACGGAAATCATGATAAGCGGCGATTTTATCTTTTACCAGCTGTTTTCCCAGTTCCAAATGCTTTTTATCCACATCACAAACAGCAACCAGGCGTGTACCGGCATAATTCACATGCCCGCGTCCCATACCTCCGGTACCGATAATACCTTTAGTTAATTGATCACTCGGGGCAATATATCCATTCCCCAACACATGGCGCGGCACAATAGAGAATAATGCCACCCCCCCAAGGGTCTTTAGGAACCCTCTTCTACTTGTCTTCATGGTATAATCTATTTATATCGATTAAGTACTTAATTACCTTTCCTTGAAAAAGAAGATTGACAAATATATTAATTATTTAATAATTCAGCGAATCAATAATTAATTATTTTATAAATCAAGCTTCAATTATTAATTATCCAATAATCCCTGCAAGTATTTGCGGGTCTTAATAATATAGTCCCGTTGGCTGCCGTTCAACTCACATTCAATAGTCAGCGAACCGTGGTAATTCTGTTTTTTCAGTTCGGCAATAACTGCCGGGAAATTCACTTCACCCTCCGGGATATTGACTTCCGCACCCAACTCATAAGGGTCTGTCGGATATTTACCGTCTTTCGCATGAAATTCCTTAATCAGGCTGCCAAACATTTTCACTGCATCCAAAGCATTTGCTTTACCGTACATGATCAGATTAGCAAGGTCGCAATTGATAAAAACATTGCCTGTTCCTATATCATGAATCGCACGAATCAGCGTTGTAGGCGTTTCCTGCCCTGTCTCGAAATAAATCATGATATTCCGTTCTTTGGCATAGTTTGCCAATCCTTTCATCACACGGATAAAATCTTTATATTGTTCAGAAGACGGGTCTTCCGGAATAAATCCGAAATGTGAGTGCATGGCCGGTATATCTGCCATCACACAAAAATCGATCATCTTCTTGTAAGTTTCCAATTTTTCTTCGCGTCCCTCCTTCGGAACTAAACCGATAGTAGCCGGGCCCTGCCTGAAATTCCATACGCAATGTCCCGGAACACCTACTAACGTTGTCACTTTTATCTGATGTTTTTTGGATGCCGCTTTTACTTTATCGGCAAAAGCCTTATCCACTGTATTTTTATAATTTAGCTGGCAAGAGCCGAAGCCCAGTTCGTGCAGTTCTTTAAAACTCTTATCAATATCACTGTGGTCATATTGAATAACCCCGATTGTAATTTTATCCTGGGCCTTAACAAACGAAAAGGTAAAGAGTAATACTAAAAGGAACAATGAGCTTTTTGTTTTCATGACATTATTAAGTATTAAAATTTGATATTACAAAATTCAAGGACGCGGCTGTAAACCGCGTCCTTGCAAAGATAAACTATTATTTTATTCCATCGTCGGATTAAATGTCCCACCCCAATTAGAATTTTGCTCCAAATTCGGATTTTCATCTATATTAACTTGTTGAATCGGGAAGAAGTAGAAAGATTCTTCAATGACGAACTCTCTTTCGGCAGCTTCGGTGTACGGAACCTGATGAATGACATAACGGAAATCCCCTGTTGTCAACTCAAACTTATCCGTCTTCGCCCTTGCCGTATTCAAATCCATGTCTGTTCCATCGGCATTAATAGCGATCGCCTCTATTCCATGCTTGGTCCAACCAGCCAGCATCATCATGTTACGTGTACGACGCAGATCCCAGAAACGATGACCTTCATAACAAAGTTCAATGTTACGCTCATCTAAAATGGCTTGGCGAATAGCTTCGCGGCTACCGACTTTCAACCCATAAAGGCCGTCACTGCCAGCTTCTATACCTGCACGTTTACGAATTTGTTTCAGCATATCGATTGCCACATCCGAATGACCGGTTTCATTTGCCGCCTCTGCATAGATGAACATCACCTCGACAAAGCGCATCAGGATAAAATCGATATCATATGTCAACACCGTCGCTTGAGTCAAAGACATATCAGCAGCTTTATAATTATAGAAGCCGGTATATACGTCATTATTCACCGCATTCGTATGAGCAGCCGGATTCACGCCATATTGGTCGTCAGCATTACTGATACCCAAAGCATTATATTGCCTATATCCGGAAGTTTTGCCCGCTACCGGATATTCCCGGCCATTATACGAACAAACCTGATTGAAGCGCGGATCACGATTTTTCCAGAAAGATTTCAATAAATCGTTTTCATTACCTACATAATATTTACTACTCGGATCGTCATAGCTCTTACCGTCCAGCATCGGAAATGCTTTTACAAATTCCCAAGTCGGATTGGAAGAATTCACACTACGGCTGATAGAAGTCGGACGAGTGGAGGAAGCCCAACCGGAAGTTTTATTCGGATTCGAGTTAACAACAGCAAATACCACTTCCGGCCCCTGTTCCTGTAGCCAGATGTTAGTATAATCAGGAGTCAGCGCAACCCCGTTTGCCACACAAAAATCATATGCTTCCTTCGCTGCCGTATACGCTTCGCTCCAATAAGCATTACCATATTGGTTACTCGGATTAAACTGTGGAGAAGCCTTCAATAATAACGTCTTTGCCTTCCATGCCTTTGCAAAACACTGATCAATACGTCCATAATTGGAAGAATTTCCGGCAATTTTGGCTGGCAACAAAGTAATGGCATAATCCAAATCTTCCACCATAAACTGGAAACATTCAGCCGTAGAATTACGTTTTACATACAAATCATCCGTATCTTTATTCTGCGGTACTTTAATATAAGGGACACCTCCATGATGAATCACCATCCAATAATACATGTAAGCACGCATAAAATAGACCTGTCCCAACAGTTCGTCTGCTTTCTCCTTATCAATCAGCCCTTCTTCCAAACGCCTGATAGCTTCATTGATATGGCGGATTTCCGTATATGTCCATTTTTTATAAGCACCGCCTGTCTCTGTGATTGTACCCAAATACCAGGGCATCCCTGAGATTTGATCCGAATTATCATCCGCACTCGGACTCCAGTTCTTAAAACATTCCGAATACAAATTGTTCACATAAGCCGTAGCCAGATTGACATCTCCCCAAACCATAGACTCGTCATAGCTGTCCACATTTTCAATATCCAAGGTATCACAACCTGTCATCATTCCACACAAAGCAAAAACAGCGGAAACGATCGCATATTTTATATTATTTATTTTCATATTCTTCTCGATTTAAAATTAGAATGAAAAATTAAGACCAAAAGAAAAGGTTCTCATCAAAGGATATGAATCGTAGTACTTCTGTTCCGGATCTAAAAATTCTGTCACGGCAGAAATACAGAATAAGTTGGTCGCATTAGCAAATACCTGCACATTCGTAATACCCAACGGACGCAAGATCACCTTCGGCAGGTCATAACCGATATTCAGATTCTTCAAACGCAAGTAAGCACCGTTTCTCAACCAATAGCTGGTATTGCCAGCACCTGATTCATACCAGCTGCTACCCGTAATACGCGGATAAACGCCATTCGGATTATTTTCCGGATCATATACCTTGTCGCTTGTCCAAATCGGGAAGTAAGGACGTACGGCACCACCATGCTGGTAAAAACCACCATCAACACCACCAACAAACCGATCGTACTTGCCGACACCTTGGAAGTGGATATCCAAAGCAATGCCTCTCCACTTGATATGGCCTCCGAAACCGTAGTTGATACGCGGTGTTCCATTATCACTCAACAAGTTGTACGAGTCATTACTATCGATCTTTCCATCAGGCTCCGGCGCATAACCATCGCTACGCGTATCTTTATACAAAAGACCTCCCAAATACGGATCACGGCCAAATTGTTTAAAACCTTTCGCTTTCAAAGCATCCACTTCTGCCTGGTCTGTCAACAGATGATCTGCTATCAACCCTTTCAAAATGCCAGCAGACTTACCTACTTGCGACAAATCGGCCAAATTACCACCTGCTTTGTAAATAGCCGATTCATCCAACACATCCCATTGGTCACGAGCAAAACCCAAATTCAAATAAACTGAATAATCGATCGTACCCTGAGCGGCCTTGTCCATCCAAGTCAATGCCAGTTCTCCACCTCTCCATGAACGTTCGGCATAATTTTCCGGTGCCAAAGACTGCCCGTATGTACTTGGAATAGATACCGTACGTGGTCCCAGAATATTCACCTCCTTACGATAAAAAGCATCAAATGTACCGCTCAAACGGTTGTTGAAGAAACCGAAGTCGAGCCCTCCGTTATAAGTAGTGGAAGTCGCCCAAGTCAATAACGGGTTAGGTGTGCTGCCTGCCACAATACCATTCGCCAGATTGCTCCCGAATATATAAGCTTTATCAGATGTGTTATATTTCTGCAAATAAGAAAATGCCGTGATCTTATCGATCGGGTCCTTGCTCAAGTCCAAATCGTTACCGGTCGTACCGTAAGAAGCTCGTATCTTCAGATTACTCAA